>JAICJH010000165.1 GCA_025928545.1 Bryobacteraceae bacterium | reverse complement strand
AGGCCGAAGCGGTTGAGAATGGTCGCGTTCAGATCCCGCACGTGTACCGGATCCTTGACGATGTTGTAGGAGAACTCATCTGTTTCGCCGTGTACGGCTCCGCCCTTTACCCCAGCGCCGGCCATCCAGATGGAATAGCATTTCGGATGGTGATCGCGGCCATAATCGGTCGGCGTAAGTTTCCCCTGACAATAGATCGTGCGGCCGAATTCTCCGCCCCAAATTACCAGGGTGTCATCGAGCAATCCTCGCGACTTCAAATCCTGCACCAGGCCGTATGCGCCCTGATCCACGTCACGGCACTGGCTGGGTAAAACATCCGGCAGCGCGCTGTGAACGTCCCAGCCGCGATGATAAACCTGGATGAAGCGAACGTCGCGTTCCGCCATGCGCCGAGCCATCAGGCAGCAGTTCGCGAATGTGCCCGGCTTCCGCGCATCGTCGCCGTATAACTTGAATGTGCTCTCCGGCTCTTTCGAGATATCTGTCAGTTCCGGAACAGAGGTCTGCATTCGGAACGCCATCTCATATTGCGCGATCCGCACCTGAATTTCCGGATCGGCCATCTTCGCCATTTCCATTCGATTCAGTTCACCGGTTCCATCCAGCATGCGGCGGCGAATCCTCTCGGGCACGCCATCCGGGTTATTGATGTAGAGAACAGGATCGCCGCCCGACCGGAGTGCAACTCCGGAATACTGACCCGGTAGGAACCCGGAGCTCCACAGGCGCGCGGATATGGCCTGGACGTTTGCCTTCGGATTTGAGTGGGTTGCGTTGAGGACCACGAAGGTTGGCAGATCCTGGTTCAAACTGCCGAGACCGTAGGAAATCCATGCCCCGACGCAAGGCTTACCCGCGATCATGAAACCGGTCTGCAGGAGCGTGACAGCAGGATCATGATTGATTGCGTCCGTGTTCATCGAGCGAATAACGGCGATGTCGTCGGCCATCTTCGCCGTGTAAGGCAGAAGCTCGGAGATCCACGTCCCAGACTGTCCATGCTGTGCAAACTTGAATACGGACGGAGCGACGGGAAACCGCGTCTGACCGGAGGTCATCGTCGTGAGCCGCTGGCCCTGGCGGATCGAGTCCGGCAGGTCCTTATCGAACCACTTCGCCATGCCGGGCTTGTAATCGAACGTTTCCATCTGCGGGGGTGCGCCGAGCATATGCAGATAGATCGCCCGTTTCGCTTTTGGCGGGAAATGGGGCAAGCCGGGAATTCCGCCCACGGCCTTTTTCTCCGTCGCAGCGGCCGCATGCCGTTCGAGCAGCGTATAGAGAGCCAGTGAACCCAAGCCCCGAGCGCCCCTGGCAAGCAGACGTCGCCGGGTCTCCACCAACATCGTTTCTGTGATCGGATTTATGGGGAATTCGTTCATTTCTCTAACGTTTCGTCCAGATTGAGCATTTCGTTTGCGACCATTGTCAGGGCCGCGAATTTGGGCGCTGAAAGGCGCTGGTCGGCATGCGCTTCCCCTACCTTCAGCAGCTTAGAGGCGTCTTGCGGTGCCCCCATGTAGTAGGCGACGAAGTCCTGATACGACCGCGTGAGAACGTCGGACTCGTTCTTCTCCAAGGGTCTCGCGAGCAGTCGCATCGACATGTATCGGAGTTCCCGGTCCAGGCGTTTGTCTGAAGTCATCGCGTTTTGCGCCAGAACTCGGGCGGCCTCCACAAATTGCACGTCGTTCATCGTGACCAAGGCCTGCAGTGGTGTATCCGTGAGCTCGCGGCGAACCGTGCAGTATTCCCGTGAAGGCGCATTAAATATATCCATGGAGGGCGGAGGCGCCGAACGCTTCCAGAAGGTGTAAAGGCTTCGCCGGTACAGATTGTCGCCGGTCTCCTGCTGGTAGACACGCGTATTGCTTTGTTCCATGGCAACCGTGTCCCAGATATGTGATGGCTGATACGGCTTTACACTCCGGCCGCCGATCGTCGGCCGCAGCAGCCCGCTTGCAGACAGAGCATAGTCGCGCACCATCTCGGCATCCATGCGGAAACGCGGCCCGTGCGCGAGCAGCCGATTCTGCGGATCCGCCGCTGTCTTCTGCGCCGTAGTTGCCGCCGATTGCCGGTAAGTCGCCGACATCACGATCATCTTGAACGTGCGTTTGACGTTCCAACCGGAGTCGCGGAAATCTACCGCCAGCCAGTCCAGGAGTTCGGGATGGCTTGGGGCTTCTCCCTGCGAGCCGAAATCTTCGGCCGTTCTGACGATCCCGGTGCCAAAGATTTCCTCCCAGAACCGGTTTACCGTCACTCGTGCGGTGAGCGGATTTGACGGGTCCACAATCCACTTAGCGAGTCCGAGCCGGTTGCGCGGCATAGCCCGCGTCATCGGCGGCAGCACGCTCGGGGTGTTCGGATGCACCTCATCGCGCATCTGGTCGTATTGGCCCCGGTAAAGCACGTGAGCAACAGGTTGTGTCTCGGT
>JAICJH010000107.1 GCA_025928545.1 Bryobacteraceae bacterium | reverse complement strand
GGTCCCAGCGATTCAGAAAGTTCTCGGACAATGAGAATGCGCAAGCTGGGAACGGTCGCCATCGCGGCGCTGGGCGCCGTGGCGATGCTTCCTGCGCAGAGCGCGCTGGACGGTTGGGTAACAACCTGGACCACCGCTCAGCAGCTTATTGCTCCTAACGGTCCTCCTCGGCCTGCTAGGCAGAAAGGGCCCGAGGCATCGAACTTGCCGGCATCGCTGGCCGACCAAACGGTTCGGATGGTGGCGCATGTCAGCGTGGGCGGACGCCGCGTTCGCGTGGAACTGTCGAACATGCTGAACGCGCAGCCGCTCGAAATCGGAGCCGCGCACCTGGCGACAGCCAAGTCTGGAGGAGAGATCGTTGACGGGACGGATCGCGTTGTTAAATTCGGAGGAAGCGAATCCTTCACGATTCCCCCTGGAGCGATCGCGGTCAGCGATCCCGTGGACCTTGAGGTTGCCCCGCTTTCGGACCTCGCGGTCTCGCTATATCTTCCACGCGATACCGGTGCTCCCGCCAATCACACGGTTGGATTGCACACAGCTTATATCTCGAAAGGCAACGTCGTGGGTTCGCGAAGCATGCCTGAACCCGTGACCATGTTCGCGTATGCCTGGCTGGCCGGGATCGACGTCGCTGCAGCGCGCGACGCCTACACAGTTGTCGCGTTGGGCGATTCGATCACTGATGGCTTCGCGACCACGCGGGATGCCAATATGGCCTGGCCTACGCTCCTTGCCAAGCGGCTGAAGGAGAACAAGTCGACGCAACATGTCGCGGTGGTAAATCAAGGAATCTCCGGCAACCAGGTGCTGCGCGATGGCGCGGGAATAAGTGCGCTGGCGCGTTTAGATCGCGATGTCCTCACTCGCCCTGGCGTGAAGTGGGTGATCCTGCTCGAAGGCATCAATGACATCAACATTCGTACCAGACCGAATGGACCGAACCAATTGACCGCCGAAGAACTGATTGGCGGCTACCGGCAAATCATTGAGCGTTGTCATGCGCAGGGCATCAAGGTGATGGGAGCCACGCTCACTCCAGCCGTGGGCGTGCCGACTTACTCCGAGCATGGCGAAGAGGTTCGGGTTGCGGCGAACCGCTGGATCCGGGCAAAAGGAAACTTTGATGCGGTGGTCGACTTGGATGCGATTCTTCGCGATTCGCAGCATCCGGCCAGGTTGAAGGCCGAAGACGATTCCGGCGATCACATACACCCCAACGACGCCGGCAATCAGGTGATGGCGGACGCATTTGACCTGGGAGTTTTTCAGAAATGAGGATGTCCCGATGAAATCTATCTTCTTCCTTCTTGCAGCCGCGACGACCTTTGCCCAGACGGCGAAGCAGTGCGCGGATCTATCCAAGTTCCAGATGCCGGGTGCAACCATCGAGATCACGCGGGCCGAGATGGTGGCTGCGGGACCAGCTCCTGGCGGACGCGGAGGACCGGGTCCGATGCTGCCGGCGCATTGCCGCGTGAATGGCATCGTCGACAAGCGCACGGGTGCGGACGGCAAGACCTACGGTATTCGATTCGCGGTGGCTCTGCCGGAAAATTGGAACGGCAACTTCCTGCAACAGGGCGGCGGTGGCCTGAACGGAACCGTGGGGGAGCCGATCGGTAATCAGGCCGTCGGAGACAAGCCGGCGCTGGCACGCGGTTTTGCCGTCGCCAGCAGCGACACCGGACATCAGAGCACTGGCGGCGGCTTCGACGGCAGCTTCATGCAGGACCAGCAGGCCACACTCGATTTCGAATTCGTCGCAATCGGGCGGCTTACGGTGCTCGCCAAGCAGATCATCGCGGCCTATTATGGCAAGCCGGCCGCACATTCCTACTACGTCGGATGTTCGACGGGAGGCCGCGAGGCGATGCTGATGTCGCAGCGCTACCCGCTGTACTTCGACGGGATCGTGGTGGGCTCGCCTGCGATGCGCACGGGCCATTCGAATCTCGCGACGCGCACGGTGACCGTGGCCTTGAACTCGGTCGCGCCCAAGGATGCGGGCGGTAAGCCAGGACCCGCGCTGACCGATAGCGAGAAGAAAGCCTTTATCGCTAAACTGCTCGACACATGCGATGCGCGCGACGGCGTGAAGGACGGCATGATCTTCGATCCGGCAGGCTGCAACTTCCGGCCTCGCGATCTCCAATGCCAGGGCGCGAAGGCGAATGGGTGTCTGTCGCCGGAGCAGGTGGCCGCAATTGAAAAAGGCTTCGCGGGTCCGAAGGATTCGCGCGGCAGGCAGGTTTATGCCGGCTGGTTCTATGACACGGGAATTACGGCGCAGGGCGGCGGAATCCCCGGCTTGCTGAATCCCGGCCCCAGCCCGGTGGGTGGTCCCACCGTAGCCACAACTCAAGACGTGGATGCCGACGCCGCCAAGGTGGAGAACAATCCGACGGCGCGCATCGGCGATAGCTACAGTTGGGTCAACCTCAACAGCTTCTCGTCCCACGGTGGGAAGCTGATCTTCTATCACGGCGTGAGCGACCCATGGTTTTCCGCCAAAGACACCATCGATTACTACCAGCGCATGACGGCCGCCAATGGTGGCGCGTCGAAAGTCACGGATTGGAGCCGCCTGTTTCTTTCGCCGGGAATGGGACACTGCGGAGGCGGCAGCGCAACGCTCGATAACTTCGACATGCTGAGCGCGGCCGTGAATTGGGTGGAGAAGGGCCAGGCTCCCGAATCGGTTATGGCGACCGGACGGGCATTCCCGGGGCGCAGCCGTCCCCTGTGTGCTTATCCAGCGCATGCGCAATACAACGGCTCGGGCAATCCCGAAGACGGCGCGAACTACTCTTGCCGTCAGTAATAAAGAGAGGAAGAGCATGAAACTCACCAAAGAATTAGGCACGCTGGCTTGTTTCCTCTGTTTGGGACAAGCCCTGACAGCGGCGGGGTCTGATCCGGTCGTCTCGATCAGCACCGGCCAGCTTCGCGGCAGCCTGACCGCGAATGGCGGAGCTGTTTTCAAAAATATTCCTTTCGCGCAACCCCCGGTCGGCCAACTGCGCTGGCGGGAACCGCAGCCGGCAAAAGCCTGGACCGGCGTCCGTGATGCCACCACGATGGGGCCGATGTGCCATCAGAACGACAATCCGCAGTTGCCGCACAGCGAAGACTGCCTGCAATTGAACATATGGACGCCGAAGTCTCCCATGACGTCATCCGTACCCGTGATGGTGTGGGTCCACGGCGGAGGAAACACTGCCGGATCGGGTGTTGAAGCTCTGTTCAACGGGGAAGTCCTCGCGAGCCACGGAGTGGTGGTGGTCAACATCAATTACCGGCTCGGCGTCTTCGGCTTCTTCGCGCATCCCGGGCTGACGAAAGAATCTCCCCACCATGCTTCCGGGAACTATGGGCTGGCCGATCAGATCATGGCCCTGCGCTGGGTCCAGGAAAATATCGCCAAGTTTGGCGGCGACCCCAGGAATGTCACGATCTTCGGCGAATCGGCAGGCGCGGGCGACGTCAACGCGCTGATCGCTTCTCCACTCACTAAGGGACTGTTCATGAGAGTGATCGCACAAAGCGGCCCGGCGGGCGCAGGACTTGCACTGGCCGCCGCGGAAAAGAGAGGCGTGGATTTCGCCGCGAGCCTGGGTTTCACCGGTGACGATGCGCTGGCCAAGCTGCGCGGGATCCCCGACACAGAGTTGATCGTGAAGGGCGCTCGGGCAGGCTTGGGAATCACCGTGGACGGCTGGGTGCTTCCTGAGCCCGCCACGAAAATTTATGCCGAACGCCGCGAGCAAAAGGTGGCGTTGTTGATCGGTAACAATTCCCAGGAGATGCAGCCGCGCGGCGCGGGGGATATCCGCCAGATGATCTCGCAGCGCTACGGCCCCCTTGCCGATCGTGCGCTAGCGGCGTACGGAGTGAACAGCGCGAACGATCCCCAGCCCGATCCCGAGAATGGAACCGTGATGCTGCAGTTCACCACCGATAATTCGTTCCGCTGCGGCACGGTTCAGGAACTGATCTGGCATACTGCCGCGGGGAATCGCGGCTACGAGTATCAGTTCTCGCGCACGGTGCACGGCCAGGAAGCCAAGGGCGCACCGCATGCTTCCGAAATCCCATTTATCTTCGGCACCCTGGCCGTTTGGCAGAAAATGCGGAACTACAACGATTCGGATCGAGAGTACGCGCCGCAGATGCAGGAATACTGGACCAACTTCGCCAAGACTGGCGATCCCAACGGCGGAAAGCTGGTGAAGTGGCCGAAGTTCGATGCGACCGCGCGCGCATACATGGACTTCACCGATGCCGGCCCGGTGGCCAAAGAAGGCCTGCGGCGCCAGGCGTGCGATGTGTTTATGGAGAATCAGAAGCGACAGCAGCAGTAGGATCAAAACCATGAAAAAATCGTTTGCGGCCGCTTGGATCGTAGTCACCCTCGGCATGTCCGTCGGAGCGTATGCGCAGAACGCGGCTCTCCGCGTGGGCGCGGCCAAAGTGGATGTGACCCCGGCGCAGGCCGACCTGCCCAAGAACTACGACGGCATCCTCGATCACATCTATTCGCGCGCGATCGTGATCAACAACGGAACCGCTTCGGCGGCGCTCATCAGCGTGGACGCGGGCGGTGTGTCTGACCAAATCTGGCAGGCTGTCTCCAAGCAACTGGAGACCGACCTTGGAATTCCCGCGAAGAATGTGCTGCTGAGCGCGACGCACAGCCATAGTGTGCCGAACCAGCCCGCTGGTGCGTACACGCAGAAGATCGTGGAATCCGTCCGCCTGGCCAAGCAGCGGCTCGCGCCGGCTCGCATTGGTTATGGAACGGGCGTTTCCTACATCAACGTCAATCGCAACATTATCGATCCCAAGACAAAACGTTGGTGGGAAGGACCCAATTACGAGGGTCCGTCCGACAAGACCGTCGCCGTGATCAAGTTCGAAAGTCTGAGCGGCGAGCCGCTGGCAGTCTATTACAACTACGCCATGCACGGGGTGGCCGCGGGCCAGCTCGACTTAGTCAGCGGCGATGCCCCCGGGACCACTTCGAAGTACATCGAAGATTCGTTCGACGATAAGATCGTCGCCTTGTGGTCCAGCGGCGCTGCCGGCGATCAGAACCCCATCTATTTTCAGCAGACTTACGACCTGCGCGAAATCCGCATCAAAGACTACGCCAAGCGCGGCATCGACATCAGCAATTCGATGCCTCCCGGTGGCCAGGGTCTGAATAAGAAAGACCCGACCGTGATCAAGCTGATGAATCAGCAGAAGCAGATGATCCTCTCCATGGGACAGTTCCTGGGCGAAGAAGTGATGCACGTGATGCGCGGCATGGAACGCACGGAGTCGAGCATTCAGGTTGACGGCCGGTTCAAGACCGTCAGTTGCCCGGGTCGCGAGCGCACGAATGAGGGTCGCGCGGGTTTCCCGGGAGAGTACAAAGCGGCCGGTCCGGTGGATATTCGGCTTGGGCTACTTCAGTTGGGAGACATTATGATCGGCGCCGTGAATGCTGAGGTGTTCAACCCAATCGCCCAACGTCTGAAGAAAGAGTCGCCCTACGCGCGAACCATGATGGCGACTCTCACCGATGGCTCGGCGCGCTCAGGCTACATTCCGAATGACACCGCTTATGGGATGTACACGTTTGAGGTTCTTTCTTCCAGGTTGCAGCCCGGTTGCGCGGAGTCTGCGATCGTCAACGGCATTCTCGATCTGATGGCTGATTCGGGCCGGTGAGAGGAATAAGTCATGAAGCGGATTCTTGCTCTGGCGGCAATAAGCTGCGGAATGGCATTTGGACAGGCGGCGGACGTGTGCACGCCATCTGTGTACAACGTCCCTTCCGCAAAGTACCCCTGTGTTTATCCCGATCATCGGGCCATGTTTCGGGTCAACGGGCCGAACGCTCAAAAGATAAGCGTACGAATTGGGCAGGGGTTCGACATGGCGAAAGGCCCGGACGGTGTCTGGACAGTGACCACGACGCCCCTGGTGGTCGGTTTCCATTACTACAGTCTTCAGATCGATGGAGCCACAGTCGCGGACCCGTCCACCATGACTTTCTTTGGATCAGGATGGCAAAACAGCGGGATCGAGATTCCCGAACCGGGTGGCGATTTCTACCAGGCCAAAGATGTCCCGCATGGTCACGTTAGCCAGCAGTCCTATTACTCCAAGGTCACGGCGAAGTGGCGACGCGCCTTTGTCTACACACCGCCGGACTATGAGACGAACACCAAAGGTCGTTACCCGGTCTTGTACTTGCTGCACGGCTGGGGTGAAGACGAAACTGGCTGGTACAGCCAGGGGCACGTGGACTTCATCCTCGACAATTCAATCGCGGCCGGGAAGGCCAAGCCGATGATCGTCGTGATGGACAATCTGAACGCCGTCAAGCCAGGCGAGGACGGAACGATATTCGCGGCTCGCGGATTGCCCCAGCCACCCGCCACTTCGGCGGCGGGGCGGGGATCGGCTCCTGCCGGCCGGGGCGGCGGTCTGGCCGATTTCACGGGAGCGACGTTCACCGAGATGATGATGACCGACCTAATCCCCATGGTTGAGAAAACCTATCGCGTCCTTCCGGGACGCGAGAATCGCGCCATGGCCGGACTTTCCATGGGTGGCATGCAGACCTTCCTGACGACTCTGGTGAACCTGGACAAGTTCGCCTACATCGGCGGATTCAGCGGAAGCTGCGGCGGCAGAGGGGCGGCATTCGATCCGAAGACTGCCTGCGGTGGGGCGTTTGCGGATCCAGCGGCGTTCAACAAGAAAACCAAACTTTTGTTTCTGGGGATAGGCTCCATCGAGGGACCAGGGACAAAGAACTTCAGCGACGAGCTAACGAAGGCCGGTATACACAACGTCTACTATGAATCGCCAGGAACGGCTCATGAGTGGCTGACGTGGCGGCGAAGCTTGAACGATTTTGTGCCAAGACTCTTCAGATAGGATCGAGTAACGGTCATGAATTACTCGCGCGTATGGATGCTTCTCGGCGCAGGAGCCGCGGCTCTCCTCTGGTCTGCCGGAGCAGGAGCACAAGCTCCGGCCGGCTCCAAGGCGATTACGGAGGCGGATTGCACCGCCGCTAAACTCGGCGACAGCATCCCGATTACGTCGATCGGTGAGCCCGTATCCGCAGTCACCCTCAGCGCTCCCCGATGGAACGCCGCCGCGAAGGGATTGGCCCCATACTGCACCGTGAACGGCGCGATGGCGCCGGTCGATCACGCGCCGACCGCAAAACCGATTAACTTCCAGGTCGCTTTTCCGTCCGCTTGGGACGGCCGGGCGGCACAGCTTGGCGGTGGCGGCATGAACGGAACCATCCCGGGGCTCACCGGCAGCGGCCCGGGAAATCCGTTCGCCCTGGGTTTTATCACCTACGGCAGTGATTCGGGCCATCAGGCGGGTGGATTCGGTTTTGGCGGGCTCGGCCCAGGCGGCGCTAAGGGCGGACCTCCCGGAGAATTCGGCAAGGGGCGGGGTGGCGCCAAAGCTCCGGGTGCTGAAAAGGGCCCCGGTGCGCCCCCTGCGACGGCCAAGGGACCCGGTGGACCGGCGCCCTCCGACGATTGGGCGCTGAACGACGAGGCGATCAAGAATCTCGGCTATATGCAGATGAAGAAGACGCACGATGCCGCGATGGTGCTGATCCAACGGATGTACGGCGAGCGGCCCAAATACAACTACTACATCGGTACGTCTCAAGGCGGACGCGAGGCGCTGACGGTTGCGCAGCGTTATCCCACCGATTATGACGGCATCGCGGCGAATGTCCCAATCGTGGGCTTCTCGTCGCTGATGCTGGCGCCGGAGCTGATCCGCATTCAGGAGAAGCCGGCGGCAAACTGGATCACCCCGGCAAAGATCAACGCGATACGCGGCGAATTCATGCGCCAGTGCGACAAGCTCGACGGGCTGGTTGACGGCATCATGAACAACTACATGGCGTGCCGCGCGATTTTCGACGTCCACCAGGGCGCAAAGAATCGCCATCCCTGGGCCGCGAAACGTTGTCCGAACAATGTCGATCCCAACCCTGCGGACACCAGTGCCAATGCGTGTCTGACGGATGGCCAGATCTCGACGCTCGAGTTCATCTACACACGCTACCCCTTCGCTGCGCCGCTGGCGAACAAGGTGAAAAGCTTCGGAATGTGGTTGCCAAATACCGATCCGAGCGGCAGCGGCCTGATTCTCGGGTCGCGCTTCCGCGGGCAGGAGGGAGCGCCTGCGGATGCTCCGATGCACAGCCACTTAGGCGCGATTGGCGTTACCGGATTCCTAATGAAGGACCTCTCCGCGAACCCGCTCGACTACGTGGAAGGCGGCAAGTTCGCGGCCCGCCGGGCCGAGCTGTCCCAATGGCTTGATGGCACCAATCCCGATCTGTCCGCGTTCCAGAAGCGGGGCGGCAAGATGATTGTCGCAATCGGCACCAATGATACGCTGGCATCGCCGGGGTCGCAGCTGGATTATTATCAGTCGGTGCTCGACAAGATGGGCCGGTCAAAAGTGGATACATTCGCGCGGTTCTACGTATTGCCGCAAACCGGGCACGGCCTCACCGGCACGAACTACGCCACCGATGGCGATGGCAAGCAGATTGAGTCCAAGCCGATCCCGAATACATGGGATCGATTAGCGCGGTTGGTCGACTGGGTGGAAAACGGAAGGGCCCCGGGGAAGTCGATCAAAGTGACCGCCGGTCAGAAGAGCTTGCCGATGTGCTCATATCCGGAATATCCGAAGTACAGCAACGAACCCAATCCGTCCGCCGTGACGCGGGAGCAATCGCGGCAATGGGTGGGGTCCTATGCCTGTAGCGCAAAATAACAATACCTGAAACGAATAAGGCTTTGCAGCGGTCTCGCCTGCGAACCCGTCTGCGTTCCAGGGATGCGTTATCGGGTGTGTTCCCTAAAACTTAAAGATCTGGCCTGCTCGTCTAGGAGCCACCCCACGAGCCGGTTAGTGTCAAACACCCACAGTTTCGCGGGCGTTGTTGGCGGAATGTATGGAAAGTGTCACCTGTTTCCTGCTTGACACGCAGGAGGTACAGATTCGAGTTCTGTCGAGCCCACCATCCTCCCGCAATACACGATCTTCACAAATCGCACAGATCGGGGCGAAAAGACTCATTCCGCGCCAGATTTGTAAATTCAGCCTGTTTCCTGGTCACTACATTTCGCGGTGGCAACCTTCAGTCTTGACCCGCAATCGATCCCCCATGCATGAAAACATTGACTATCTCCGCCGATTGAAACTCCATTTCCCCCGCAGTATCAGCCGCATTGATGTGGTATATCAGTCGAAACCGCTAGACGAAACGCAGTCTGCTGCCTATACTTAACCAAAGCTTCTGGTCTTTTGCGGTAGTATCTCGCGTATTCAAGCACGTGGCAGCCACCCGGTTGAGGCCAAGAACCTTGGGACCGGAATTGTGTTGGGAGAAGATATCTATGAATCGAATCGCACTCATCGCTGGACTCCTGCTGACGGCCTCGATTGGATTTGGCCAAACCAGTTTGGCCACGGTCACCGGAACAATCACGGACGCCACGGGAGCCGTGGTTGCCAATGCCCCTGTCACACTCAAGAATCTGGACAATGGACAGGTCTACGCGGCCGCCAGCTCCGAAACAGGAAACTTCACTGTTTCGCAGTTGCCCATCGGTGACTACAGCTTGACAGTGACGGTGGCGGGCTTCAAAACCTACTCGCACACCAAATTCCATTTGGCGGCGGAACAGACCATGCGCGAAGATGTGGCGCTGCAAGTGGGCCAAAACACCGAATCTGTAACCGTGACGGCCGAGTCTTCCCTGCTGCAGACCGAAACCAGCGAGCTGGCCGGCAACTTCACGCTGAAGCAACTGGACGACCTGCCGCTTCTTACGGTGGGCGCGACTAATGACGGCGTCCGCGATTATTTCGCTGCCTCGCGGCTGCTGCCTGGAGTGCAGTATTGCGATGGCCCTACTTGCCCCACAGGGGGGAGCGGCAACGCAGTCACACAAACCGTCATCAACGGAACTCCGAACAATTCACTTACGACTCGACTGGACGGCGCGACCATGAACCCCACGAGCTCCCGCCTTGGGGGCGCCACCATGGAGACGCAGTCATCTTCGGAGGCAGTTCAGGAAGTCGCCATCCTGACCAGCAGTTTCGCCCCGGAGTATGGGGCCGGCGGTGGAGCAGTGGTGAACGTAATCACCAAGAGCGGCACCAACGCTTTGCACGGCACCGCCTATGACTATCTGGTCAATAGAGCGCTGAACGCCGCTCAGCCCTACACAGGGCTGAAGAACGCGATCCACCAGAACGACTTCGGATTCACAGTCGGAGGTCCCGTCTGGATCCCCAAACTTTACAACGGCACGAACAAGACATTCTTCTTCTTCAACTTCGAAGAGTTCCTTCAGAATCTGATCAATACCACCACGCCGGGTACGGTACCCACTGCCGCCTACCGCAACGGAGATTTTTCCAGCCTCATCACGACGGAAAATCGCTTGGTGACCACTGCAGCCGGCCCCTACGTGGACCCGCTCGGCCGGAACATCCCGAGCGGCACGATCTTCGACCCGACCTCTACATTCACAAGCGGGGGCCAACTCGTTCGCAATCCTTTCCCAAACAACAGGATTCCGGTGACAAGCTATGACCCGGTGGCCGCCAAAATCCTGGCGATGGTCCCGCTGCCGCAGGGTGCAACTGCCGCGCAGGCGGGAGCCAACTATCTGGCGACGTACGACGGAAGCCGCCGATACTTCATCCCGTCGATCAAAGTCGTTCAAATTCTAGGCTCTAAGTTGCACGCAGCGTTCTACTTCCAGAATACCAGCACCTCTACACCCCGGAACGGCACGGGGGCCGACGACCTGCCGGATAATGTCACCGTC
>JAICJH010000054.1 GCA_025928545.1 Bryobacteraceae bacterium | reverse complement strand
TCCCTGAATGGGAACCGAAAGTCCAGTTTCACCTCAATCGACGCTTCCCGGCCGGGAAAATATTGTCAGGAGCGGCCGGCGAAGAACCACTCCCTGTCTGGAAAGTAGCACAGGGTGTCAAGAAATCGGGGGTGCTTTGGCGGTTGGTTTGAGTGGTGGATTGTCGGTAAGGTGATTTGATACAGGCGGATGTGGGGAATCGAAAATAATTTAACTTCGCCGTGAACGGCTTGCCGGGTACTACTGATTTCTGAAGCCGCCGCCCCTTCCACCTCGGCCGGTTGCAGTGAAACCCTCGCGCTTGCCATCGAGTTGTTCCAGCATCGATTCCACGCGCAGATCCAGGAAGTGGCGCAATGGAGGTCCACCCATGCCACGTCCTCCGAAGCCCGTTACAACTACACCGTCGGTTGGCAACGGGTCCACCGCCAGATTCCGTTCGAACTGCGTTTGAGAAACGGCCGCATCCAGTTTTACTGCCGGGCCAATTGCCGCAGCTATCCGGTCCATCTGCGCGCCGAGGCGGGCCACGGTGAAGTTCTTCGTCACCAGGTTGCGGAAGATCGCATCATACTGCTTCTGATATTCGGGCACGGCGAGGATTCGATCCGCCAGTGGAAATTGCCCCTGGGCCGTTGGTTTAGTCACGCTGAGATCCTGCGGGGCGTTGCCGTTCCCGCCCCTGCCACCACCAAAGCCGCCAAAAGCCAGGTTCAGGTCCCACGGAATCCAGGTCACTTTTCGCGTTTTCGGATTGATGGTGATGTAGTAATTGTGGTTGAACCCCAGCGGACTATCCAGATTTACGGTCGCCACTTCGACCGCGAGGAAGTGCAGAAACTCGTTCACATCCACATACTCGGCAATCGTTTTGGCGAAATCCTCGTCGCTGGCCTGCTTCACGAAACGCACAAACGCGATGAAACGCTTTGCATCTTCCGGGTCGATTTTGTCGCTCGACTTCGCCCCGTAAGGCACCAGATATGAATTCCAGTCGTCGCCCAGATAAGGCATACCGCTCAGACCTTCCGGCTTGACGACCGGACCGGCCTTCTTACCAAAGCGATCCTTAAAGAAATCCTGATCGATCTGCTCAACAATCGTGTACAAACCGGCGTACTGATTGTCATAAGTTCCGGCGACCGTGAGATAGACCTTCGCGAAAGCGGTGCGCGCGGCGGGCACATTTTCCTCGCGAAAAATATCGTAGCCCAGGGCTTCGCGCATCTGACTCTGATCCATCGCATTGTTATTCAGATTGATCTTCGACATTCCGAAAAACGTGCGCGCCTTCTCCTTTGCATCACCGTTAGTCTGGAACTCGATCTTGATCGGGCGTTTCAAAAGACCGCCGGAACGGTAGCTGGAATTGCCTTTATAGCGAAGGTCGATTTTGCCGAAGGGCTTGCCCTCGAATTCCAGCATGGCGCTGGAGCTGGGATACCTGTCGTCGCCGGTTACGCCGGGACGCGCCATGGAAGGTCCGGCGGGTTCCAGCTTGCTGTACTCGGCCGCAGTCAGGGTCAGGTGAATTGTATAGACCTTGTCGAGGCCGAAGAACTGGTCGGGTGTGCCCGTGGCTGGATTCGGAGCGGCTGCGTGCGCAAGGCTGGCTGCGAGGGCCAGAAGGAGGAATCGAGGGCCGGGCGTGGGGCGTCGCACAGGTTCGATTCCATGTTAGCGGATATGGTTCCTCAGTTTTCGGAAGCTTTTTGCACGCTGTCGATCACGATGATTTCGACGGGGCCTTTTTGCGCGTCCAGCTTGAGGCCGAGCTGGTCCTGAAGAGCCGTGAAAAGCGACGGGCCTTCGGACGAGGTTTCGGCCAGGTCGGGCGCCCACGTCATCTTGAAATCGTACTTGCCGGTGAGGCCGGTCTGATCGAGCACGGTGCGGCCGACCTGGTTTGAGAGTTGCCGCGCCAAAGATTCAACCTCCATCTTCCTGGCAGTCATTACCGACTTTCCGGTGTCCCCGCGGCTCATACTCATGGATCCGCCAGGCTTTCCGTCTTCCACCGCG
Source organism: Bryobacteraceae bacterium (assembly GCA_025928545.1). Lineage (GTDB taxonomy): Bacteria > Acidobacteriota > Terriglobia > Bryobacterales > Bryobacteraceae > BOG-234. The sequence continues at coordinate 42,891 of JAICJH010000054.1, read as the reverse complement.
GTGGTCAGTTTGGAACCGGATTTGGCAATCACCAGACCATAGACTGGCAGTTCCTTTGTTTCCTTATGGATTTTGAGCTGGAAACGGTCGGCAAGCAGGAGGCGCACTTTGGCGAGAAGCCCATCCCGGAAAGCGTTACGCTGTTGATCCGTCATCCCGCCGAGATCGGCTTCCGAGACGGCGGGGCCCTCGCTTTTCGTGAGGATGTCGTAACGGTCGGTGTCGATCCAGCCAGGGCCGCCGGAGACCTGAAAATCGCGCACATTATAGGCCTGCATTAACAGCGATTTCAGCGTGACTCCGGTTGCTTTGAATGAACCTCCTGGCGTGATACCGATGCTCATGCCGTGGGTATCGGGGCTGCTGGGCTTGATGGAGGCGACGTCGAAACCGGCGGGTTGTTGTGCCAGTGCGGAGACGGCCAGGAGAAGGATGCCGGGTATGAGTTGTTTCATATTACTTCTCTTATTACGCACTGGCCTGGCAGAGGTTCACATCAGATTGGATCGAAGGGCGAGCTACAAGTTTAGTTCTCCGTCGGAACTCTTTCCGCGCGGTCAACTACCAGGGTTTCAAGAGGTGATTTCTCCGGCTCCAGTCTAAGTCCGAGTTGTTCCTGAAGTGCCGTGAAGAGGGATGGCCCAAGATCGGTTGCCGCTTCATCGGGCGAGTAAGACAGAGTGAAGTCGAAAGTTCCGGCGAGACCGGTCTTATCGATCACGGGCCTGCCTGCCGCGCGCCGCAGCGCCGAGGCCAGAGACTGCAAAGTGGAACCCTGGCCAATCAAACGTGTGGGCGGCGCGAAAATGACTGGCAGGTGCTGGTCACCGGTGCTGGCTCGAAGCCTGGGACCTCCCTTCGCAATCATGATGGCATAGACCGGAATCTCTTTGCTCTCGCGATGGGTTGCCAGTTTGAACCTCTCGGTCAACAGCTCCTGGAGCATCAGACGAAGATCGGCCTGGCTTGTGCCTGCCGATGTTTTGGCGGCGATATCGTAGCGTTCGGTGCTCAGCCACGCCGGCCCCGACATCTGATTTACGTCGAGATCCCAGGCTGCCGCGATGCACATGCGCAGGCTCCAGTTCGTGAGGGTTACAGTGCCGCCGGCATTCGGTATACGGGCTGCTCCCGGAGTAAAGAGAACCGCGGCGTCGGGAGCTTTGCTGATTTTCACGGAGGCTACGTCGAACGCCGGGGGAGCTGCGTTGAGAGCAGCCACAGCCAAACCGGCAATCAGAATGCACTTTCCGAACATGACGTTAAGAGGATGGATGCAGGCGGCTCGCCTTCGGTAGGTCAGCTTTGAGTTGGGTTAATATGGCGAGGGTCTTTCCACGTGGTCGATTACGAGGAATTCGCCTGGTCCTTTCGCGGATTCGAGTCTGAGCCCAAGTTGGTTCTGGATAGCGCTGAAGATCGATGGTCCGGAGGGATCGCCGGGTGATTGCGTGGGTGCGGCTTCGGGCGTAATACGGTGATTAGGTCCAGGTCTATGTTTGGCTGGAAAGTTTGCGGGACTGGCACGAGGAGAGCCTGGCTTCGCGAGGGCTGAAGCCCGGGTGCAGTGGATCTTTGGTTTTAACTCGTCAACGGGTAGTACTTTGCGTTTCTTTCTCCGTGCGAATACAGGAACGATACAGTACCCCTGGATAGAGTGACGTTCGAATGGGATACTCGAAAAGCTACGGAAACGTCAGCAAGCACGGCGCACGCAAGGCAACGCGGACCGAGCGAAAACAGTATGAAGAAGGAATCGGCAGTGAAGCGCAATAATGAGCTTCGAAAGGAATATGACCTTTCGAAGCTGCCGGGCGGAGTTCGCGGCAAATACTATCGCCAAGCAACGGCTGCGACGAACCTGGTGCTGATTGAACCAGACCTTTCCGCCATTTTTCCCGACAGCGAGACCGTCAATCGGGCTCTGCGCCTCCTCGCCGACACCGCCCAAACAGTGGGCAGCGCAAAACGCCGACGTTCGCAATGATCTGAAGATCGGGCCGATTGGAGCCCGCCTGGCTCCGTCATTTCTGATACCACTTCTCAGGTAATCCCACGCCAGGCGCCGTTGGCGGCAATTCCGCATTCCAGGAAGGATCGGGTGCTGCCGGCGCCGCCTGATCCGGGCTCAGGTTATCGGCGCGAATCGTCGCGAAGATGAAATTCTCAGAAGGCACAGGCGATCCCGCAAGGCGGCGCAGCATCGCCAGTTGGCCGACGCGGGTCATTGCGTCGGCGAAGGGCCCTGGAGCAATTGCTCCAGGGAAATTCCGTTGGGTGGAGTTTCTCGCTCCAACAAATCGCCGAAATCCTGCAACACCTCGTGAAAGCGGCCGACCTCATCGCGGAAGTTATCCAGATATTCGGGCTGCCAGACTCCAGCCTGGAAGAAGGTGCGGGCGACTGTATCCATCATCTGTAATCCTCCGTTTCACTACAATTCGAAGCTGTTCTGAGGATGCACTGCCAAGGAGACATAAGGCAGACTATCAAGCCGGGCCCGAGGAATCCGGTCAGTGTCGTCTGGATCGGACCTAGCAAGGAATATTGTTTGGCTGAAGTTTTTGTTTAAGTACAGAGGGACACCGAGCTAGAAATCGCAACTGACAACACAGATGTCTGTTTATTGGGAATTGGAAGTTCCCGACCAGAGTTCCGGGTTCGCTAACCGCTTTTCGGAACCGGCAGGCAGATCTTTCTTCTCGATCATATACGTCCAGAATGGGTAATCGGCGACTTTGCCACCGGTAATCCGGAATTCATAAACATACTTCACAACTCCTGCGCAGACTTCATAGACATCGGCGAGGGGATCGCCTGCCCGGACCTTCGGATAGCGCAAGATGCAGCCTGAAGCGGGACCAAGTCCTGTTGCGGCGGCGACCCTTGCCACGGTCGCCGTAAGTTCGGTGCTGAATCCCCGAATCGCGGGGGGCATTTTGAAATGCACCATGGCGTCCCCCTTGCCAAGTTCCGGGCAATCCCCAATCGGAGGAGGGCTTGGAGGCCCGACCAAGAGAACCAAGGGTACGGGGGTGACCGTCGGATCGGGAGGATGATAGGCGCCTATCCCACCTGTTGGAACATATGCGAGGTCGTCAGGAGCGACGACCGGCCGCATCGACAGGACCGAACAATGACCGGTTCCGTCTGTATCACCTCCGAAAATAACGCCGAGCGGATCACATCTTACGCTGTAACGGGTTCCTTTGACCTGGCCCTTACACTCCTGAGTTTTCGCGCGACCGGACTCCGTGCTCTGCCAGACGGAGAACCAAGCCAAGGCACTGGGAATTGTCGCGGCTCTTGTATCAGCCGGCGTTTGGGCATACAGTACCGCTGAGAGCGCGAACGTGATTATGGCTATGCGCATGGCTGCTCCTATCTGCGTACGGGCGAGCGGGGACGAGGCGGAAGAACAGGACGGCGTGGCGGGCGGGGAGTCACCGGAATGACGGGCAGCGGGAGCCCGGGCAACCAGATTTGCAATCTGTCGACACCGTAAAACACATTATTGCTTCCATAGCTCCCGATCGTGCTCTCGTAGGTACTTTTATTGGCATTGTTCTTACCCGAGCCGAAACTGGTGTACGTCAAGCCGAACTGTGAATCCGTGTACAAGGTATGCTGATTACGGGCTGCCCAAAACTCGTCCGCGGTGCCTATCGACTGTACGAGTGAGAAGCAGTCAATCGAAAGTTGGTCTTTATTCTCGGCTCCGTTGAGCCGACTTACCGAACTGGGGGAGAGAACACCGGGCGACGCCCATACCTGGAACTGTGGTCCCGGAGCATAGACGATCGACGCGACGGAGGAATCCCGATTGCCCCAATCGGGGACAACCCGAACTTTCCCCGAGCCCGCGTCATAGACGGATCCGTTGTAAAGGTCGAAGTTTCCATTCACGAACTGCCAGCGGTTCATGATTACGGCGGCAATTGCTGCTTTCTCGATCGAATCTTCGACGCTGTATCCAATCGTTGATTCAGCAAAAATAGTTTTGCTAAATGTAGATAAGTCTGAGTTGCCCGCCATAAGTTGACCGATAGTGGTTCCGTCGCCGACACCTGAAAAACCGAACAGCACCGTGCCCGCACAAGTCGGGGAGCTAACCTCAGGATACGCCGAGGCAACGCCACCAGATTGGTCCGCCGGCCCGTTGGGCGGGTAGGACACATTGCCGAGGTTGTCGCCATATGGATCGTTAACCGGGTCGTCTCCGCCATAGGTGTATGCGCTTTGCCTTGAAGCGCCGGGCAAGGGCGAGTTGAATCGGCCATAAACCGAAGCGTAATACTGCTCATCGGCAAGATCCAATCCGGTATATGCATCGCGCAGGTACCCGGCGAATTTCAGCCGGTCTCCGGTCGTGGACGTAATTTCCTCCCCATAAGGATAGAACCGCGCGCCGCTCGCACGGTTGGTGCCCAACCGATCAAGGAATACCGCGTTACAGGAATCGAGTATTGTCGATCCGCCAAATGCGACATTGGTACGCAGCGGCTGGAATCCGCCGCTCGTACCCAAAGAATAAACACCAAGCCGCTCGCCCATTGCGCCGTAGAAAGTCCACTCTTCTGTCGATCCGTTGGCTTTCAGGCGGTAGACACGCTGACCGTCGGGCGAATAGGAGTAATATTCGGTCCCACCTGAAATCGCCGCAGCGGATGAAAGCTGGTTCGCCACATCGTAAGTGAATGTCGCACCCGCGCCGGACGTCATGTTCCCATTCGCGTCATAGCTGGTGCCGCTGAGCCGGTTCGTCGCCGGATCGACGCCAATTGTGTTCGTGATCCCGTTCAGGATTTTCGATGTCAGATTTCCAAAACCGTCGTACTGAAACGATTGTGTCCAGGCTGCCGGCGAGGTTCCGCTAATCGGGTTCGATGCCGCCGACACAACGCGCTTCAGAGGGTCATAGCCATATGTGATCGTCTCATTCGACAATGTATCGATAGCCTGAGTAATTTGCCCGTTATTCTGGGTCGCGGAATAGAAGTACTGAATCCCGCCTGTAGGACCGTATCCTGATGTCGTTGTCCAGTTGAGTGATGTTAGCTGAGAATTGCCGTTGTACCCCATTGATTCAGTAGTATAGACGGCAGAACCTACGAGATATTGAAGATTTGTCAGACGGCCTGCGTAGTCATACTGCACACCCTGCACCCAAGTCCAGCCGTTGCTATCAACCAAACCGTTGACACGGCCCATTGAATCGAAGGCTGATGTGAAAGTAGTTGCCCCGGCAGGATAAGATGCCGAGCCGAAGGGAGCGGCCATCGGATAAGTTGTAGTCGTATTCCTTCCCGCGGAATCGTAGGTGTAGCTCACGTCCAGATTAGAGGTGATCCCGTTTCGGGTCGCCTGAAGACGCTTTGAAATAACTGCCCCAGCCGGGTGGTACGAATACATCTCCACATATGTTGTCGGAGCCACACCAGGAATACAGGATTGCCCAGAAGCGTTTACTGGACCATACGCGACCGCCGTCAGTCTGGATGCACCGTTCTGGCTGAAACCCGAGTTGTAAGGGTTCGTGTCGTACGAATACGCGACTCGCTGACAGATATCTTCCGCACCGCTTACAAATCGCTGAACCATGACCACGCGCTTCTGACTGTCGTATGTATAGACCGTTTCCTGTCCCCGGGCGTCAAATTGGTAGGAAAGAGTAAGGTCGGCATTGTAATACAAATTTGTTGTACCGTTCTCCGGATTCGATGCCCAGGCTAGTTTCCCGGTATTGTAGTAACCAAATGACCTCACTTGAGTTGTTGAGCCGCGGGTGGTCGTGACCTGCGACACATTATTCATCCAGTCGTAGGCGTAGACGGTTGTCAGCGTGCCAGAAGGCTGGTTGCCCGGGTCGGGCTCAACTGCCACAATGACATTTCCCAAAACATCTGACGTTGACTGTTTCCATTTGCCCGCCGGGTCAGTAACCGTCGTTTTATCTCCGGAATATGAATAAGTCACTGTACTGGCACCATCCGGTTGCTGGATCGCAACCGGCCGGCCAAGGCCGTCATAGGTGTAAACGGTCCAATTGACGGTGGAGGAACCCGGCGCGTATGGCTGCGATACTTTTTGCACTTTCCCCATCGGGGAACAGGCGCATGGCGAATAAACAGTGTCGATAATCGATTGAATGTGCGTGGCGTCCGAGCCTCGCTGCACCCGAATGGTTCGTCCCAGCCCATCGAGCGCGGTGATCGTAACGCCGTCCGGCCCTGTTTTTTGCTGCCAGGCAGGAATGATGCCCGAGGCGGAATAGGAATAGGTCACCGTGGGAGTACCGGGCGTTCCATAAGGTGAGGTCGCCGTGGATGGACGGCCCAGCGTATCGTAGGTCATGGTCATCTGCTCGCCGTGCAACCCCGTTGTCTGCGTCACGCCGAGAAACGCGTTGTAGGACAGCGACTGGTTGGATGACTGCGTGGTGATTGACTGCGGCGCGGCGTAATTGTTCAAGGAACTTGGGGTGCTATCGACAGTAAGGCCGTCTGATCGATTGGTCGACGAAATAGCGCCGTAAATGAAGTAGGCGTTGCAGGTTTTCGTGGCTGGATTTACGCTCGCGCTCAGAAAACCGCGATTTGCAAAAGGAATAGGCGGTGAAAGATCAGTGGCATTGGAGGCCAAATAGCCGGATGGAGTCACTCCGCTCCAACTTCCCGGACACGGATAGGCTGGCTGGCCGCTGACCGAATGGCCGTCATAGTAATTCTGGACCAGCGTTATAGAGGAATTCAAAACAGTTTTCAGCAGACGATTGAAGATGTAGTTGGTTGCGTAAAGGGGGGCGCTGAGATACGTGTTCGTGTAGGTCCGAATCGGTACAGTGGTGTTGTTAAAGGGATATATAGCCGATTGCGTCACGTTTCCCCACGAGTCGATCGTCTGAGTCGTCAGCGCGGATTTTTGGTTCGCGGTACCTTCGTCGCGAATCGACGTGTGAGAGGAGATGTACCAGCTCCCTCCCGAGGACCATGTATAGAGGTCGTGGAGGGCCGAAGCCGAGCTACTCGCAGAGGCGAGCTGCAGAAATTCGGCCAAATATCCCGTTGGTCCGCTTGAGAATGCTGGAAAGAATTTCCAGACTTTGGCGCCCACACCGCTCGCGTCGACCAGTTTCGTGCTGACGTGGGTAGCGCTGCCGGATGCGTCATCCCAGATGAGCGGATAGGACCATTCTGTCGCCCCTGCCGAATCGGCCGCCAGGTAACGCGTACTTACCCCCCGGAGATAGCGCGAGCCGCTGTAGGCGTCACTGAAGTACGCCCAGCGCAGATGGCCGCCGAACGGAAAGGAAGCCTGGACAAGCTCTCCGGCGCCCGCTGTATCGTAGCTGAACGAAAAAGACGTTCCGGTCGGCAAATCTATTGACGAGAGATGCGACGTAATGATTCCGGAGAAGAGTGGGTCGTAGCCGAACGGCGGCGCAAGAGTCTGACTTGCGCCGTAGTGGAAAACATACGACTCGCTTGTCCCGATCGTGTTCGTGATTGATGTCAGGTGCGCACCCGAACTATCGTAGCTGTATGAAAACGCATACGTCGTGCAATTGACAACATTCGGAGCCGGAGTCGACGGACAGCCTGTGGCGCGAACATCCTCGATAGCCGTGATGCGAGCGCTCGTATTCGGTTGGGCGAGTCCGGCCCCGGAATCGTAGCTGATTAGAATCTGGTTTCCCGAAACATCCTCAATTATCGTGGGATACATCGTTCCGGCGTCCTGTTCCGCGCCGCTGGATAACGAACCCATAACCCAGAAAGTGCCGTCGGGGAAATGCAGTTCATTGGTAGCTGAATCGAACAAGGCATAAATCCCGTCCGTAGACCCGTAGTAGACACCCGGCTGTACGCGGTATTCGGCGCCTGTGGCGTCTGTCAGAATGTAGTGATCTATCCCCATGTACCAGGACAACGAATAATAGGGGGTCAGAGATCCAAATTGAACTTTCCATCCAAATCCGTATCCGACATCGGCGCCGAGTTGCCAGTTTTCACCGTTATCGTTGCGCCAATTCTGGGAATTATATGAGAGAGAAACCGACGCCTTCCCGCCACCTCGAAGCTGGGCGCTGACCAATGGCTGCGTGAAATTGAGGTTGCCGCTCAACATGTCAATTTGCTCACCACCCCCCCCCCAGTAAGCGCCGGTTGGCCGAACACCGATCCGTCGTGGATCGATAGCACCGTACGGCGGCGTGGTCACCTGGAACGATGTCGCGGAGGACCCGTTTCCGTGATAATCCCTAGCGTCCACGGTGTATGTGTAAGTCCAACCGGCCTGTACTGTATTGTCGGTCAACTCAGGCTGAGGTGTAAAGGTTCCGACAGATTCTGGGACGCACGTCCAGTCTCCTTCGTCGATGATGCTCCCGTCCCAGTCGTACTCGATCCACCCCCAATAGCAATCGTCCGGCCCGCCCGTCCGCGTAATATGGTAACCAGCTATGCCTATGCCGTTCTGGTTATCCGCGGCCCCCTGCCAGCGCAGTGACGCTTCGGTCGCATAAATGCTCGTCTTGACAGACTGCTGCGCGACCGGATTTGGAGCTACGGCATCGTAATGGCCGATCTTGGCGCCGCTGAACCCGCTGCCTAAAGGAATTCCGGAGCCACCAATTCCAGGCTTGCCGGACATCCCGGCCGGTAAGACAGCGCATTGCCCAAATTCGAGAATATCGCCCGTAAGGCAGAGATACGTGCTGGCACCTGAATCGTGGACCACAGCCCGGACCGAGATGCCATCCCGGACCAGGTAATTACTTGAGAGGTATGTCGTAAGGGATCCCGCAGAGCATCGCTTTATCGTGTAAGGAACGTATTGGGAACCGGAGGCCACCGAGAAATATTGGAGGTTGAATTCGATGGAGATATATGCAGCGGTAGCGGTGCAGCCGTTGACGGTTGCCGAATTAGCGCGAAAGTACAACGCATAAATACCACCAGCCGATTTAAGAGAAACCGTAGTGTTAACTTCGTAGTCGTTCGCGCTTGATCCCGAAATTGCAGGCGTATAGATCATCGAACCGGCGGACGACCCGAAGCTTACGCCGAATGATTGAAATGTCATCGCGCCGTTCGTCTGCCAATGGCTGACGTCAGACGCTACAGGACTCTGCGAGTAATCATACGAGTATTGTGCCGAAAGGGAGAGTGAAAACCCAAAAACGACCAGAAGTAACCGTTGTTTCATAGCAATATGCCTCAGTGAACGGAAAGCAGGAACGAATCGAGGTTAAAATCTTTACGGACTTTTCGCATTTCCGATTCGATGGTCTGGCGACTGTCCTTGCCAATCTGGAAGACCCGAATACCCGGTCGCCTGTCACGGAACAGTGGCGCGAATGCCGTTGTGTCTGTGGCGACAAACTGGACGATGGCCATCTTCTGGTCATCGGTGAGTTGCATTGACCAGCCGAGGATTCGACCATTCAAAGGGTTGGCGGCGCGGGGCGGCGTGCTCGATGCGGCAGGTACAGCCGAAGAAGGAATTGGGAGTTGTTCGGAAGCTGGTGCATATTCCGGCCGAATTGCGTCACCATTACTGCCGCTCCCGGTTAAGTGTACGAGAGCTATAACCCTCTGGTGACCGGCTTGCGCGGGAACCGCATGTTGTGACGCAGAAGATCCCGGCGTCGGCAATTGGATAGACGAGCTGTGGCTTGGTGAGATTTGGGCGGAAAGTGGCTTGATGAATGTGCCAATAATGAGAATATACAAGCTTAATTTTGACAACATGTAAGCAATAGTACGGATGCCCCCTGCATTTGTCAAGTTAATTCGTTCCACCGGAAGTCGGCGAACGAATCAGGCGCTCGGCGCAGCGCCTTCTGGGCTTGATGGAGACTACGTCGAATCCGGTCTGAGCGAAGGCGGCAGTCAATGCGAGGACGACCAGGCTGAAGCGTGCATAGGGTGTTTTCATCTTTGTTCCGCCTTGTATTACGGGACAGAGAGCACAGTTGTTATCAGAATTCTTTTGCCGAGGGCCGGAAGGTTTGAAATGGAGCGGGACCTACAAGGACGCGCGCGATGCGATTGCGGCGGAAGTGCCGGAGAAGCGCGACTCGCGCAGCCGCGCATTGCTGTTGAAACGCCACGGGCAGCAGGTCTGCAAAGCGGCGAAGCCGAACTGCGAAACCTGTCCCGTGGCGCGATCCTGCGCGTATGCGAAGAAAAAGCCTACTGGTAAACGCCCGCCTTTTTGAAATCGCCCGCCTGCACGATCGACATGTTGTTATTCACGCGCCTGCGGAAGGCGGCGTTCACCTGGTCGAGCGTAAGAGCCGCCAGCTTCGCATCGAGCTGGATATCCCAATCGAGCGTTTTATCCACGTCGGCACGCACGGAGATCAGGTTCAGGATGTTGGCGTCGCCCGCGCGGCCGAGTTTCCGGGCATCCAGATAGGCTGCCTTCGCGGCATCGAGTTCCTTCTGTGTGAAGCCTTTGTCCAGGGCATTTTTCAGTTCTTCGCGGAAATCCGCTTCGACGTGCGGTGAATTTTTCGGATTACTGATTACGCTGGCGGAGAGCACGGCGGCGTCTCCGAACGCAGGAGCGGAAAATCCGCTGCTGGCGCCGTAGCTCAGCCCGTCGCGATTGCGGATGCGATCCGACCAGCGCGATGTGATGTCGCCGCCCATGATGTAGTTGGCGATCAGCATGGGAGCGTAATCGGGATCGGTGTCTTTCATCTGGATTCGCAACCCGGCGCTGAACTGCGCGTTTTCTTTGTCGGGAGTTTCGATGTGAACATTAATCGGAGTGACCGGCAGAACCTTCGATTCGATGCGCGCATAGGGCGCGGGGCTTTTCCAGTTATCGAACAGTTCCGCGGCGGCTTTTTGAACTTCGTCCACCTTCAAAGCTCCCACGGCGACCAGGTCTCCCTGTGAAGCGCCGTAGAACTGCTGGTAGAACTTCTTCACATCGTCAAGAGTGACCTTCTTCAGATCTTCAATCTGCTCGTCAATGGTTCGCGGGTGGCGCACGTCGCTGCGCGGGAACGGAGCGATATTGGCCTGGAGGGCCTGTGTCGCCAGCGTGGCGGGTTCGGTCTTGCCGCGTTCGATAGCCGTGATTTCCTGCTGCCGGATCTGCTCGAAATCCGATTCCGGGAACGCCGGATCTTTGAGAATGGTGGTCATCAGGCGCATGGCCGGAATCAGATTCTCGGAGGTCGTGGTGATGGTTGACGTACAGCTGTCCAGAGCGGCGCCACCGCCGCCGCGCCCACCGCCACCGCAGACCGACATGGTGGCATTCAGCTTCTGGATCGCGTCCTGAATCTGCTGGCGGTTCATGGTCTTCGTGCCGCGCATCAGGAGTGCGCCGGCGAGTTGTGCCGCAGCCTGTTTACCGGCGAGCGATTTCTCATCCCCGTACCGGATATTCAAACGGAGTTCCACCTGATTGCCGCGGGTCGCTTTGGGCAGAAGGGCGAGCCGGAGCCCGCCGGGCAACTTTGACCGCACGATACGCTTTTCCACGACGGCCGGAGAAGGATCGAGCACTTCACCTTCGGAGATGGTGACAGCGGGTTTGAATTCGCTGAGCAGCTTATCCACGGGAGGCGCTTCCGGCACCACGGTACGCTCGGGCGCGGCATCCGGAATGAACACGCCGACGGTGCGGTTGGAATCCTTCAGATAAAGCTTCGCAACGCGGACGATATCTTCGGGCGTCACGGTTTTGATTTCGGCGTAATTCGTGAAGAGATAGCGCCAATCACCATCGGCAGCCACTTCGGTCAAAACGTTCACCACCATGGCCTGTGAATTGGTGAACTCGCGGTCCATGCGCTGAATGATGCGCTCTTTGGCGCGCTCCACTTCTTCCTTGCTGGGCGGTTCCGTAATCAGGCCGGAGATGGTATCGAGCATGGTCTTCTTCACGTCCGGCAGGCTTTGTTCCTTGCTGAGCGTGGATGAGAATTGCACCACACCGGGATCGTGAAGTTCGGAGACGGACATGGAAGCCGACATCGCTTTCTTGTTATCCACCAGCGCCTTGTACAGGCGACCGGTGCCGCCGGAGCCATTCATGATTCCCGCGGCCACTTCGAGGATGGCGGCATCCGGGTGCGCCATGGCAGGCCCGTGATAGGCCAGCATCAGGTTCTGGCCGACGCCGACGCGGCGCAATTCCACGGCTCGCTCACCATCCTGGGCGGGCTCGCTCGTGTAAGTGGCATCGAGCTTACGGGTGGGACGCGGAATTCTGCCGACGCTGTCGGCAACCATCGTCAGAGTTTTGGCAGGATCGATTTGCCCGCCGATGATCAGAACGGCATTATCCGGCTGGTAATACTTCTGATAAAACGCGGCAAGCCGGTCAATGGGCACCTTTTCGATATCCGCCAGCGAACCGATCACGGACTTACCGTAGTTGTGCCAGAGGAAGGCGGTGGACATGACACGCTCGTCCAGAACCCGCGTGACACTGTTTTCGCCGCGTTCGAATTCGTTGCGGACGACCGTCATTTCGGTATCGAGCAGTTCTTTCTCGATCCTCATATTGACCATGCGGGTAGCTTCGAGACTGAGAGCCCACTTGAGGTTGTCATCCGAGGCGTTTACGGTTTCGAAGTAGTTGGTGCGGTCGTAATCCGTGGTGCCGTTCCAGTTGGCGCCGTGGTCTGTCAGTTCCTTTTTGATGCTGCGGCCATCCTTCGAAAGGATGAAGTTCATATGTTCGAGCAGGTGCGCCATGCCGGTCTCACCATAGCCTTCGTGGCGCGAACCGACGAGATAGACCATGTTGACCGAGACCTTGGTGCTTGAAACATCTGGCAGCAGCAGGACGCGCAGGCCGTTCGGATAGGAATACTCCGTGATGCCGGCCATCGACGGGCCTTTGGTTACCCCCGGGGGCAGAGTCTGGGCGGCGGCCGAGAGTGTGAGAACGGCGGTAATGAGGTAGAGGCGCTTCAGCATAGTTTATTTCCCGGCGGCGTAGGCTTTGTACAGATCATCCATTTTCGCATCCGCGAGGGTTCCCGGGTGTATAACGACCCGGTAACGGAAGCGCATCTTCTCGCCCGGTTTGAGCGTGACGGAACCTTCGGGCTCCTTCTTATTGGTAAACGCATTTCGTCCAAAAATGTTAGCGGCGAACAGGCCGTACCCACGGGCGTGCCAGTACGTCGGATGGCCGGGATTTTCGGGGTGATCCAGAATGGCGAGGCCGACCTTCTCGCCCTGCACGGTGCCGGAGAAATCCATCCAGTCGGCGCGAGTGCCCCAGCAGTTCTTTTCCGTTGTTTTGCCGTCGGCGCAGGTCATGACGCCGGTGCGGAGCGGTTCTTTCGGCTGGGATTTGGTGCCCGGCGCATTCGGCTCTTCCAGTTCGGAGGCGAGGCGAATCCCGAAAACGCCGTCCTTCTCATCCTCGAACTTTGCGGTTTCCACGGCGGTGAGGGTGAAATCGAAATCCACCACGCGGTTCGGGCCGCCGCCGTGGAATATCATTTTGCGATTCTCAACGAGAACCACCTTGCCGGCAGGATCTTTCCATTCCGCTGTCGCATCGATCTCGCCGGATTTGGGTCCGCTTTGGATTTTGTCGATTTTGGTGACGAAGATGTGGCCGAGGTTGGGAGTCTTATAGGAGAATTCGTTGTTCCAATAGTCGATACCGTTGACTTTGGAATGCGCGAACCAGACGGCGCGCTGGTGCTGGTGGTCGAGCGATTCGCCCGGCGCGGTGTCCATCGGGTAGCCGCGGGTAACGCGTACGCCGGACGGCGCACGCAACGGATAAAGATAGGGCTTGGCTACTTCCGGCCCGTAGTAGAAAGTCGTGTAGGGTTTGCCATCGATGGAGACTACGATCTCATTGTTGCCCTGGGTCACGTTGACCTGAGCGGCAAGCGAGGCGGCGGCGAATAGCGCCGTAAGCGCCAATTTATACATGCTAAATAGTAAACCACAAACGTGCGATGGCCGATCTGCCGCGAGTCGGAATGCCGTGCGGGCCAGGGAGACGGTTACCGCTCAAAACAGGGCCAACGCTTTGATATCATCCGTGTCATCCAATGTCACGCCGATCCCTCCTTCTGACCGCCCTCTTCACCCTGGCTGCGTTTTCTCCTCTGCGGGCGATGACCCAGGAGGAGCGGAAACAGTACCTGGCGAAGCTTCAGACCATCATCCCGAATGTCCCTTCGTTCCAGCAATGGCTGGATAAGACCGGCGAGATTCCGCCGGATTTCGATTCGCTCCCCCGCGTCAACGGACTGCCCGACCCGCTGAAGTTTCTGGATGGAAGGCTGGTTCGCACGCCGCTCGAATGGAAAGCACGCCGCGCGGAGATTCAGCAACTCTTCGAGAAATATCAATCCGGCACATTTCCCGTGCGTCCGAAGCTGGATCGCGCCGTCGTGCTGGATGAAACGAAGGGCAAAGGCTACCTCATCCGCAATGTGAGGCTGGAGTTCGGCCCCGGCGGCAAAGGGACGATGCGCGTGCAGGTGATGATTCCCGAGGGTAAGGGCCCATTCCCTGTTTTGATGGCGCCATCGCTGGCAGGCTGGGGTCCGGCCCTGCTGCGACGCGGCTACATCTCGGCCGGTTTTGCCGCCAACGATGGCATGGACGATGCCGCGGCGCTTGCGCAACTTTATCCAGACTACGATTTCGCGCTGCTGCCCCGACGTGGCTGGGCTGCCGGCATGGTGGTGGATTATCTGGCGACATTGCCCGAGGTGGATATGAAACATATCGGCCTGTTCGGCTACTCGCGCGACGGCAAGATGGCCGCGTTCGGAGCCGCGCTCGACGACCGCATTTCCGCGGTGATCCCCGCCAGTACGGGCGTTGGCGGTGTGGTGCCGTGGCGTTTGGCCGGTGAGCGGAATGCGGGCGAGAGCATTGAAACCACTACGCGCTCGTTCCCCACCTGGTTTATTCCGCGCCTGCGCTTCTTCTCCGGACGGGAAGACCGTTTGCCCATTGACGGAAACCTGCTGATCGCCTGGATTGCGCCGCGCTCCGTGCTGATCGAATATGGCCTGAACGACGAAGTTTCGAATACGTGGGGCGACGAGCAGGCCTATTATTCCGCGCTGAAGGTTTATAAACTTATGGGGCAGCCCGAAAAACTGGGCCTGCTGCGCGTGCCCGGCTTCCACGGCTCGAACGATCAGGAAGCCTGCATCGATTGGCTGGATATTCAGTTCGGCCGCTCCAACCGAGTTTGGGATAACCATCTGCTCTTCCCCTGGGATCTGGACAAATGGCGCACCAACAGCAAAGAGACGCTGAATCTCACAAAGTACCCGCGCCAGGCCGGCAACGCGATTCTCTCGGCGGTTGCTTCGATCGCCGACTGGCCGGCGAAGGCGGATGGGATTCGCAAATCGATCTCCTGGATGTTGGGGGAAGAGCCTGCGATGATGCCACCGGCTACCGGCAGAGGCGGATTGGGGCGGGGGCCGGCGGGCGGTTCGGGTCCGGCTGTTGCGGGACGCGGAGGCTCGGGGCGCGGAGGGCCGCCAGCAGTTGCGGGGCGGGGTCCGGCGACGAATTCCAACCCGGGGCAACTCGTGCCCGATCTGGTGCAGTGGGTCATCCAGCGCGGTGGAACGTCATTTGGCTGGCTGCAACCGCAGGCGAGCCAGACAACTTCGCGGAGCATCACGTTTGGCTATAACGTGCGCGGGGATCTTTACTATCCCGCCAATACGCCGCCGGGCACGAAACTGCCGACGGTGATCTGGCTGCACGGGTACAGCTATCCACTGGGCTATATGTGGGTCTACCGGTCGGATCTGCATCCGATTCTCGCGCTGGCCCAGGCCGGTTATGCGGTGCTGGCGTTCGATCAGAGTGGCTTCGGCAGCCGCATGGGCGAGACCGCGCCGTTTTACGATCGCTATCCGCACTGGTCGCAAATGGGCCGCATGGTGGAGGATACACGCGCGGCGATCGACGCCCTCGAAAAAGATTCGCTGGTGGATTCGCAAAAGATTTCGCTGTTCGGGTATTCGGTGGGTGGCACGGTCGGGCTTTATACGGCCGCGCTCGATTCGCGGGTGAAAGGCGTGGTCTCGATTTCCGGTTTCACTCCGATGCGAACGGACGTGGCGTCACGCGGCGACGGCGGCATCGCTCGCTACAGTGTGGAGCGCGGCATGATGCCGAGGCTCGGGTTCTTCATTGGCCACGAGCAGCAACTGCCGTACGATTACAACGAACTCATCGCCACGATTGCGCCGCGCCCGGCACTGATTGTGGAGCCGCAACTGGATCGCGATGGCACGCCTGCCGAGGTGCATACGGCCGTTGAGGAAGCGCGTAAGATTTACGCCATGCAAAAAGCGGATAGCAATCTCGGCCTGTATGAACCGTGGGACTTCACTCGGTTGCCCGCGGCGACGCAGGACTGGATTATTCAGTGGATGGCGAAAACGATGAAGTAGTCGGTCGGGCGTTTTAGGTTAGAGCGTCCCGCAATCGATGACAAACCGGTAACGGACATCGCCCTTCAGCACGCGCTCGAACGCTTCGTTTACCTGTTGCATCGGGATGACTTCGACGTCGCTCGCGATGTTGTGCCGGCCGCAGAAATCGAGCATCTCCTGCGTTTCGGCGATACCGCCGATCATGGAGCCCGCGATGGTTCTGCGCTTCGTGATGAGAGGGAAGCCATTCACGGCGACCGGCTCGTCAGGAACACCCACCATGACCAGTGCGCCGTCCGTGGCCAGGAGGCCGACGAAGCGATCCCATTCGTTCGCGGCGGGAACCGTGTTTACGATCAGGTCAAAATGACCTTTCAGTGTTGTGAACGTTTCCGGATCCGATGTTGCGTAAAAATGGTCCGCACCGAGTCGCTTGCCATCGCCCAGCTTCTTCAGCGATTGGCTCAGCACGGTTACTTCGGCGCCCATCGCGTGCGCCAGTTTGACTCCCATGTGTCCCAGACCGCCCAGCCCGATGATCGCGACCTTCCTGCCGGGCCCGGCGCCCCAATGCCGCAGCGGCGAGTACAACGTGATGCCGGCGCAAAGCAGGGGAGCCGAGGCGTCGAGCGGCAGGTTTTCCGGAATGCGGAGCACGTAATTTTCGTCAACGACAATTTTGCCGGAATACCCGCCATAGGTGTTGTGCCCGTCTTTGTCTTTGCTGTTGTAAGTAAAGACGGTTTCGACCGCGCAGTATTGCTCCAGGCCCTTGCGGCATTCGGTGCAGGTTCGGCAGGAATCGACGAAACATCCGACGCCAACGTGCTGACCGGGTTTGAATTTCGTTACTTTACCGCCAACTGAGGTTACGATTCCCGCGATCTCATGACCGGGAACCATTGGATAAACGGAGCCGCCCCATTCATCGCGGGCCTGATGAATGTCGGTGTGACAGATTCCGCAGAATTTGATGTCGATGGCGACATCGTAATCGCCAGGCGCGCGGCGATCGAATGAAAAAGGGGCGAGCGGTGTTTTTGCGTCCGATGCGGCGAAAGCTTTTGTATTGGGCATGAGTATGGTCCGTGGCCGGGTTGCGGCGTTAACTAAGCAGTTCCAGTTCCAGGCCACGAAACTGCACAAAGCCGTGATCGCCAGCGGACACCGCGCCCTCGCGCATGATTGAGCGATTGCCCAGCAGGCGAGAGCAGATGGCGCCCCAATAGCGGCAGGATGACGTCGGCATCAGCTAAACATCGCTTCATCGATTTGTTCGCGGGTCAAGGGCAGCAAAGGAGCAGCCGCAGGGTCTCCGATCATCGGCGGGTGTTTGCGGACTTTCGTTTTTCCCGGTGCGATCCTGAATCGAACAGCATCAATAAGGAACTGACGGAGGGAGACACCTTCCAGTGCCGCCATGCTCTTTGCGAGTTTGAGCAGTTCATCCGGAAGTTCGATAGTGGTCCGCATGATCCTCAGTTATCGGTTGGCGTCTTATCGGCCTTATCGATCACGAGAACATCCAGCGGTGCTTTCCGGGACTCCAGTCTCATCCCGGCCAGATCCATCGCGGAAGTGAGCGACTCGGTAGTGCCATCGGCCAGCGCAATCGCCTGCGGAGGCAGGCTGACGCCGTTCTTAATGGCCACGCGAATCAGCATCACCCTGTAATCGTCCGGGGCAAGTTCGAGCGTGACATCGTAATTCTTGTCTTCGGGTTGGCCTGTCATGTCAACCACCGGTTTATCCATATACTGCGCGAGAACCTCAGCCATTCTCGCGGTGTTCAGCTTATGAGCGGTCAGTTTGTTGTCCGCAAAAGAATAATAAGATCCGCCGCCCATATCCACGAAGACGCCCGCGGCGCTGCCCTGAGCGCTGACGCTGACACTTTTGGCGGGCGCGGCATCCTTCGCATCCGGCGCGGTTTCCTTCAGTTTCAGGCCGTTCTTGCCGGGAAGCAGCGCGTAGACCGCGAACTCCTTCTTGTCCCTGTGAAACGCCAGCTTGAAGCGATCGAGCAGCAGATTCTGAAGCATTTCACGACGCTGGTCATCGTTGAACGTGCCGTCCGGCAACTTCGCGTTGATGTTGTAACGGTCGCTGGCTACCCAGTCCGGCCCAACGACCTGAAAATCTTTCACCTGCCACGCTATCCGGATGCAGTCGCGCAGCGAGAGGTAATCGAAGCGCAGTTGCGACCCATCGGTATGCAGGCCCACCTTAACGGCGGCGTCAAGCTGAGGAGCAGGCCGAACCGATGCCACCTCGTATTCCAGACGCGGGGCGGGCTTGGTTTGCGCAACCAAAAGAACGGGAAGAAAAGCCGCTGCCACGGCAAACACGGGGATACGGGACATAACCATAGTTTTCCATACGAGGGATAATGGCCAAAAGATCCCTGAATCTGAGGCTATCGCTTCAGCGGATCTTCGATCCAGGGTGGAGTCGCCTGGAGGAGGCGGCCCAGTTCGGGTTCCATTTCGTCCACCCGTTGTTTCATTTGCCAGGCCACGTCCCGGTAACTGAAATGGCCTTTGACTCCGCTGCGGACGCGCGCGATGTATTCCACTTCCGCAAAATCCATTTTGAACAGGAACCGCGACCTTGCGCCGAATGGCAGCAAATACTGACGGCCGGGATCGGGCAGCGCACGCATGGCGGCGAAAGCGTTATCCATGGCGGTGGCGTAGAAATCCTGCGCGCCGGCCTCCGCCAACGCAGCGGGCGACTCATAACCATGCTCGCCGGAGTATGCCTGCCGGTACTGATGGCAGCGCCGGTGCCGGTGCATGTCGCGATAGGCGCCGATATCGATCAACATGTCGAAGCAGTACTGGCCGCCGCGAAAACCGCGCAGAAAATCGTCGCGCGAGCCACGGGATTGCAGCGCCACGTCGAGAACTTCGCCGCGGCGCGCCGCGCTCCACCCGCGGAGCGTTTCATAAAGCGCGCGGAAAGAGTGCGAGCAAACCGGATAGAGCAGGGTGGCCGCGATTTCGGTGAGAACATCGTCGGGCTTAATAAGATCAACGCGGGGCGCGGAATGCGACGGCACTGTCAGATTCTGCCTTGCCCAGGCTTCCAGATCGGCGCGCGAACGTCCGATATATTCATCGGGCTCGGCGTGCCGCGCCAGCGTGGGCGCGATCGGTTCCGCGTTCGCGTCGTCCCAGGTGCATTCCGGCGGCGCCGCGCAGGCCTCGGCGATCTCCAGCCCAAGCTCCCTGACTTCGCCGAATTCCGAAACGCGAAGCCGCTTGATCTGCTTCTCTAAAGTGCGGATGCTGGTGACCTGCCCGACATTGGTGGGCACACCCCAGAACAGGCAGTAGCGTGCGACGTCAAAGGCGCGCGCCGCGATATTGCGACCGTAGGCGTCGGGCTTCATCGATTCCGGACGCGGCAGTGTTTCCCGCAGGTGAGCGTCCATGCGCGCGTGAATTACTTTGTAAGCCGCGATCAGGGCGTCGCCGGCAGTCTGGTATTGCGCGAGCTGCGCGGAGTCGAACTCCGGCGGCGCGATGAAGCCGCCTTTCGAGAAATCCTGATAGCGCGACGACTTCGCCTGGCCGTCCCAAAGCACTTCGTCTTCGACTTCACTGGCCGCCAGTTCGCTGATGCCTTCGAAGCAAAGAACGGTGTGGCCGAGATCGGCAATCGACTGGTGGCCGTACTGGAAGTAGAAGCTTTCGAGAAACTGCTGCGAATTATGGGTACGGACCCACTCGATGGACTGCCGGATGGAATCGGCCGACCGGCTGTAGCGCGCCAGCGCATACGCGCTTTTCTCCGGCGGCAGAGGAGCAATTGTGATGACTCGTTTAGCCAAACGGTTATGATATCGGTTGACCTTACACCAATTGAAAATCCGCCGCCTTCGCGAGGACGCCGTCATTCCACGCTACGCTCACGGACCCGAAGAAGATGCCGGGATGGATCTGCATTCCGTGGAATCCGTAACCCTGGCTCCAATGGAAACGAAGCTTGTGGCTACCGGCCTCGCGATTGAACTGCCTCCCGGTTTCGAAGCGCAGATCCGTCCCCGGAGCGGACTCGCGCTGAAGCATTCGATCACGCTCCCCAACAGCCCGGCTACCATCGACCCTGGCTATCGCGGGGAAATTCGCGTCATCCTGCAAAATCTGGGCCGCGAGCCTTTCGAGATTCGACCCGGGGATCGCATCGCGCAAATCGTGATTTCGCGCTACGAAGCTGTCGAATGGGTGGAGGGCGATGAGTTGTCCGATTCGGCGCGGGGCGCAGGCGGCTTCGGTTCGTCCGGCCGGTAAACCGGTTCATTTACAAAATCTTACATCCCCCCTTGCGCTCCGCTGAAAAGAGGAGTAATGTAAACAATCGTAAAGGGTTCTTTGCATGGTTGACGAAGGGCACCAGGGGACGAAATGAAAAACATAACGATTATCGCACTCTTCTTCTCATTGACAGGATTAGGGTTAGCTGCGGATCAGCCAGCCAAACCCACTCATCCGGCTATGGCGGCCTTTCAGGCGAAGGACTACGCCACTGCTTACAAACTCTGGTCTCCTATGGCCGAGCAGGGGGACGCGAATGCCCAGGCCAACCTGGGGATTATGTATCTCCACGGTCTTGGTGTGGACCGCAGCGCCGAAACGGCCATGCAGTATTTTCAATCTGCGGCTGCCAAAGGGAACGGCCAGGCGGAGTTCCAGTTGGGGTTGATGTTCGCGAAAGGCGTGGGAGTGCAGCAGAATTATGCCGAGGCGATGCGCTGGTATGAAATGGCCGCCGAACAGGGCGACTTTAACGCCGGTTACGGAATTGGCCGTTTGTTCGAAGAAGGCTTTGGCGTAAATCAGGACGACAAGGCAGCTGTAACGTGGTACCGGAAAGCAGCTGAGCAGGGCGTCGCGCCGGCACAATTCAACCTGTCGCAGATGATCGCGAAGGGCAAGGGCGGCGAAAAGAAGGACGATGCTGCCGCGTTCACGTGGTGCAAGAAAGCCGCGGATCAGGGTTTCGGCCCGGCGGAAGTTCAGTTGGCGGCGATGTACGAGCGCGGGGAAGGCGTAACGGCCAATCCCGAGCAGGCACTTTTTTGGTCGACAGTGGCGGCTAAGCAGCAGCAGAAAATTGCGGAGAGAAAGAGGGATGCTCTCATTGCGAAGCTTTCTCCTGAGGTTGTAGCCCGAGCGCAGAAGTCAGCGAGCGCCTGGAAGCCTGTCTTGTCAGCCTCGTCGAGATAAGCTTCGGCACAGACCAAAAAGAGACCGGCTGACCGATCGGAGGGGATCGGTCAGCCGGTCATTTTATTTTGCGCTGAAGCGGAATTCGGTCGTGGTTTCGTACTTCTGGCCGGGCCGAAGAAGAGTTGACGGGAATTTCGGATGGTTGGGTGAATCCGGATAATGCTGGGTTTCGAAACAGAATCCGGATCGGTGATTGTATACTTTTCCGTCCTTGCCTTTTTCGGAGCCATCCAGAAAGTTTCCGGTATAGAACTGAATTCCAGGCTGGTCGGTGTAGATCTCCATGATGCGGCCGCTAACGCCGGCTTCTTCGACGCGGGCGGCCAGGCCGAGGCTGACGCCTGGAGTGCGATTCAGAATCCAGTTGTGGTCGTAACCCTTTCCTATCTTCAGTTGCTCATCGGCCTGATTGATCCGTTCGCCCGGGGTGCGGGCACGGCGGAAGTCGAAAGGCGTGCCATCCACCGATTTCAGTTCGCCGGTTGGAATCAGCCCGGCATCCACCGGCGTGAACACATCGGCGTTCAGGGTGACCAGGTGACCGAGAATATCGCCATCGCCTTTCAGGTTGAAATAAGAATGGTTGGTCAGATTGACGACCGTCGGCTTGTCAGCCACGGCCGCATAATGAATGCGCAGGGCATTCTGGTCGGTCAGCGTGTAGGTCACGGAGGCGGTCAGTTTGCCCGGGTAGCCTTCTTCGCCGTCCTGACTGACATACGTCAGTTCCAGAGCTCCATCGGGAAGAGCGCGGGCCGTCCAAACCCGCTTATCGAAGCCCCTGACGCCGCCATGGAGAGCATTCTCTCCGTCGTTTTTCGGAACGTTGTACGGCTTGCCATCGATTGAGAACTGGCCGTGAGCGATCCGATTGGCGTACCTGCCAACCAGTGCGCCGAAAAAAGCTTTGCCTCCTGTGTAGCCCGCGAGATTGTCGTAGCCGAGAACCACGTCACCCATCTTGCCGGTCCGATCCGGCGTTTTGAGAGAGACGATGGCGCCACCATACGTGATGATCCTCGCCTCCATACCCTTGCTGTTGGTGAGGGTGTAGAGGGAGACAGCGGTTCCATCCGCCGTCTTGCCGAAGTCCGATTTCTGGATTGTTGTTGCGTACATAGCGAAAGACGTAAGAAGAGCGAGAGTCAGGAAACGAAGCTTCATGATTATTCCTCAGGTAGAGCAACGGGAGCAACCGGGACTCCAATCGCGAATGGATTGAGATTGGTGGAACGATCGAAAAAATCCACGCCTTCGCGGCGCTTCAGGGTATTGACCACCCAATAGGTGAGCGGAGTGGCGAGGACTTCGTAGACGACTTTAAACAGATAGCCGGAGACAATCAGATTGACCATCCGGCTGAAAGAACTGCCCCAAAAGATGATCACGATGACGATAGTTGTATCTACCGCCTGGCCGATGATGGTGGAGCCCACGGTTCGGGTCCAAAGGTAACGACCGTTGGTAAAGACTTTCATCTTCGCGACTGTCAGCGAGTTGGCGAACTCGCCGCACCAAAATGCCAGTAAGCTGCCGGCAACGTTGCGGGGCACCACGCCGAAAATGGTTTCGTATGCGGCCTGATCTTTGAAACCGGGAGCCGGCGGCAGCCAGATGGCGAACATTCCGAAAGCGGCCATGATGGCGCTGGCCATAAAGCCGGTCCAGATGGCGCGGCGCGAGGCGCTGTAGCCGTAGACCTCGGTAAAGACGTCGCCGAAGATGTAGGTGATCGGGAAAAGCATCTGGGCGGCGCTGACGGTCAGCGGCCCGATATAGGACGAAAGGATCGGAACATAAAAAGCCACCGGCTTGGGGGCAATCAGGTTGGAGACAATCAGGACCACCACGAAAATGTTAATCAGAAGATCCAGATAGCGGTACTGGGTGCCGGGCAGGGTGCGCATCGCGATAAGCTCAACATAACAGGTTATGCAACCCCTTACGTTCGACTGGCACTTTCTGTTGCTCTGTTTCGAAAAGATCGGTCTGGCCTGGGTTCTGGTTCTGCCCACAGGCTGGTGGACCGAGAAAGAGGGCAGGTCCGCCGGAATCCGCACCTTTCCGCTGGTCTCGATGGCCAGTTGCGGCCTGCTGATGATCATCGATAACGTCGACGGGAACGGGTCGCGTGTGTTGCAGGGGCTGATCACGGGAATCGGCTTCGTGGGTGGCGGAGCGATTGTCAAAGATGGCATCAACGTACGCGGTACGGCGACTGCGGCCAGCATCTGGGCGGCCGGCGCGATCGGGGCGGCGGTGGCGTTGGGACGTGTTGAAATTGCAATCGTGCTGGCGTTAATCGATGTGCTGACGCTGCGGGCGCTGGTTCCGTTCAAGCGAAAACTGGACAGTGGGAAAGAAAACGTCGATGACACGCTGCGTCGCGCTCACGATACGAAACAAGAGTAAAGGCGAGCCGTACCGGATAGCGCTCCAGATGGCCGGCCTCGAGCCGATGCTGTTCGCGCCAGACTCCGGAGACTTGCCCGATTCGATATCCGGTCTGGTGTTGACGGGCGGCACCGACGTGGACCCATCGCTCTATGGGGCGCAGGCGGAGCCGGAAACGGACGCGCCGGATCGCGAGCGCGATGACTATGAGTCGTCGCTGTTGACGGCCGCCCTGAGCCGGGATTTGCCGGTGCTGGCCATTTGCCGCGGGCTGCAGCTGTTTAACGTGGTGCAGGGCGGATCGCTGATCCAGCATTTGCCGGGAACGGAGCGGCATCGGCAAAAATCAGGCGGTATGCCGGTGCACGATGTTGTAATTGAAGGGCGGCTGGCGGAGATTTTCGGCGCCCCGCGCATGCCCGTGAATTCGAGACATCATCAGGCTGTTGACCGGGTGGGCAACGGGTTGGTGGTGACGGCGCGCGATCCGGAGGATGGTGTAGTTGAAGGCGTCGTTTTACCGTCGGCTCGTTTTGCAGTGGGTGTGCAATGGCATCCCGAGGACATGACGGACGACGCGCGGCAGATGCGGCTGTTCGCGGAGTTCGCGGCGAGTGCTATGGCAAGATGAAGCCGTGGCCATCGATAGCTTCGCCGACATTGCGTTTTACGCCCGCGTTCATCACGACGCTGTAATCGGGCCGCGAACGCGCGTAGGCGAGTTCTGCGTGATCGAACAGGATGTCGTGATCGGGTCCGATTGCGTGCTGGAACCCCACTGTTTCGTGAAGCGCTGGACCACCTTGGGAGATGGCAATGAAATCTCCGCAGGCACCGTGCTGGGAACCGATCCTCTGGACAAGAATTTTACCGGCGAGCGCAGTTATCTGCGAATCGGAAACCGCAACAAGATCCGTGAGCATTACACGATTTCACGCGGGACAAAACCGGAATCGGTGACCACGATCGGCGACGGTAACTACATCATGACCAGCGGCCATGTCGCTCATAACTGCACGCTGGGGAACGAGATTACGATCGCGAGTTGTTCACTTGTAGCGGGTCACGTAGAGGTGGAAGATCAGGCCTTTATCTCGGGAGGCGTAGTGATCCACCAATTTTCGAAAATCGGCCGCCTGGCGATGGTGGCGGGGAATACGCGGGTGAATCTGGATCTGCCTCCGTTCTTCACGTACGCAGGGCATGACGCGCGGCCTGTGGGTTTGAACGTGGTGGGGATGAAACGCGCCGGGTTCAGTCTGGCGCAGGTTTCGAACATCAAGAAAGCTTATCGCGTGCTGTACCGGGCGGGGCTTCGGCTGGAAGAGGCGCTGGCGAAGATTGAGGCCGAACTGGCGGACGAGAATACGCTGCATCTCGTCCGCTTTGTGCGGAACAGCAAGCGCGGGATTTGCCGCGAAGGTAAAACGCTTAGAACTGAACCTTAGGCGCGTTGCGGGCGCCGGGGTCGGTCTTGAAGTAGGCCGTCTCGGGCTGGAAACCCGACATTGAGCCAACAATGTTCGCGGGGAAAACGGCCAGGTCCGCGTTGTACTGCTGGATGGTCTCGTTGTAAACGCGCCGCGATTGCAGGATCCGGTTTTCGGTTCCTTCGAGCGAATACTGCAACTGCTTGAAATTCTCGTTGGCCTTCAGGTTCGGGTAATTCTCAACGACGACCATCAGACGTCCGAGGGCAGTATCGATCTGGTTGTTGGCGGCAGCTTTTTCTTCCGGTGTTTTTGCGCCGATCATCGCGGCACGGGCGTTGGCGAGGGCCGTCATCACGCCGGTCTCTTCCTTCGCATAGCCTTTGACGGTTTCGACCAGATTCGGAATCAGATCGGCACGCCGCTGCAGCTCGGTGTCCATCTGGGCGAAATTCGCACTGATAGCCACCTTTTCGGTCGCCAGCTTATTGCGAGTCTGGATGAACTGGCAGCCCCCCAGCACAACTGCAAAGCCAACGGCCAGCAGGACAATCATTCCGGTCTTCATGAGAAGCGTCTCCTATTTGGCGAGGACGTCAACAGCGTCGATCACCTTTTCAATCTGAATAATATAACGAGCAAATAAAGGCTCAGGTTCGATTTCCTTCGCTTTGACCTTTTCCTCACGCTGGTCGAGCAGGGTGAGGAACGGAGCCGCGTCCAGTTGGAAGTGGCGGGCCGCCGTTTCGGCGATCTCGCGTTTACTGACCGGACCCGCGACTCCATCGAGGAGGAGAGCATGGCGGAACAGGACGCAAAAGGTGGAAACGGAATCGACAAGCAGGAGGCGCAAAGCATCCTTATCCGAGAGAACGCCGCCGCCCTTTTGGCGAAGGCGCAACAGTTTGGTGCGAAGCTGGCATTCCACCTGAGCGCGGTAAAACGAGCGGTCGATTTCGAGTGACTCCACCAGGTTGGGGCCGTAGAGAATGCGGTGGTGCTCGCGGATATCGTGAAACTCGATGGCGAAACAGTCGGTGGAAGTCCTGAGTTCGTTTTCAGTGAGCAGAAGCGGCGATGGATTCCCCTGCTCGCGCCACCAGCGAAATACGGGTTCCACCGCACGCAATTCGTTGGGCGTGATTTGGGTGAGGACGCAGAGAACGTTGTAATCGGAAAACTTTTCGTTGTGGTCGCCCGTGGCAGCGGAGCCGTAGAGGACCACGGAGACGAGGCTGGCGTCCAGGGCTTTCCCAAGTTTTTCCACGATCTGGTCGAGATTATTTGCCATTCGTTGCCTTTATCGTATCCATTCGTCACCAGCCACTGGAAGCCCCGCCGCCGCCTGAACTGCCACCGCCAAATCCGCCGAAACCGCCGCCTCCGCCACCGCCATCGAAACCTCCGAAGCCGCCGCCATCGCGTCCTCCACGTCCACCTCCGCCGAGCAACTGGCCGAGAAGCATTCCTGTCAGGAAGCCGCCGCCACCACCACCGCGATAGCCGCCGCCATAACCTCCACCACCGCGCCGCAGCACGGCAATCAAAATAAAGATTCCGAAGATGACCAAAGGCCACGGGAATGAATCGCGCGACACAGCACGCGGCCGGCGGTACGACTGCGGCGGCGGAATCGTCACGCCCTGATCTTTGGCGATGGTTTCGCCCAGGCGCACCGCGGCGGAGATCATCGCGGGACCGTACTGGCCCTGGCGAAGCGCGGGTCGCATGTCATCGAGGAGGAGCCCCGACATACTGTCCGGCACGGCACCACCCAGACCGCCGCCGACTTCGAGGCGGGATTTGCGGTCGGCGATAGAGAGCAGGATCATCGCGCCGTTGTCTTTGCCCTTCTGGCCGACACCCCAGGCTTTGAAAATATCGATCGTTACGTTTTCGATCGGCTCGCCTTCGAGGGAATTGATCGTGACGAAAGCCAGTTGAGCGGTGGTCGCCCTTTCCACGCGCGTTGCGTAATCTTCCAGCTCGGCGCGGCTTTGGGGATCGATCACGTTGGCGAAATCGCTGACGTAGCCGCCCTGAGGCTTAAGCGATTTCCAGTTGGTGGCCGCCATAGCGGGGGCGAGCAACAGGAGCAGGCTCGCGGCTAGACGGGTCAAACTTGGCATGGCACTACATAGTGTAACGGTGCGGGATGAGTATAAGTTCAATGGCGCGAACAGGACGGCGTGCATGCACGCCGCTACATGCCGATCGGGCCCGCGGGCATTTGCACCGCAGGCCGCGCTGCCGTTTGACTCATCCCTTCTTGAAAATCAGCGGCGTGAATTCGCTCAGCGCCCAGCGCCAGACCGGCCACACGTGTCCGCCATCGCGATCTTTGTAGATATGTTTGATCCCGCCCTTCGTCAGTTCGGCATCGAGAGCTTTGGCGCCCTGATCCAGTGGATCCTGGGTGCCACATCCGATAAAGATCACCGGCAGCTTCGCAGTGGTGCCTTTGCCATCCGCGAAGAGTTGTGGATAACGCGTTTCGAAGTCCGTTCCACCGCCGCCTGCCGCACTGAACAAGCCGAGGCTGCTGAACAGTTCCGTGTGTTTGAAAGCAATGTTATAAGTCGCGGCGCCGCCAGCCGAAAGGCCGGCCATCGCCCGATTCTGCCTGCCCGCGGCGACGCGGTAGTTGGAATCCACATAGGGAATCAATTCCTTGAGCATGTAATCCTCGAACTGCGTGTTGCCGCCACCGCCTCCTCGCCCGCCTCTGCCGGATGCACCTGCCGCCCCACCTGCTCCCCCGGCGCCCGCACCCGCTGCGCGACCTCCGGCCGGTGCCGGAGCATTACTGCCATTGAACGGCATGACGACGATCATCGGCGTAGCCTTCTTTTCCGCAATCAGGCTATCGAGAATCAGATTCGCCGCTCCCGCCGTTCCCCAAGCCAATGCAGTATCGCCCGCGCCATGCACAAGGTAAAGCACCGGATATTTCGTTTTGCCTGTGTGATAGCCCGGCGGTAAGTAAACGAGGAATTCATGCGTGTCGTTATAGACGGCGGAGTGCTGTGTATTCCAATCCATGCTGCCGTGGGGAATATCGCGGAACTGCCACACCGGGATGGGTTCACCGGGCACTTCCACCAGGCTGCCGGAAGTCCGCACCCGCAGTTTCATTTTCGGATTTACGGGATCCGCCATGGTGACGCCGTCCATGGTGAAAAAGTAGAGATGAACTGTGGCTTCGAGCGGAGGTGAGGTGAAACTCCAGACGCCCGTGGCGTCTTTCGTCATGGGGACCGAGCCTCCGGTGGACGTGGCAAGCGTTGCCATCCAGTCGCCGGTAAGCGTGACTACCGAGGCTTGCGGCGCTCGCAGGCGAAAGGTCACAGTGCGATCCGGGTGAACTTCCGGTGAAACCAGATTGTCCGCAGGTGCTCCCCGCCCTCCCGCGCCCGAACCGCCGCGCCCCAGCGCGAATGCCAACTGGGTCAGTAGGAACGCGCCGAGGAGCAGCGCGCCGGTGGAACGAATCCTCATAATCGTTAAGCCTCCAAATCCCGCATCGGATAGGATATACCCTGCGGGTCGGCGCTAAAGATTATGAACGAATATCCGGATGCGGTTCAGCGGCCGAAATGGCGCCAGTGGCCGCCGATGATTATCGCGGGTCTGACAGCGACCGGCGGCGCTATTACGACCGGCCGATAATAAGATTCCGTGTAGTAGTAAGGATCGTAATAATACGGATCGTAGTACCACGGGTCATACCCGGCGTAATAACCTGGAGAGCCGAAGCCGAAACTGAACCCCAGGCCGCCGCCATACCCGTAGCCGCCACCACGATACCCGTAGCCGCCACTGCGATATCCGTAGCCCCCGTAGCTCCCGAATGACCGAGTGGCGCCGTAGGAACGGCTGGTCCCGGAGAAACCGCCCCGGACGGAGCCGGCGGAAAAACCGCCGCGAACAGAACCACCGCTCCCCCGAGAGCCTCCGCCACGCATTTGAGCGAAACCGGTGGATGCGGCCAGAATCAGACTAATCGAATAAATCAATATCGTACGCATTCGTACCTCTCAGGTGTCCCGATCTTCGGGATCTACACCCTTCCTGGTGAGTAAGCATTCCCGGAACCAAACCGTAAGCTATTCCATCCAAACGACTTGTAAAATTCAGCTTCCCCGACACGCTGCTCGGAATTCACCAGCCTGGTGAACTTCGGCCACTGAAATCTTCGCTGTATTTTCCGTGAAACATTGTTAGAATGGGGAACACTCTTGTGACCAGCCGTCAACTTCCAACTCCGGTTACAGTGGAGTTCAGCGAACCCTCGCTCGAACGCCTGCGGCTCAAGCTGCGCTACAAGGTCCTGTATCACGTCGGTCATAATTGCCCGGACGTGGAGGACATCGTCCAGGAGACGCTCACGCGCTTCGTTCGGGCCGGACAGCAAAGCCAGATTCGCAACAACGCCGAAGAGTTCGGGGCATTTGTGAACGGCGTCTGCCGGAACGTGATTCTGGAGTACCGACGCCGGGTGCGGCGGGAACCCCTGGCCGATCCGGAGATTCCGATCAAGGACAATGGAGTTCGCCCGGATGCCGAGATTTACGAAATGCGCCAGGCGATCGACCAGGGTTTAGCTGAACTGGCGGATCGGGACCGCACCATTCTTCGCAGTCTTTACCTTGAAGGCAAAGAAAAAGAAGATATTTGCAGGGAATGGGGAATGACAGACGCTCAGTTTCGCGTCGTGCTTTTCCGCGCAAAAGAGCGGTTCCGCAGAGCCTACCCCGCCACCGCGTAAGCCCTTCACGCAAGAGCACTTCCGGCTACCGGCAACCACATAAAGATTCTATGAGGGTACAGTACCCCCTGTATTTGCATTGAAACGAAGCTGCGCGGCAGGCCACTATATAAGTGGAAAGAGTTTTCGGCGGAACCCACGATATATGATCTGCGGAAAAGACACAATGAATCGGGAACAAACCATTGCAAGGTACCTGGCGCGCTCTCTCGATTCCGAGGCAGTGGAAGAATTTGAGGCCCATTACCTCGGTTGCGACGAGTGCTTTGAAGAGCTTCGCGTTACCGAAAGACTGGTGCAGGATCTTCGGTCGTCCAATCTCGCCTGGAAACAGAACGGCGGGATTTCCGTTCTGCGATTCCGCGCGAATGCGGAATTGACGCAGACCGCGCGCGAACTCGACCAGCTGCGCCGTGAGGTTCTGGAGCAAAGCGATTCCAGAGTAATAGTGGATCTGAGCCGTATCACGAGAATCGACAGCGCCGGATTAGGGCAGTTGATGGGGTGTTACACGCACCTGGTGAGAAATGCCGGCACGATGAAGATTGTGAATGCACGTCCGGAAATCCGGAAAATTCTGGATATGACGGGAATCAGCGCGCTACTGCCGCATTATCGCGATGAGCAGGATGCGGTGCGCAGCTTCGAAGAGGCATAAGCTAAGAAGCTTGTTTTGTGAGCTGCGCGCAGAAGCGAGCGGTTTTGCCACCAAAAGAGCGCCAGGCGGCACCGCTCCTAAGCCGCGCCGGCGTACGGAAGGCCGATGGAGCGGAAGCTTTGCTCCACGGCGGTTTTTGCCGCTTCGACTGCAACGAAAGTTCCTAGTTCGAGAAAACTGTCGCCAGATTTGCTGCTTTGCGTCGCATCGAAGGCGTGCCAGCGTCCTCCCATTCTGACAACATGTCCGATGTGCCTCTCGGAATCGGATAATGCGCAGATGTGGTCGGAGTTCCGCCACGATAACGAGTCGACGAAAGCGTCTCTTTGGTTCATGTTTGGCCCCTTTCAGTTATTGAATAGAACGATCCGCGTAACTTTTGGACAAGCAGGGTACAGGATCGTTACAAGTACGATAACGAATCGGAGGTAACGACAACAAGGTTGGTTGTACTACTGTCCGCAATATACTTTGGATAACAAAACAGCCAGTACGGGACTGCCGGGCCGAAGCCAGGACCCATGCCGCGCGCCGTAATTTCAGGCTAATTCTTTGTCATCGTAAAGCCGGTTACCTGAACTTCGGTGTTATGCGCGAAGCGCAGGCCGTAGATGCCGTCAGTGGATTTCAGTTTGCCCGCGGTGACCAGTTCCGGCTTATCGAAACCTGCCACGACTGTGCCGTTGATTGAACACTCCACGCGGCCGCCTTTTACCGAAATTGCGACATCCTGAGTGACGGGCTCTCCGACGCCGGCAGCTTTATGGACGGCAGGATTAGCGGCGCCGCGACCGTTCATCTGAAACGCCGCCGGACCGAAACCGCGCACGATAAAGTTCCCGTTACCGTAGGGAGCGCAGTAGAAATACGACTGTTCGGCGGTGCCGAGATCGTTGCCGGCGATCATGATGCCATATGGATGCGGGTGGGTGTTCACGTTCATGTACTTCGGCTCGGTAAACGTCGCCTTGACCGTGTAATCTCCGCTGGCCTTGTTGGCAGGGTTCCAGTAGGTAACGGCGGGGCCGGTGGTCACCTTGAAGACATTGCCTTCGAGCGCGAATTTCGCGCTGTCGAGAGTGAGGCCAGCCTTTTCTTCGCTCGGGTCAATCTTGCCGGTCCAGCCCGGAGCGCTGACGCCGCCACCGGCTACGGCGCGCGAGCCATCTGGAGTTGCAGGGGCCTTCGGGGCCGGCGCCTGGGCGCGGATACCGAGCGACGAGGCAATCATCAAAGCAGTAACTGCAACAGCGGATCCGTAGACAAGACGCATGGAACAATTATATTCGCTTTGAGGGCTCCTTGTGGCGCGGATGGGAATCCGGTAACCTGTGGCCTGGTGCAGACGCCTGATGCACAGCGCGGGTCCAATATGCTGCTTCGCTACGTTTTCGGTTGTTTGCTGATCGCGACGCCCCTCTATAGCCAGGGCGTGGTGCAGGTTGGCGGGCGCGGTCGCGGTCCGGCCGGGACATCGGGAGCGCGGGCAACACCTCCCGCAATGGATTGCGCCGCGAGTGGAACCGTAGTTAACGCCATTACGGGAGAGCCGATTGCGCGCGCCATGGTCAGCATCGGAGGCGCGGGCGGATCCGACATGTCCGGCGCCGCAACCGATAATTCAGGACGCTGGAGCATTACAAACGCACCCTGCGGGACGCGCGTACCGACTGCCACGCGACCCGGTTTCATTGCGATGAATCAGATGTTGTCCGCGACATCCGCCAGAACGAACATGATCCAGCTGGTTTCAGGCAGTCCTGCGAGTAATATCAAAATCCCGCTGATGCCCGCCGGAATGATTGCCGGGACGGTTCGGGATTCCAATGGCGATCCGCTGGAACAGGCCCAAATTCGTTTGATGCGATCAAACGTGCAGCTTGGGAAACGAACGATGATTAACCAGGGCGGAACGTCGTCGGATCTGGAAGGAAATTTTCGCTTCGGGAATCTAATGCCGGGGCACTATATCGTTTGCGCGAGTTCGAACCAGATTACATATCCTGTGGGCGGCGGCGATGCCCTGGTTTTTCGGGAATCCTGTTATCCGGGGCCTGTATCGTCCGGCTTATCGAATGCGATGGCGGTCGACGCCGGCCGGGAAATTCGAACGTCCCTCACTCTGGCCCCGACACATGGCGTCCGAATACGCGGCAAAGTTTCGGGGGCTCCCGAGCCCGCTCCCAACTCACCGCCGAACGGACCAACGGGGAACGTGCAGCTAATGACTGTGCCGGCAGGCGGCGGAGGCAAAGGGGCCGCGATTTCTCCGGACGGGACATTTGAAATCCGGAATGTGCAGCCTGGATCTTATGTTCTTCGCGCAATGTGGCGGCAACAGGGGCCGGGCGTGCAGCCATCCGCACAGACGGAAATCGAGGTGGGCAGCAACGACGTCGACAATATTGTGATGTCTTTTCAACCGCCCGGCAGCCTGGACGGAATAGTGCGCTACCAACTGACTCAGAATGGAACCGCGACCGGCGGCAATCCGGTATTGAACGTCAATCTGCGCCAGGCCGCACCTGGCGGAGTTTTCTTCGGGCCGATTCCGCAGGCGCAGTGGGATGCCAACCATACTCAGTTCACGTTCGCCGGTGTACCCCAGGGTCAATTCAGTCTGAACGCCAACTTGAGCGGCGCCGGCGGACAGTACGTGAAATCAGCGACGCTGCGGGGTCAGGACGTCCTGAACCAGGGATTCAGCGTCGAAGGAAAAGCCGGCCCGGTCGAGGTGATTGTCAGCGACGATGTTGGTTCGGTCGATGCGACGGTGAACAATAAGGATGGCCACCCGGTGGCTGCATCCGTCCTCTTACTCACCCGATCCGGACAGCGGCGGATTCTGAACAGCGGTGACGACGGCCATGTATCGGCGAAGAATGTCCCGACCGGTGAATACAGGGCATGGGCTTTTGACAATATCAATGCCGTGCCATATGCCGAAGAAGACTGGATGACGCGGAACGCGGGCGCCGCGGAGGTAGTGAATGTTACCTCAGGTGGCAGTGCCGCCGTGACTCTGAAAATGAACATTGCGCCAACCGATTAGCTCTGGCTGGTGATCGATAGCACAGGCTTACTTTCCGAACTGCGGCCATGAGGGAGCGGTTCTGTCATTTTTCGATCCTCGCGCGCGGCAAGGAAGGTCGTGTGCAGGGAACTTGTTGGCGGATCCGATTGCCGCAAGCGACCTGACATGAAAGAGAGTCTCAAGCTGGCTGTTCCCACTACGCGCGTTTTCGCCGCGCGGCAGGCAGAGCGGCTGCTTCGTGCCGTATCCACCCGAATCAGCCAAACAGTTCGTTCGCCCGGAATCGATCATGTGCATGACCTTCGCGTGGCGATTCGCCGCTACCGGCGCGTGCTTTCTGTGTTGAAAGCGTGCTTTCCGGCTGATGAAACCCGGGAGATTCGCCGGGAACTCAAACGCATCATGAAACTCGCCGGCAACGTGCGCGATCACGATATCGCTCTGGAGTTGTTTCCCCGAGTGGTATTGCCGCTATCCACATCGGAAAAACCGTTGCCGATCATTACGCAACTTCAGACGGCTCGTGCAGAGGCGGCACGCGCATTATCGGCGTCGCTGCGGACCTGGAGACCCGGAGGCTTGCCCACAAGGTGGCGCAAAGCGCTCCATTCCGGGCAACGCGCCAATACCCAAAACTCGCATTTCTGCGGCGCGACACCGGAGAGCGCGGCTCGCGCGATTCTGCCCGCCATGGCGGAGGCACATTTTCGCGCCGGCGAAAAAGCGTGCCGCGACAAGGCTTCAATGGATGAACTCCACAAGTTCAGGATTGCCGCCAAAAATCTTCGCTATACCCTGGATATGTTCGCGCCGCTTTACGGCGAAGCCCTGCAGCCGCTCGTGGAGCGGCTCAAAGAAGCGCAGGATCTGTTGGGCGAGATTCATGACTACGCGGTCGTGCGGGATTTGTTGGGGGAAGAGAAGGAAGGCGGCAAATCGGAGCGCAGGAAGATACTCGCCGACCTGAAAAAAAGGCAACACCGGAAGATCGAACAGTTCCGTCTGGAATATGCGGACGAGTTCTCCAGTGACGCAAACCTTCTTTCCTGGAAGAAAAGCCTGCTGCACACCAAACGTCGCGGAGGCAAGGCCACGTCGCGCCGCAAAACGGCATTACGCTGAGGTTTGATTATTTTTTCGCTGTCCGTTTAGTCGCGGGCTTGCGGTTCCTCGATGCCACCATCTGCTCCGTCGTAGCGATCCACTGATCGACCGTCACTTTGCGAAATAGTTTGGCGATCGTATCCAGAGCCAGATCGTCGATCTTCTTAAAGCGCAGGCAGGCCTTGCCGATATCCAGCTTCTTTCCGGATTTTGCCCAATCCGAGCGAAACCATTCCATCAGTTTTGAACCGGGCTCATTGGGGTCGCCGCAGTTGTAGAGGCACATCAGATGCAGTGACATGTGGCTTTTCTGCGAACTCAGCATGGCAAAGCCGAGCGGTTGTTTCGGATCGCAATGGTACCCGGCGGGGTACCGCGAGTGCGGCACGTGATAGGCGATCATGCCATAGCCGATGCCTTCGGCAAAACCCGAGTCGAGATTCTTCAGAATGACCTGGCGGACCGTGTCGATTGCCGCGCGGCGGTCCTCCGGCAGGGCGGCCAGATACGCGGCCACAGTTGCTGGTTTGGCTGACATGATTTTTGCATTATGGCATGATTGCCGGAAGCATGGGACGGCACCTGCTTTAATGGCATTTCATGCCTGAATCGCTGCGGCCGACCGCAAGTTTTGACGAATGGGACCGTGTAGAGGGAACGCCAGGACCGATGGGAGTCACGTGGATTTCCGCTCTCAATGCCTGGAATTTCGCGCTGTATTCGCGCCGCGCCGCCGGAGTGACGCTGCTGCTCTATTCCGCGTCGGATCCGGTCAAGCCGGTATACCAGGCGCGGCTGAATCCGCGAATCAATAAGTCGGGCCGGATCTGGCACTGTTGGGTTCCCGCCGATCGCGCAAAAGATTCGGTTTACTATGCGTACCGTGTGGAGGGACTGCACGATCCCGACGCCGGCTATTATTTCGATGGCGAAAAAATTCTGCTCGACCCGTTTGCTCCGGCCGTGCATTTCCCGCCGAACTTTGATCGCATTGCCTGCGGACTCCCCGGCCCGAACGACGGCCGTGCGCCCCTGGGCGTGCTGCCGCGATCGACGCCGCAGCCGGGGATGGTGATCGAGCGGCCACCGCGGCCCGCGCACGATCTGATCGTTTACGAACTGCATGTCAGGGGTTTCACCGCGCGAGCCAACTCCAATGTGAGCGCGCCAAAACGCGGCACATTCGCCGGCCTGGTGGAAAAGATTCCTTATCTGAAGCGCCTCGGAATTACCGCCGTGGAGCTGATGCCTGTGCATCAATGCGATCCCCAGGAGGGCAGTTTCTGGGGCTACATGACTCTGAACTTTTTTTCTCCGAATCAGGGTTATTCATCGAGCCCGACGCCGGACGGGGCCGCCGAGGAATTTCGTGCCATGGTGGAGGCTTTCCACGAACACGGCATTGAAGTATGGATGGACGTCGTCTACAACCATACGAGCGAAAGCGGTCCGGACGGCCCGACCTACAGCTATCGAGGTATCGATAACCAGTCTTACTATCTGTTGACCGGGGACCGGCGGACCTATCGCAACGAAACCGGGTGCGGCAATACTCTGCGCTGCGACCACCCCGTGGTGCGCTCCCTGATCCTCGAAAGCCTGATCTATTGGAGCAACGTCATGAAGGTGGATGGCTTTCGCTTCGATCTGGCATCGGTGTTCACGCGCCGCTCTGACGGCAGCCAGGATCTGGACAGTCCGTCTCTGATTTCAGATATCAGTTTTCTGGCTGCGCGGAATGGCGTGCGCATGATTGCCGAAGCCTGGGATATTGAGAGTTACCTGCTGGGCCGCGCCTTCCCGGGGAATAGCTGGCGGCAGTGGAACGGCAAATATCGGGACGACATTCGCGATTTTGTCCGCGGAGTTCCGGGCAGAGTAGGGGCGCTGGTGCAGCGGCTTTACGGGAGCGACGATCTGTTTCCCGACGATCCGCAGAATTCCTATCGACCCTTCCAGAGCGTCAACTTCATCACTGCGCACGACGGTTTTACGCTGTACGATCTGGTCTCTTACAACCAGAAACACAACGCACCCAACGGGCACAACAATACCGATGGTAACGACGATAACCGGAGCTGGAACTGTGGCTGGGAAGGCGACGAGGGAGCCTCGCGCGATGTGCTGGCGCTGCGCCGCCGGCAGGTGCGGAATTTCATGTGCCTGCTGATGCTGAGCAACGGCACTCCCATGTTTCTGGCGGGAGATGAATTCATGGCAACCCGCCGCGGCAATAACAATCCGTACAACCAGGACAACGAAATCAATTATCTGGATTGGGATTTGCTCGGCGCGAATCAGGATGTGTTTCGCTTCGTGCAGGGTATGATCGCCTTCCGGAAACAGCATCCGTCGATTGCACGCAGTCAGTATTGGCGTCAGGACGTGAGCTGGTATGGAGACCGTGTGAAGGATGTCGACTTTTCAGCCGACGGCTGCACCCTGGCCTGGTGCCTGCGTGGAAGGAGCCTCGACGACGACGACATTTACGCGATGGCGAATACCGGCGCGAAGGAAGTGCCGTTTACGATTCACGAAGGCAAGGCCGGCGATTGGATGCTGGTGGCGGATACCGGACTTCCGAGTCCGCTGGATTACGTGGAACCGGACGACCGCCGTCCACTGACATCTCTGAACTATCAAGTCGCGGCAAGAAGCGTGGTCGTCTTCTGCTCGAGCCCTGGTAAGATTCCGGGATGAGCCTCCACATCGGCGTGTTGCGTGCGCCGGACCTGGTGAAGTTTTTGGGTGCAAACCGGCGATGAGTCAATTACCGTTTTCGATCATACCGGGTTGCAGGATACAGCGTCAGCAGGGACACGGCGGCGGCCGCATAAAATACCGCGGCGATTCCGGTGAAGGACGCCAGGTAGCCGTAAATCGGCCGGCAGACCGCCGTTGAACTCCTCGATGCGAACGAATAGGCGCTGAAGGCATCGTGAAAACTGATTCGTTCATCCATGGAGTCGGCAACCATCGCCCGAATGATGGGAGAGGTTCCGCGGGTGAATATCCCCAGCACGAAAAGCAGAGCGAGAATCAGAAGTTTGCCGGGAACCAGCACCAATAGCAGAATGAGTACCGCCATAATGACTTCCGAGATGGCGAGGACCCGGCTGGGCCCGTACTTGTCGGACAGCCGCCCAAGCACTAGTCTTCCCGACATGTAGCCGGCAAAAAAGATGACATCGTAATAGAGCGTATTGTCCAGCGAAATACCTTTCGGCAGCAGCAGGAACGGAATCCAGATATAGAGTGAGGCGCTGGAGAAAGAGTCGGTGATCCCGGCCAGCGTCGCGTACCGGAATTTGAAGTTTCTCATCAGGTCTCGAACATGAACCGGGCCCTCGTGTGTTTCGGGATCGTCGGAATCGGCTGGCTTGGGCAGATAAATCCGGGAAAGGATCAAGGCCAGGACGGTAGTGCCCAACAGTACCGCGCAGGCGTTGTTCACACCGAACCATTTGACCAGCGCCGTCGCGGTCACCAGCACTGCCATTCGCCCCATATCGCCGAAAGCGGCAAAATTGCCGATGGCGCGTCCGCGGCTCTTCGCGGGCGAACGCTTCGCAACCAGAGAATTGCCGATCGGCTCGAATAGCCCGGATGCCACTCCGCCAAGCGCGTATGCGACATAGAGAAGGCCTGGCTGATGCGCCAGGAACAGAGTCAACCAGGCCATGGCGCTGGCTGCAATCGCGAGGATCACCACATTCCGGCTGTGGATGGCATGCGCGATCCTGCCGGCAAAAAAACTGATGCCGATCTGGCAGACGATAAATACCGTACTTAAGATGCCAACCAGATACAACGGAAGTCCATATTCGCGCTGCACGAACGCGAGCAACCCCAGAATGCTGACTTCCCAGCCTTTGCTCAGGAAATTACACAGGGAGAGAATTCGAATCTCGTTTGCCGCGGGCTGGGATATCGGCTGTTTCAAGGGC
This sequence comes from Bryobacteraceae bacterium, assembly GCA_025928545.1. Lineage (GTDB taxonomy): Bacteria > Acidobacteriota > Terriglobia > Bryobacterales > Bryobacteraceae > BOG-234. The sequence continues at coordinate 3,905 of JAICJH010000054.1, read as the reverse complement.
GCAATCGGGACAGTCGCCTGGAACGCACGATCGGTAGGCGCGACTGTCATCGTTTTGTAATCATCATCCTTCTGGCTGAAAGGACGCTGAAGAGTTGGATTATGGCCGCAAATAAGATGTAAAGAAATGTGAGGAAGCCGTCTTGCTACCATAACGATTCCCCGAAACTTGCGTTACCTCTATTCCTCCACCATCGGCTGCAGTTCGATTCTGCTGTTTGCCCTGCAACCCGTCATGGCCCGGACGCTGTTGCCGCACTTCGGCGGCGCTGCGAGCGTCTGGATCGCCTGCATGCTCTTCTTTCAGATCATGCTGTTGCTCGGGTATTTGTATTCCTGGCTGATCACCAGGTATCTGAGCGCACGACTGCAGGGCATGGTGCATGCCGCATTGCTCGCAGTAAGTTTACTGACGTTTTCCCTTCGGCCGCACGTGGAGTGGTTCCAGACGGAAACGGGCGATCCGGCCTGGTCGATTTTCGGCACGTTGTTACTATCTGTTGGCCTGCAGTACTTCATTCTTTCGACAACCAGCCCGCTGCTGCAAGCCTGGTTCGGTGAAACGTCGCCGGCCGTCGCGCTCCCTTACTGGCTGTTCGCGCTATCCAATGCCGCGTCGCTGCTGGCGCTTTTGTCTTATCCCGTGCTCATAGAAACTCTGCTGCCGCTCAGTTCGCAGTTGCGGTGGTGGTGGACGGGATACGCCTGTATAGTCGCGCTGGGCTGCGCTACCGCGCTGGTGCGGGCCCGAAGTACGTCAGGGCCGAAGCGCGCCGTCACCCCCGAACCGGGAAAGCCCGTGCTGTGGGTTCTGCTGGCTGCATGCGGTTCGGCGCTTTGGATGTCCGTCGCGAATCATCTGAGCCAGGAAGTTGCGCCGGTGCCGCTGTTGTGGGTGCTGCCGCTGAGTATTTATCTGCTGACATTCATCCTGTGTTTCGAGAGCGCGGGCTGGTACCGCCCGTCGATATTCCGCTGGCTCCTGCCGGTTGCATGGTTTGCCGCGGCGTACCGGATCGCAGGCCAGGGTCCGTCTGGATTGATGTGGGAGATTGTCACGTTTTCAGTGGCTCTCTTCGTCTGGTGCATGTTTTGCCACGGTGAAATCGCGCGGACCAAACCGGCTTCTGCCGGTGGAGTGACGTTGTTCTATCTGATGATCGCTCTTGGTGGCGCATTGGGCGCCTTACTCGTTGGCGTCGCCGCGCCGAATCTGTTGAGCACTTATCTGGAATTGCCGATCGCTATCGCTGCGACCGCGCTGCTCGCTCTCTATCTGATTTATGGAATGACGTCGCCGCGCCGCCTGATCCGCCTGGCCGTTGTAGCCGCCGTAGCGTTCGTGGTGGCAACGCGTTTTGAGCTCGGTTTTGGAGACATCGTCCACGAACGGAATTTTTACGGCGCGTTGCAGGTGAGCGACGGCACGGCCGCGGGCGGCCCCATTCGAACGCTGTACAACGGCAAGACTTTGCATGGCGTCGAGTTTCTTGCCCCGGACAAACAGCGCCAGCCTACCGCCTACTATGGGCCGGATTCCGGCGCTGGCCGCGTGCTCCGAACCGCGGGCGCGGAGAAGAAGGTAGGCCTTGTCGGCCTCGGAGTCGGAACCCTTGCGGCGTATGGCCGCACCGGAGATGTGTTCCGGTTCTATGAAATCAATCCGGCGGTAATCGATGTCGCCTCGAACTACTTTCACTTTCTCGGCACGTCAGAAGCGAAGATCGAACTCGTCACCGGAGATGGAAGGCTGGATCTTCAGCGCGAGCCATCCGGCAGTTTCGACGTTCTCATCCTCGACGCCTTTGCCGACGATTCCATCCCGGTTCACCTGCTGACCAGAGAGGCGTTTGAAACGTATTTCCGCCTGCTGAAGCCTGACGGCATTCTGGCAATTCATCTGACGAATCGTTTTCTGGATTTGGCGCCCGTGGTAAATGCCGCGGCTGCAAGCATGGGAAAGCACGTGGAACACGTGCACAACGCCGCTGAACCCGGCCTCCAGATCCTTGCAGCCGACTGGGCGGTGATTTCGGGCGAGGGTCAGGTTAACCCACAGGAGAAGACGGTCAGGCTCTGGACCGACGATTACAGCAATCTGTTTCAGGTGCTGAAGTAAGCCTTACTTCGATTGCAGGTAATCGATCAGCGTATCGATTTCGGTATCGTTCAGCTTTTTCGCAAACGCGGGCATGATGGCACCGCCAAACTTAACCCGCAGTTTCACGTAATCCCGATTGGGTTTCATGTTCGCCAGCGGCATCTTGTCCCGCCGGAACAACTGATAAAAACTGGGGCCGAATTTCTTCGATTCCGCCTGCGGCCGGTCAATGTCATGGCAGACCACGCAGTTCGCGCGATACAGCGACTGCCCAACCTGCAGATGGTTCTTCTCCCACGGCAGCGGCTTCTTCTCAGCCGCGGAAACCGACAACGCCAGCGCCGAAATCACCACCGCGACGAATGAAAGTGCAGCGAAAAGGCTCCTCACTCCGCCCCCCGCTTTTCAATCGTGACCGCACCCGCACTGCGCAGAATCGCCATCGGCTTCGCAGGATCGCTGAGGCAACGAATCCGAAGGCAAATCCCTTCCGGCGGCACAACGGGAACCGGGGCGGTCTTATCGCGTTTGCGAATCAGCCCGCTTTCCCAGAGGAAATATCCGAACGTCGAAAACACCGCTCCCATCATCGTGGTTTCAAACGTGATCACGCCGGTGCCCCAAAATGAAAAAATCGGCATGCCCCCGGTAATCACCGCATAGTTGTATTGCGCCAGACGCATGAGCGCCGTTGCGCCAATCCCGAACACGGCGGCGCCAATCACCGACACCAGCGACATGTGGCTGGGCCTGTCGAGCACACCCCGATGCAATTCTACGGGTTCTTCGGAAAATATATCGAGGTCCGCCACTGTCACGCCGCTCGACCGCAGCTCCTTAATCGCCGCCGCCACCGATTCCGTTTCCCGGAATTCGCCGATGAGGTAAGAAACAGGCATCAGGCTTCATCCTCATGCGGGTGTGGCTTGAATTCCCAGACGGCGATGATGGGAAACAGCTTGGAAAACAGCAGATACAGAAACACCATTCCGGCGAACGTTGCCGCGGTGATCGCCAACTCTACCCAGCTCGGTGTGTAGAAACTGGACGCCGCAGCCGGCAAACGCGTCGTACTCAACGTGGGAACGACGATGATGTACCGCTCCAGAAACATCCCCAGGAGAATTCCAAACGAAGCAATCACCCCGGTCGTGATATTGCGGATTTTGCGAATCCCGAGCAGCACGAACGGAACGACGAAGTTCACAAATACCATCAGCCAGAAAAGCGGCGCAAACCGGTCGCGGGTGCGCATTCCGAAGACAGCCATCTCGTTCGGTTCGTTACCGTACCAGACCGTAAGGTGTTCCGCCAGCGTAAAGTACAGCCAGAGAATGCTCATCAGCAGCAAAAGCTTGGCAAGATTGTCGAAGTGGTGGCGCGTCAGATACTGTTCCAACCCCATGAACTTGCGGATCGCCGCCATCACGATCATCAGCCCCGCCAGCCCGCTGAAAATTGCGCCGACCACGAAGTAAGGCCCGAAAATCGTGCTGTGCCACATGGGCGCGATCGCCATCGCGAAATCCCACGCCACCACCGTGTGCACCGAAATCGCCACGGCCAGAATAATTCCGGCCATCAGCTTCATGGCGCGTTCGAGCGAATGCCATTCGGTATCGCTGCCGGTCCACCCGAGTGAGAGCGCACGGTAAAGCTTGCGGCGCCACGGCACGTTGTGTTCGGCCATCTGCGCCATATCCGGAATGAGCGGTAGGTACAGATAGATTGCGCTGCCGGTCATGTAGGTCAGGATGGCCGTAAGGTCCCACAGCAGCGGCGAGCGAAAATTCGGCCACAACAGC
>JAICJH010000082.1 GCA_025928545.1 Bryobacteraceae bacterium | reverse complement strand
CCACACAAGTCGCCAGACAGTTTCCCAGCAGGTTGACACTGGTTCGGCACATATCCATCAGCGTATCCACGCCAAGGATCACCGCTATTCCCTCCACCGGAAGGTTGAAGCTCGCGAGGGTCCCGGCCAGAACTACCAGCGACGCTCTCGGCACACCCGCCACACCCTTGCTGGTCAGCATGAGTGTGAGCATCATGACGATCTGGGTCGTGAACGAGAGATGGATATTCGCCGCCTGCGCCACAAACATCGCTGCCAATGTCAGGTACAGCGTAGATCCATCGAGATTGAAGCTGTAGCCGGTCGGCAGGACGAAGGCGACGATATGTTTCGGCACCCCCATCTTCTCCATGTTTTCCAGGGCCGAGGGAAGCGCCGCCTCACTCGATGCCGTGGAATACGCCAGCAGAAACGGCGCGCGCACATGCTGCACGAATCGCTTCAGCGGGATTTTGGCGATCGCGATCACTGAACCGAGCACCACCACAACGAAAAATATTTCAGCCGCATAAAGCGTCAGCACCAGCTTGCCCAGATTCAGGAGCACGCCCAATCCCTTGTCGCCAATGGTCGCCGCCATCGCCCCAAAGACTCCAAATGGCGCGGCATACATGATGTAGGCCGTAAATTTGAACATGATTTCAGACAGCGATTCGCAAACCTTCACGACCGGTTCCGCCTTGCTGCCGATCGCGGCGCAGGCACTGCCGAACAGGAATGTGAAAACGACAATCTGCAGAACTTCACCCTTCGCCATCGCGTCGACGATGCTCGTCGGGAACGTGTGCTCCAGTATTCCGGCCAGAGTGGCCGCGCTGCCCGCGATGCCCGGAGAAGTGGACTTCAGCTGAACTCCCACGCCCGGCTTCACCACGTTCGCGAATCCGAGGCCGACGAAGAGCGCAATTGTGGTTACGATTTCGAAATAGAGGATTGCCTTCCCGCCAATGCGGCCCATCGTCTTCGGGTTCCCCGTCCCCGCAATACCCACCACAAGCGTGGCGAAAAGCAGCGGCGCAATAATAACCTTGATCAGCCGGAGGAACACCGTGCCCAGCAAACCAAGCTGTTTGGCCGGTCCGGGAAGCAGGGCGCCGAAAACAATGCCGGCCACCAATGCGATCAGTATCCAGGCTGTGAGCGATATGCGCTTCATCAGGAGTCCTCTTCAGTGAGTTTGACCGTTCACCGGTCTGTAGTCAACGCACCTTACCTGGTAATGCGGCTTACCTGGCAATTATGAGTTGGCTCACATGCTGAGGAGTTCGGCGGCACGCTCGCATCCTGGCGGCAGACTACCTGGCCGGCGGTTGCGCAACGTTCATCGTCTTCGTGGGGTCCTTCATGTCCGGAGACTTCAGCTGCTCTTCCGTGGGAGTTGCAGAAATATCCCAGCCGCCGCCCAAAGCGACAATCAGATTTACCGACGCGGCCATCCGCCTCTGCAACAGGGTAACGGCCGTCCGTTCATTGTTCAGAGTGATAGTCTGCGTCTGAATCACGTTCAGATAGGAATCTGTACCCGCCTTGTAGCGCTCCGTTTCGAGAGCCAGCGATTGCTCACCTGCATCCACCGCTTGCGCCTGTTTCGTCGCTTCCTCCGCAAGAATCCGTAACGTGGAAAGATTGTCTTCCACCTGCTGGAAAGCGGTCAGCACCGTTTGCTGATACGCCGCGGCGGCCGCGTCGTACGCGTCCTGCGTCTGCCGTAAAATAGCCTTGCGTCTGCCCGCATCGAACAATGTCTGCGCCAGCACCGGCCCGGCGGACCATACCCGGCTGCCCCACGTCAAAAGGTTCAGCAGGCTGCCAGACCCTAAACCGGCGGTACCGGAAAGCGTGAGTGTCGGATACCAGGCCACCTTCGCTATGCCGATCGACGTATTCGCCGCCATGATCACACGTTCCTGCGCCGCGATATCCGGACGCCGCTCCAGCAGAGTCGATGGAATGCCGATTGGAATGGGCGGTGGCGCGTGATCGATCTTTCCCGCCGGAATCGAAAACGCCGCCGGAGCCTGACCCGTCAGAACGGCAATTGCATGTTCCAGCTGATGGCGGTTTACGCCCAGATCGATGAGCTGCGCCTGCGTGGTGTAAAGCTGCGTCGAAGCCAACAGGACATCTGTGCGGGATGCAACGCCGCCATTGAAGCGGTCGTTCGTCAGTTGCAGATAATCCTGATAAATCCCGATATTCTGCGTCAGGAGATTCATCTGGGTGTCGGCTGCCAGAATGGCGAAATAGTCGTTGGCCAGCACTCCCTGAAGACTAAGCCGCAGATTTTCCAGGTCCACCGCATTCAGCTGAGCGTTGATGTTGGCGCTCTGAACCGAAAGGCCGACGCGGTTCCAGAGGTCTGGTACCCAACTCGCGGTAAACGGCAGTGAAAAGCTCGACGATGTTCCACCGGCGCCTCCGCTATGGTTTCCCCTGTCGCCCTGGTTGATCGAGGAACTGCTTCCGACCGTAGGATAATAGCCGGTCCGGTTGATGTCGATGGTCTCGAGGGATTGCCGGAAAATCGCCTCGAGCTGTTTCACGCTGTAGTTGTAGGTACTGATCCGTTCTTCCAGACTATTCAGTTCGGGATCGCCGAAAATTTCCCACCACTTACCCTTTTGCAGTCCATCGCCGGGAGTGGCAGTCTTCCATTGATCGCTGCCCGCCAGTTCGCCGAACGACGGAGGCGCCTGTACGGCCGGCCGCTGATATTTCGTCGTCATCGCGCACGACGAGCAGAAGAGTGATATGAGAACCAGAAGATGGAATTGGCGCATGAGTTAGTCTGCACTCCCCGCCAACCCGCCTGGGACGAGGATGCCTGGAAGCTTGTCTGAGAACTTGCGGCTGAACCGGTGGCGCAGCTTATCGAGAGATAGATAGATCACGGGAGTGGTAAATAGGGTCAGCATCTGGCTGACAATCAGGCCGCCTACAATTGCGATACCGAGCGGCTGTCGCATCTCAGCGCCGGTGCCCCAGCCGAGCGCAAGGGGCACGCCGCTGAGCAGGGCACAGAGGGTCGTCATCATAATCGGGCGAAAACGCAGCAGGCAAGCTTCAAAGATAGCGTCTCGCGGACTCTTGCCATGATCGCGCTCCGCCATCAGCGCAAAGTCGATCATCATGATCGCGTTCTTTTTCACGATGCCGATCAGAAGTACGATCCCGATCATCGCGATGATGGTCAGCTCGGTGCGGAACAAAACCAGAGCCATCAGGGCTCCGACGCCCGCCGAAGGCAGCGTCGAAATAATCGTCAGAGGATGGATCAGGCTTTCGTACAGAATGCCGAGGACGATATAGACGGCAAGCAGCGCCGTCAGAATCAGCATCGGCTGATTAGCGAGAGAATCCTTAAAGGCTTGCGCCGTGCCTGCAAACTTGCCGACGACATTCGCAGGCAAACCCATTTCGATCTGAGCTTTGTTAATGGCTGCGACCGCATCGGCCAGCACCACGCCTTCCGGCAGATTGAACGATATCGTAGTCGCCGGAAACTGGCCCTGGTGGGGCAGCGAAAGCGGTGTAATGCCTTCCGCGAATTTTGAAAAAGTAGACAGCGGAACGTCTGTGCCGCGCGGTGTGTGGACGTAGACTTCCTTGAGCACATCCGGGCTCTCCCACCATTTCTGCTCCAGCGCAACCACGACGTGATACTGGTTGATCGCCTTATAAATCGTCGAAACCTGGCGTTGCCCGAAGGCGCTGTTGAGTGCGTTATCCACGGCCGCTGCCGTGAGGCCAAGACGCGACGCACTGTCCCGATCAATCGTGACATTCTCCGAAAGTCCCGAGTTCTGCTGGTCGGAAGTAAGATCGGTCAGTTCCGGCAACTGTCGCAGGCGGGCAAGAACCCGCGGGCCCCACGCGGCGAGCACGGCCAGATCCTCGGTCTGCAGCGTGTACTGATACTGAGCATTGCTTTGCCGTCCGCCTACCCGGAGATCCTGAGCGGATTGGAGTGTCAAAGTCGCGCCTGGCATCGCACTCGTTTTGCGCCGGATTCGTGCGATCACTTCGTCCGCGCTTGCCGTACGCCCTGGTTTGGGTTTCAGCTGAACGAACATCTGGGCCGAATTGGACCCGCGCCCACCGCTCCCGGCGAAAACGTCGATGGTGGCGACATCCGGATCGCTGCGCACCTGCTGTTCAAAAAACAGCGCCTTTTCCCGCAGGGCGCGGAACGAAATGTGTTGCTGCCCTGTGATACTTCCCATCAGACGGCCCGTATCCTGCTGCGGGAAGAAGCCGGCGGGAACTTTACTGAACAGGTAAATATTGACCCCGATGGTAAGCGCCATCACGATCATGGTTACGGCCGGATGTTTCAGAACGACTTCGAGCGCAGCCGCGTATGTGCTGATGATCCACTTAAAAAACTTTTCCGTTGTGTTATACAGACGACCGTGGCTGTGGTGCACCTTCAACAGGTGAGCGCACATCATCGGCGTCACGGTCAGCGACACGACCATCGAAATAAAGATCGCGACGGCAAGCACTACGGCGAATTCACGGAACAGACGTCCGATGATGCCGCCCATCAGCAGGATCGGAATGAATACTGCGATCAGAGAGGCGCTCATAGAGAGCACCGTGAAGCCGATTTCAGACGCGCCTCTCATCGCCGCCTGCAATGGCTCCATCCCCATTTCGATATAGCGGGAAATGTTTTCAATGACGACAATTGCGTCGTCCACCACAAAGCCGGTCGCGATGGTGAGTGCCATGACGGACAGATTGTCGAGGCTGTAGCCCAGGACAAACATGGCGCTGAATGTACCGATCAGCGAGACAGGCACCGAAATGGCCGGAATGAAGGTTGCCCAGCCGTTCCGCAGGAAGACAAAAACCACGACGATCACCAATACCATGGAGATCATCATGTTCCGTTGGGCATCGTGGACGGATGCCGCGATCGTAGTCGTGCGGTCGTTGTCGATGGAAAGGGTAATCGTGGGCGGGAGGGCAGCCTTGAATTGCGGTAGAAGCATGCGAATGCGTTGTACCGTGTCGATGATGTTGGCGTTCGGTTGCCGGCTGATCTGGATGAGAACGGCCGGTTTGCCATTTGCCAGACCAAGCGCCCTCACGTCCTCTACCGAGTCGATAACGTTGCCGAGATCCGACAATCGGACGGGCGAACCGTTGCGGAACGTCACGATCAGATTGCGGTAGTCTTTCGCTTCCATCAACTGATCGGTCGTATAGAGCGGCAGCGTCATGGCGCCGCTGGAAAGTTCTCCCTTGGGCCGGTTCGCGTTCGCGCTTCCAAGGAAACTGGCGGTCTGATCCAGACCGACGCTGTACTTGGAAACCGGCTGCGGATTCAGTTCTACCCGAACGGCAGGCAGAGAACCGCCGTTCACTTGCACCTGACCGACCCCTTCCACCTGAGAAATCTTCTGTGCGAAAACCGAGGACGCCATGTCGTACATCTGCGGCGTTGGAACGATGTCCGACTGCATCGACAGAATCATGATCGGCTGGTCGGAAGGATTGAATTTGCGGTAACGCGGATTCGTCGGCAGATTGGCCGGAAGATTGCCGCGCGCCGCGTTAATGGCTGCCTGAACGTCGCGGGCGGCCGCATCGATATCCCGGCTGAGGTCGAATTGCAGGGTCACGTTGGCGGAGCCGAGGGAACTGTTCGACGTCATCTCCGTAATGCCCGCGATGCGCGAAAACGATTTCTCAAGCGGCGTGGCGACGGACGCCGCCATGACTTCCGGGCTGCCACCAGGCAGAGAGGCGCTGACGCTGAGCGTGGGGAAATCTACCTGCGGCAACGGCGACATTGGCAGGAGCGTGTAAGCGATCGCGCCAGACATCGCGAGCGCGAGCGTCAGCAGCGTAGTGCCGACCGGCCTGTTTATAAATGGCGCCGAAATGCTCATAACGCGTTCAACCTTTCACCGGAATCGCCCGAACCAATATCATCACGAAACACCCGGCAGGGTAGCCTGCTCGGGCTCTCTGCCGCGCAGACGCCCGAAAAATGCTGCCAGCCGCCCGAACCAGAGATAAATAACCGGAGTGGTAAACAAAGTCAGCAACTGGCTCATAATGAGACCACCGATAATGGTAATACCAAGCGGACGGCGCAACTCCGAACCCACGCCCTCGCCGAACGCAAGAGGCACACCACCCAGCATGGCCGCCAGGGTCGTCATCAGAATCGGGCGGAATCGAAGCAGGCAGGCCTGATAAATGGCATCCTGCGGCGACTTCCCTTCCTTGCGCTCGGCTTCGAGCGCAAAGTCGATCATCATAATGGCATTCTTCATGACGATACCGATCAGCAGCACGATACCGATGAGCGCGATCACATCCAGATCCTCGTTGAAGATCAGCAGGGCCGCGATAGCGCCGATCGCCGCCGAGGGCAGAGTGGAAAGAATCGTGATCGGATGGATGAAGCTCTCATAGAGCACTCCGAGAACGATATAAACGGTTACCACAGCTGCGAGAATCAGTATCCATTCATTGGCCAGCGATGATTCGAATGCGCGCGCGGTGCCCTGGAATTCGGCCTCAACGCTGCCCGGCACGCCAATCTCCTCGGTTGCGTCCCGGATCTTCTTCACAGCCGCTCCCAACGATGCTTTTTCCGCGAGATTGAATGAAATCGTAACCGCCGGAAACTGGCGCTGGTGGTTTATGGCGACGGCCACTGGAATATTTCGGATCCTCGTGAACGCGCTCAGTGGCACCTGAGACTGGCTTGCAGCACCGGTCAGCCCCGTGTTGGTGCCGGCTGCGGCCACGGTTGAAGCCAGGTTGGCGGAAGCCGATCCCACCTGTACATAGACATGATCCAGCGCGTCCGCGCTGTTCTTGAAGTTTTCCTGCGTCTCGAGCACCACGTGGTACTGGTTGGTCTGCGTGAAGATCGTTGAAACCTGACGCTGTCCGAATGAGTTGTACAGGGCATCGTCCACATTTGAAGGAGTGATACCGAAACGCCCCGCTGTGTCCCGATCGATTTCGACCAGAATACCCACTCCTCCGTTGAGCTGATCGCTGGCCACGTCCCGCACTTCGGGAATCTGCGACATTCGCGCCATCACCTTCGGCACCCACTCGTCGAGCGTTGTCTTATCGGGCGCCGTCATCGAATACTGATACTGCGTTCGGCTGATTCGGTCTTCCACCGTGAGATCCTGAATCGGCTGCAGGTAGAGAACAATCCCAGGCACCTGCGCTGTTTTCGCCTGCAATCTGCGGATGATGTCGCCAGCCGTCGCATTTCGTTCCTCAAGCGGTTTCAGCGTAATCTGAATTCGGCCGCTCGACACCAGGGTATTAAACCCGTCCACTCCGATAAACGAGGAAACGTTCTTGACCGCGGGATCCTGTAGTACGGCTTCCACCAGCCGCTGCTGGCGTTCCGTCATCGCGCCGAAAGAAATCGTCTCGGGGGCCTGGGAAATCCCCAGAATCGCGCCCGTGTCCTGCGCCGGAAAGAAGCCTTTCGGAACGATGCTGAACAGATAAGCGGTTAAAACGAGAGTCCCGGCGGCAATCAACAGCGTGACGGGCTGATAGCGCAGAACAACCCGCAGAATCGCGCCATAAACTTTGATGATGCTGACGAACACCCATTCTGAAGATCGGTAAAACCAGCCCTGTTCGCTTTCCGGACGGTGCTTGAGAATCCTCGCCGCCATCATCGGGGTCAGCGTCAGCGATACGAACGCCGAGATCATGATCGTCACCGCAAGCGTCACGGCAAATTCGCGGAACAGACGGCCGACAATATCCGCCATAAACAACAGCGGGATCAACACGGCGATGAGGGAAACGGTCAGCGAAATAATCGTAAATCCGATTTCAGCCGAACCCTTCAGGGCAGCCTGCATTGGCGGCTCGCCCATTTCGATGTAACGGGCGATATTCTCGATCATCACGATCGCGTCGTCCACCACAAAACCGGTGGAAATTGTGAGCGCCATCAGAGAAAGATTATCGACGCTGTAATCGAGCAGATACATCACCGCGAACGTACCGACCAGAGAGAGCGGCACGGCGATCGAAGGAATAATCGTGGCTGAAAAACTGCGAAGGAAGAGGAAGATGACCAGAACCACCAGCACGATGGTCAGGCCCAATTCCATCTCAACATCCTTCACGGAAGCGCGGATTGTGGTCGTGCGGTCTGTAACTACATTCAGATCCACGCCGGCCGGCAGGGAGTCTTTAATGCGCGGCAGCAGTGTAGTTACGGTATCCACGACGCCGATGATGTTTGTTCCCGGCTGTCGCTGGATGTTCACAATGATCGCCGGGGTGGTATCCACCCACGCCGCCTGATGGGTATTCTCGACGGAATCGACAACGTTCGCGACGTCCTTCAGGCGAACCGGAGCGCCGTTGCGATAAGCCACGACGATTTGGGCGTATTCTTTGCCCGACTGGAGCTGGTCGTTGTTGTTGATGGTCCAGGCCTGCTGAACGCCGTCGAAATTGCCTTTCGCCGAGTTGACGTTGGCGGTTCCGAGCGCGCTGCGCAGAGTTTCAAGACTCAGACCGAATGAAGCCAGCGCGGTTGGATTCGCCTGCACCCTCACTGCGGGACGCTGACCGCCGCTGATACTGACGAGACCAACGCCTTTCAACTGTGAAATTCGCTGCGCCATGCGCGTTTCCGCGAGTTCCTGAAGCTGAGGCAAAGGCAGGGTGCTGGAGGTTACCGACAGCGTCAGAATCGGAGCGTCGGCAGGATTCGTCTTGGCGTAAATCGGAGGATTCGGGAGATCTCTCGGCAGAAATGTGCCTGCTCCGTTAATGGCAGCCTGTACCTGCTGCTCGGCCTGATCGATATTCAGATCGAGTGAAAACTGAAGCGTCACCAGCGAACTTCCAAACGTGCTGGTGGAGGTCATCTGGGTGAGGCCCGAGACCTGTCCGAACTGCTTTTCAAGCGGCGCGGTAACCGAGGAAGTCATGACTTCCGGGCTTGCACCTGGGTAGAACGTCTGGATCTGAATCGTCGGGTAATCGACCTGCGGCAACGCCGAGACCGGCAACTGGAAAAAGGAGACGACACCCGTCAGAACCACCCCGGCCATCATCAGCGACGTGGCGACCGGACGCTCGATGAATATCCGGGACGGACTCATTGGCCGGACCCACCCCTGCGACCGCCTTGTCGTCCTCCAGCACCGCCGCCCTGCCTGGCCGACGCGCTGTCGCCCGGGCAACCGATATCCAGAGTCGACATATCGAGGGGAGCCGGAAGATCGGAATCGGCTGTCGCGCCCGCATTGCGGCCACCACCACCTCCACCGCCACGGCCAGCCCTGCCGCCGCCGCTTCCGCCACGGCCACCGCGACCGCCGCCCGGTCCACCGTTGCCGCCGCGTCCACCGCCAAATCCGCCATTTGCCTGACCCGCCGCGCCGCCGCCACGGCCACCAAAGCCGCCCGCATTAGCTCCGCCACCACCGCCACCGCGACGTCCGCTGCCGCCGCGAACACCACTGCCGCCGCGTCCACCCCGCCCGCCGCGTCCACCGCGGCCGTTCACGTCCTCGGCGGTGCGCAGGCGGACCGTGGCGCCCTCAATCAGGCGATCCGTTCCATCCACCACCACCTGCTCGCCGACGTCAAGGCCGGAAGTAATCGTGCTCTCGGTTGCGTCGATCTGCCCTACGGTAACCGGGCGGTTGTGAACTTTCGAATCGGCATCGACGACGTAGACGTACCGCCCCTGTTGCCCGCTCTGAACGGCAACGTTGGGAACAATCACCTGATCGCAAAGCGTTGTTACCAGCAGGTGAACGTTCACAAACTGATTTGGAAAAAGCGCGAGATCGCGATTATCGAAGATTGCCTTCATCTTTGAAGTACCGGTGGTCGCATCGATCTGGTTATCGATCGTGAGCAGATAGCCGTTGGCGATTTTCACGGAATCGTCGGCGTTCCACGCTTCCACAAGCAGCTTCTTGCCCTGATTCAATTTGGCAATGACGGGCTGTAGCTGCTTTTCTGGCAGCGTGAACAGTACCGAAATCGGTTGGATCTGTGTAATCACCAGCAGGCCGTTTGCGTCCGCGGCGCGGACAATGTTGCCCGGATCCACCAGGCGCAACCCAACCCGGCCACTGATCGGCGCCGGAACCCGTGAATAGGTCAACTGCAGGTTGGCGCTTTCAATCGCAGCCTCATCCTGCTTGATGGTCCCTTCCAGCTGGGCCACGGTCGCGGTCTGGGTATCAACCTGTTGCTGCGGTACCGCATTCTGAGCCAGCAGTTTGGTATAGCGGGCAAGATCGGTCTTGGCGTTGTTGAGCAGCGCCGTGTCGCGCGCCAGCGTTCCCTGCGCCTGATGCAACTGGACTTCATAAGGGCGCGGGTCAACCACTGCCACGAGATCGCCCTTGCGGACCATATCCCCTTCCTGAAAGTTGACTGACATCAGCTGTCCGTCGATACGGGGTTTCACGGAAACAACGTAGTAAGCGGCCGCGGTGCCCAGACCGGTGTAGTAAACCGGCATATTCCCTTTACGCGCCGTCGTCACTGCAACAGGTGTTGGACCGAGCGCGCCACGGCCGCCGCGACCGCCGCTTCCACCCCTTCCGCCGCCGGTTGAAGTCTGGAGAATCTGACCCGGCTGTCCAGCCTTGTAAACCGCATAGCCTGCCACAGCGGCGACCACGAGGAAGAACAGGAGCCAGATCAGTCCGCGCTTTTTGGGTTTGTTTGCAGTGGCTGGAGGAGCTTCGGGAATTGGAGTATTTGTTGTCATTCGAACCGCGTTTTTTCGCTAAAATACGGCACCTGGGGGAGCGTAGCCGCTCTGGTGCCAACCTTCACCATTAAAGAAGGGCGCATCACGGCGCAGAACAGGTACAGGCTACTGCAAACTAATGATTGTACTGTGTAGGGCTACGCACATGGTCGTTTGCGAATGTAAATGGCCGTAAATATCTAATACGGCATCGGGAACGAATCTCATCCGTTCTCGATCTTAACGATTGGTAAACCAGGCGATCACCCGGGATTCGAATTCCGCCGGAGCGGTTTTCCACGCGTCCGCGTGCCCTGAACCGGGCACCAGCCAGAGCCGGACGCTGGTCCCGTTCGATCCCGCTGCGGCGACGAGACGACGCGAATTCTCAGGCGAAGTCTTATGGTCCTCCAGCCCGTGGATCAGCAAGACGGGGACTCGGGTAGACTTCAGGCCGGCCGCTGCGGACGCTTGCCGCAAGTCGACTCCGTCGTGCCAGCGCGCCCAATCCATCCCGGCGCTGACGAACGGCGATGAGATCCACTTCGTGCCGCCCGGCAGCATGCGCGCGATCCGCTCTTCTGCGATCGAGGGGAAGTCGTAGTAAGAACTTTCGGCCACAACCGCCTGGAAACGGGCCTCGTGCTTCAGAGAATCCAGCAGCACCGCAGCCCCAAGAGATGCCCCAAAGCCATAGATCTGTGGATGATTGCCCGTCCGAATCATCCAATCGAGCCAGGCACTGACATCACCTTCTTCCAGAACACCGTAAGTCGCGAGGCCCTCGCTTTCGCCGTGTCCACGGAGATCCGGCTCCAGCACTGAGTACCCGTGACGCAGAAAAAGATAGCCAAGCGCCACCATATCCTGCCGGTTACTGCCAATACCATGCAGAAGGATGATGGTCTTGTCAGACGGTATTTCGGGAGTGTAATACCAGCCGCGCAGACGCTTGCCATCCTGCGCCGCGACGGCCACCGATTCGCAGTGCATGTGGGAAAAACAGGGACAGACGAGCGCCACGGGCAGTCGTGGCGGCCGCATGGCATTCTCCGCAGCCTCGGCTCCCAGCGCGAAAACCACGCCGGAAGCGAGCATGCAAGCTGCCACGCCGATTGCCGCGACTTTAGTGAAACGGTTCAAACAGGAACTACGATAGCGCTAAGGCTGCGGTTTCGACGGGCTATTCGCCCATTAACTGGCCGGAACCCCAGACTGCCGAGCTACCCCAAACAGCTGAGCTACCCCAAACGGCTGAGCTGCCCCAAACCGCAGAGCTGCCCCAGACCGCTGAGCTACCCCAGACTGCCGATGATCCCCAGACGGCCGAGCTGCCCCAGACGGCGCTGTCGCTGAAAACCGAAGTGCTGCTGCCCCATACTGCTGAGCTGCCCCAAACGGCTGAGCTTCCCCATACGGCTGAGCTTCCCCAGACAGCTGAGCTGCCCCAAACGGCTGAGCTACCCCACACCGCGGAACTGCCCCAGACCGCGGAGGTCGGAGTGAGCACACTGGAACCCCAGACTGCCGAGCTACCCCAGACGGCCGATGATCCCCAGACTGCGGAGCTTCCCCATACTGCCGACAAGGCGGAGTTCGAGATCGTATCGGCCAGGTGAACGGTGCCGGTGGAATCGATTACGGCGGTGGGGGAAAGTGCGATCCCGCCGGCGCGATCGGTGTTGTTCAATGCGGCCCAGACGTCCAGATAACCGGCGCCGATGGTAAAGATATCGTACGCGCTGGTATACGTGATACCCGTTGAAGAGTCCGTCACACTGCTGGTGGCGGGAAACGACTTCGACGCAGTCAGCATCAGGCGGGCCTTGACCTGGTCAGGAGTCAGAGTGGCATCCTGCTGGAGCAGAAGGGCTGCGGCGCCGCTGACGATCGGGGCCGCTACGCTGGTCCCGCTAAGCCGGAAATAATCCGTGCTGTAGCCTGATCCTGGATCGCCATAATACGAATTTAAGAACAGCTGCCCCAGGGCGCTCGATGTCCTGTATAGCAAGTTGCTTTGATCTGCGAGCGAAGCGACGCGATTACCAGGAGCCACGATATCGGGCTTCACGACGTGGTCGAGCGCGGTCGGACCCTTGGAACTGTAGCTCGTAATGCGGTCGTCGGAGCGATTCGCGGTGCTCTCGTCGTTCATGGCGCCCACCGTGATCACGAAAGGATCATTGCCAGGGGCCGTAATCGTGCCATATCCGAAGTTAGAGACTCCGTTGTAACGACCGTAATTTCCGGCCGCGACAACCACGGTAATCCCGTTCTTCCAGGCAAATTCCACTGCCTGGCACAAAGGATCTGACGCGTAGCTTTCGGTCACAGGCCGGCCGAGCGAAATATTCATTACGCGAATGTTGTACTGGTTCTTCAGCGCAACTGCGCGCTCAATTGCGGCAATGACCGTACTGTCCGTTCCGAGGCCGTTCTGATCGAGAACCTTCAGATTGATGATGTTGGAATTGGGGGCGATACCGCGGAACGTAACCGTGTTCCAGGAGTTAGACGATAAAGCCGCGTCTCCGGCCACAATTCCAGCCACGTGGGTTCCATGACCGTATTTATCTTTGGTGTCGCCAATACCGACGACAAAGCTCTCGTTGTAAATCACGCGGCTGTAGCTTCCATTGGAAGCATTCAGATCGACGGGCAGATTCACGCCACTATCGAGCACTGCCACGCCAATTCCAGTCCCGTCGTAGCCATGCGCAAAAGCGACATTGGCATTGACGGCCGGGTTGGCAAACTCCAGCATGCCGCGAACCTGACGATCCGGAGAAATGTGAGCTATGCTTGGGTCGGCCGCGAGGGCATCCAGGGAGCTGCCGGGAACAGTGAAGGCGCCCGCATTGATCGAATGGAGGTCACGATTCTGAACACCACCGGCCTGCAACACGATCTGCTGTGCTGTGGGGGCATTCGCGTATCGAACGATGACATCGACATTGCCGCTTCTTGACGTGTCTGGCGATATTTTTCCGGAATTGCTGTTCTGCGCCAGCAGGGCTGGCGCGAATGCCAGAACTGCCAATGCCAGAGTTTTGCGAAACGAATACATATAATTCCCTTTCGTCCGGACGCGCCAACAATTCTAGAATGAGCGAAACCGCACGTTACATTATCACTGTTCGTACTGGAGTTTACAAGGTTAGCCTGGGTCATTCCCCTAAGCGCTAACAAAAGTATATACCAGTCACAAACGATTCTGACATGCAAAAATAGAGTTTGAGACTTGCCATCGTCTTTTTAATCTTCCCGTTGAGCCTGGCCATTTTCAGTTGCGGGGGCGCCAAACCCGTGAATGAGCCGGTTGCGGCCATACCGGAGGGCCATATCGACACCGCGACGGCTGGCAGTATTTCCGGCCGAATAGCGTTCATTGGCAGCCCCCCCGTGATGCCTTTCATCGACATGTCGTCGAATCCGTCGTGCGAACGCGCGCACAAGACTCCAGTTCGGGCCCAGACAGTTGTAGTAAATAAGAACGGAACTCTTCGCAACACTTTTGTGTGGATTAGGGACGGTTTGGCCCCCGCGCACTGGGCACCCCCGGCAGAATCGGTCAAATTGACTCAATCCGGCTGCATCTATGAGCCCCATGTCGCCGGAATTATGGTGGATCAGAAACTTGAGATCCTGAATGACGATCCCGTCAATCACAATGTCCACGCTGAGAGCCAGATCAACCAGCCGTGGAACATCTCGGAAGCGCCCCAGGACGAACACAAATTCCGGAAATTCCCGAAGCAGGAGGTGCTGTTCCCCATGACTTGCAGCGTCCACCCCTGGATGCGGTCGTGGATCGGGGTCTCGTCCCACCCGTTTTTTGCCGTCACCGGAGACGATGGAGCATTCACCCTCTCCGGCGTTCCGCCCGGCACTTATACAATTGAAGTAGTCCACGAAAAACTGGGCAGGAAAGAAGGTAAGGTCACGCTGACCGCCAGCGGGACCGCGTCAATCGATTTCACGTATGGCAGTCAGTAACCCCACTACCGAAAACAGGTTCCACCCCGGGCTTCACCGCTGGTTGATTGTTTTGGCATTCTGCACCCTCCTGCTGGTAGTCGCAGGCGGCCTTGTGACCAGTCGCGATGCCGGATTATCCGTTCCGGACTGGCCGCTTTCCTACGGGAAACTAATGCCGAACATGGAAGGCGGCATCCTTTATGAACATGGCCACCGGATGATCGCCACAACGGTCGGGATATTTACGATCGTCGCGCTGGTCTGGATTTTCCGCGTGGATCGCCGGTCCTGGATGCGTAAACTTGCGATCGCCGCTCTGCTGGGCGTGATCGTGCAGGGGGTTCTGGGCGGACTTACCGTGCTGCTGCTTTTACCGTGGTGGATTTCTTCGTCGCACGCAACCCTGGCGGAGTTGTTTTTCTCGACAACCGTGGCGATGGCGCTTTTCACATCGCCAGGCTGGCTGGCTGGCCCGGCGACAATCCCGGAAGATGCGGAGAATCCACTTCGGGGGCTTTCGCTGGCCGCGCCGCTTTGCGTGCTGGGCCAGCTTTTCCTTGGCGCAGCCGTTCGGCATAAAGCAATCGGCGCAATTTACCACATTTGCGGAGCCCCGCTCGTCACTGGCGTGGTACTTTGGGTTTCCATGCGAATTCTGCTGCACTATGCGCGGAATCGCGAGCTTCGCACCAGTGCGGTAGCGCTGATTTCGATCACTCTGGTCCAGATTTTTCTCGGGATTGCCGCTTACATGACCCGTATCGCTTATGCCGACGCTGTCCAGCCCATGCCGTTGATGGTGACATTCACCGTGCTGCATGTCGCCGTGGGAGCGCTGACGCTGGCGATGAGCATCGTGATGGCTATTCTGGTACGCCGCAATCTGGGCGCGCGCGTCACCATGCCGTCACTCGCGGCGGACCCGCTTTCGGCGTAAGAATCGCCATGCGGCACTACATCGAACTCACGAAACCGCGCATCACATGGCTCATTCTCATGAGCACGGGCGTAGGTTATTTTTTTGGCCTCGACCGCTCGCTTCCTTTTAATTGGAGGCTGCTGCTTCACACACTGGTCGGCACCGGGCTGATCGCGTCGGGCACGGCGGCGCTGAATCAATGGTGGGAACGGGAGTCGGATAAACTCATGCGCCGTACCGCGTCGCGTCCACTGCCCATGGGGTTACTCACGGCAAAACGAGCCCTTTGGTTCGGCATCGCGCTGGCTTTATTGGGCGCAGCGGAACTCGCGATCTGGGTGAATCCGCTTTCGTCGCTGCTGGGAGCTTTCACGCTTGCGGCTTATCTGTTCGTGTATACGCCGATGAAATCGCGGACCCATCTTTCCACCGTGGTCGGCGCGCTGCCCGGGGCCATGCCTCCGCTGATGGGCTACGCGGCAGCGAGCGGCATTCTGAACCGCGAGGCCTGGAGCCTGTTCTTCATTCTGTTTGTCTGGCAGTTTCCGCATTTCCTCGCAATTGCGTGGATGTACCGTGACGACTACGCGCGGGCGGGAATCCGCATGTTGCCGGTCGTCGAACCGGATGGCCAGTCTACGTCCCGGCAAATCGTGCTCTATGCGACTACGCTGATTCCCATCAGTTTGCTTCCCGTGGTGTTCGGCATGTCCGGCAAGATTTATATGGCAGGCGCGCTGCTGTTGGGCATCTGGTTTCTCTATACCGGTGTGCGGGTGGCATTCGATCGCACGAACGTCCGCGCGCGCAACGTACTACTGGCTTCCGTTATTTATTTGCCGATGATTTACGGCTTGATGGTTTTGGATCGGCCTTCCCTGTAACGTAATGCGTTTTTGTTTACTCAGCATCTGTCTTTTTCTCGCGGGCTGCGGCCAGAAACCACTGCCTGTATTCGGGAATATCCCGGCGTTTCAATTAACGGATCACCTGGGGCGCGCCTTTTCGAGTTCAGCCCTGGCCGGCCACGTCTGGGTCGCGGATTTCGTTTTCACCAACTGCGAAGGGCCGTGTCCGCGCATGAGTTCGCACATGCACAGCCTGCAAACCAAAACGGACAGCGCTGTCAGGCTGATTTCGTTCACGGTCGATCCTGCCCGCGACACCCCTCAGGTTCTGGGTGAATACGCGAAGAAATTCAATAACGACAGCAGTCGCTGGCTGCTGCTGACCGGCGAAGTGGCGACGCTGAACATGCTGGATCAGGATGCATTCAAGCTGGGCTCCATCGGCGATGAAATCGAACACAGCACTCGTTTTGCGCTCGTGGATCAGAAAGGGCGGATTCGCGGCTATTACGGGCTGTCCGATGGAAATCCGGAAGATAGAATCGCGAAGGATGTAGCTCGGCTCGAAAAGGAAGCGTCCTGAGCTTCTACGATTCGTTACCCGCCATTAATGCGGTTCTGAACGGATGCGCCGCCGTGCTGCTGTTGATCGGGCTCATCCTGATCAAGAACCGAAATATCCAGTCGCATCGCCGCGTGATGATCACGGCGTTTGTTGTCTCGACCGTGTTCCTGATCAGTTATCTCGCGTACCACGCGCACTCCCAAATCATTTATTTCAAGGGCACAGGCCCGATTCGAACGCTTTACATGTGGATCCTGTGGACTCACACGCCGTTGGCCGCAGCCGTTCCGGTGCTTGCGATCATCACCCTGAATCGGGCGCTTAAAGCCCGTTTCGATAAGCATCGCGCAATCGCCAGATGGACGTGGCCGATCTGGATGTACGTGAACGTCACCGGCGTTGTGATCTATCTGATGCTTTTTCACATGTAGAATGCGTTTATGCCTGTCGCGGAAGTGATCAGCGCCGAACAGTACCTTCACACGAGCTTCGAGCATGATGCGGAATTCGTGGAAGGAAGGATAGTCGAACGTCCGATCCCGAACTGGGAACACTCCGCACTGCAGGGTTTTTTGATCCGTGAGCTGTGGGCAATCTGCCGCAGCCTCGGCATGTTCGCGATGCCGGAACAAAGGATACAAACGCTCCCAAACTATTTTCGTGTGCCCGATGTCTGCATCGTCGGTGAGAGACCAGATCCGCCGGCGCGCGGGATTGTGACTCATCCGCCACATCTGTGCGTCGAGATTCTGTCCCCGGAAGACAAGATGATCGACACACTGGATAAAGTGCGGGAATACCTGAATTTCGGAGTTGAGTGGGTGTGGGTTATTGATCCCGTCGCGCTGTCGGGCATGGTGCATTCGCGGAGTGGCGTAACCAACGTGGAAGACCGGCTTTTTTCAACGGCTCGCTTCAGCATCGACCTCTCAGGCGTGGAGTTCTGATTCTCAGCGGCGGAACTGGCGCGGGCCGGCGAGCAGGATATAGATCGCTCCGAACGGGATCAGAGTCGCAGCGGCCGCGAGTCGGGGATCGTGAAGGGGGAGGTTCAGTTTGATGGCCCACGCGATGGCTGCGGCCAGAATCGCCGAAATCCATAACCTCATCACCCAGGCAACACCAATGTGCGCTGTACCGATTCGCTTTGCCAGAGCCTGGCGCAAAAGCAGGAATTCGATCCAGCCGCTTACGCCGGCCGAGGCCGTCAGGCCGGCTGCCCCCCATTTCTGATCGACTCCGAGAAGATGAGGCAAAGGAATGGCACAGAGATAGCCCAACACCGTTGTCAGAGTTACGCGAATGAGAGCGAACCGCAGGGGCGTGCGCGTGTCCTTCAGGGCGTAGAACGCGGAGGAAAACAGGCGCCCCTGGGTTGATGCCAGAAGGCCGATGCCGGAGCCGGCGAGGATAATCCAGACGTACCTGGTATCCGCGGGAGTGAATTTGCCGCCCTCATAAATCGCACCCGCGACCAGGTCGCCTAAAGCGATAAATGCGACTACCGACGGAATCACGAAGAGGGCAATCCGTCGCAAGCCGGCCGTGAGGCGTTGGATCAGAAATTCAGCCACTTCGTGATGCGCGCCCGTGGCGCTGGACATTTCCGGAAGTTCCGAGGCCGAGACGGACATACCGAACAGGCTCACCGGAAGCAGGTACAGCATCTGTGCCTTCAGGAGAGCCGCCAAAGCGCCGTAAGGCAGGAAACTGGCGAGCCACGTATCGACGAATGCGCTCAACTGAACCACGCCCCTGCTAATGAAAACCGGCACGAAATTCCGAACAACGGTGCGGACGCTTTCAAGTTCGAGTGCCAGGTGAAGCCTGAGGTCGGGAACCAGTTTCAGGACAAACGGAACCTGCGCGAGAAACTGAACGGCGCTGCCGACTACAGCCGCCCAGGCGAAGACGGTCGCGAGACGTTCCATCCCGACGCGCCCTCCGAAACCGACCAGTGCGCCGATCAGCACGAGATTCCACAGGACAGGAACGCTGTAGGACAGGAAGAACTTCCGATGGCTGTTGAGAATCCCCAGGCACCAGGCGGACATGACCAGCAGGCCGGCGCTGGGGAAAAAGATGCGCACGAGGGGAATGGCGAGGTCCCGTCTGGTGCTGTCGAAGCCCTGCGCGATGAAGCCAATCATGAAAGGCGTGGCAAGGACGCCGAGGGCAACCAACACGGAGGTGAACAGCGCCAGAATTGCGAACACCGCGCCAGCCACACGGCCGGCTTCCTCCTGTTTCCCGCGTGCGAGCAGACCCGCATAGACGGGAATAAAGGACGCGGAAAGCACGCCTTCGCCAAAGAGATTCTGAAGGAAATTCGGGATGCGCAGCGCGGCTCCGAGGGCGTCGGCCACGGCAGTGAGGCCGAAGTATCGGCTGAAGAAGTGCTCCCTGACCAATCCCGCTATGCGGCTGAGCAGGATTCCCGCAGCGACAAGAGTTGCGCCACTGCGGGTTTTGGTTTTCATTTTTCCAGGAGGAAATTGCCAGCGACCATGGCGTCGATTCCGGAAGAATAGAAGCTGCGCACCGCGTCACGCGGCGTGCAGACCAGTGGCTCGCCGAACAGATTGAAAGACGTGTTGTAAAGAACCGGCAGTCCAGTCTTCCTGCCAAAAGCGTGCAGCAGGCCCCAGTAGAGAGGATTATCATCCTTTGCAACGGTGTGGACTCGCACTGCATCACCGGAGAGTATCGCGCCGCGGAATTGTTCTTTATACTGTTCGCGAACTCTGCCGACGCTGGCGAGGTGGCGCGCATTCGGACCGGTTTCGAAATACTCAGAGGCAATTTCGGCTGGAACCGACGCCGCAAACTTACGCGACTCTTCGCGGTGCTTGATGAAGGTGTTCAGGTTTTCCGTGGAGTAGGGATCGCGGGGCGATGCCAGGATACTGCGATTACCCAGGGCGCGCGGACCAAATTCCATACGGCCCTGCATCCAGGCGACAATGTGATTGTTTTCGAGTTGCGAGACAGCCGCGTCGATTCGCGCGGGCACGGTTTCGAGAAGGCGGAAGCGAAGCTTGCAGTTCTCGAGGGCTTCCTTGACTTCCTGCACGGTGAAGTCCGGGCCGAGGTAGTAACAGCCGGCGTCGAGCCGGCGCGTCTGTCCGCCAACACCATGCCACGCGTGGAGAGCGGCGCCGAGTGCCGTCCCGGCATTCCCCGCGGCCAATTGCGCAAAGACGCCTTTGAAATTTCGTTCGAGCGCGGAGACCAGGACCGCGTTCCAGGCGACTCCTCCCCCGAGACATACATTGGTGGCATCGCCGGCCAGGCGCAGAACGTAGGCTTCGAGAGCCTGTTGCATGCTGGCCGCGAGGTCCGCGCGGTCCTGCCGTTGCAATGGCTCCGGGAGAGTGAAACCCTGGCCGACCGTGCGGTCGTGAATGATTTCCTCAAAATACTTCGCAAAGCGGGGTTTGCCCGTCATGGAAAGCCATTGGACGCGATGCTCATCGGCACGCGCCCGCAGCCCCAGCAGTTCGGTGACTTGCCCGTAAAGAGCGGCGATGGAATCGGGGTAGAGGATCTCTTCCTGGACTGTGAGGGTGTTGCCGGACCCGTGCCATTTCGCGCCGCAACGAAGGTCGCCTTCGCGATCGAGCGTGATGACTGTCGCTTCGTCGAAAGGCGAAACATAGTAGGCGGCCGCGGCGTGGGCGGCGTGGTGGTCCACCGTGTCTACTTTGGCTTTTGCGAAAATTCGGAGCGCGGCGGGCAGTGCGGAGCCTGGCGGAAGAGGTCTGGCCAGAGCTACATGATCTATATCCGCGTGCGTTAGTTTGGCGATCCGGAGGCACGCTGCGATGGCGGCTTCCGGAAGCCGGCCTGGCTCCGGGCGGCGGGTCAGCTTGGCTTCTTCTACAGCAGCTTCGATCTTGCCGTCTTTGATGACTGCGGCGGCGGCATCACCGAGGACTCCACCGATCCCGAGAATATTCATTTGGACTTTTTCTCGATCTTGGCGTAGGTGTCGCGGAGAGCTACCGTGCGATTGAAAACTGGTTTACCGGGAGCCGTATCGTTATCGGCACAGAAGTAACCGAGGCGCTCAAACTGGCAGCGGAATTGTGGCTCCACGTTCGCCAGCGCGGGCTCGAGTTTACACTCCGTCAGGACTTCGAGAGATTTGGGATTCAGATCGGCCAGATCAGCCGGACTTTCACAATTGAAAAGCGGTTCGTAGATGCGGACTTCGGCATCCACGGCGTGGGCGGCCGATACCCAGTGGATTGTCGCTTTTACTTTGCGGCCATCGGGCGAGTTGCCGCCGCGGGTTGCGGGGTCGTAGGTGCAGTGGACTTCCACGATCTCGCCGGAATCGTCTTTGACGACGCTGGTGCAGGTGATGAAAAAGCCCCAGCGAAGACGAACTTCCTTGCCGGGCGACAGGCGGAAGAACTGTTTTGGCGGATCCTCTTTGAAATCGTCCCGCTCGATATAGATCACACGGGAGAACGGAACTTTTCGCGTGCCGGCCGAGGCGTCTTCCGGATTGTTGACAGCATCCATCTCCTCCACCTGGCCTTCCGGGTAGTTGTCGATCACAACCCGCAGAGGCTTGAGGACTGCCATCAGACGCGGCGCCCGCTTGTTCAGATCTTCGCGAACGTAGTGTTCGAGTAAGCCAAGCTCGATGGTGCCGTTGGTTTTGGAAACGCCGATGGCGCGGCAGAAATTCCGCATCGCTTCAGGCGTGTAACCGCGCCGACGAATGCCGGAAAGAGTCGGCATGCGGGGATCGTCCCAGCCACGCACGAGACCGTCCTGAACCAGTTGCAGGAGCTTGCGCTTGCTGAGCAGTGTGTAAGTCAGGTTGAGGCGGTCGAATTCGATCTGCTGCGGATGATAGATGCCAAGCTGCGCGATGTACCAGTCGTAAAGCGGCCGGTGGTCTTCAAATTCGAGCGTGCAGATGGAATGCGTGATGCCTTCGATGGAGTCGGATTGCCCGTGCGCGTAGTCGTACATCGGGTAAATGCACCAGGTGTTGCCGGTGCGGTGATGCTCCGCATTCAGGATGCGATACATCACCGGATCGCGCATGTTGAGGTTCTTCGACGCCATGTCGATTTTGGCGCGAAGGGTACGGGAACCATCGGGAAATTCGCCGGCCTTCATGCGGGCAAAGAGATCGAGACTCTCTTCGACGGAGCGATTCCGGTACGGGCTTTCCTGGCCGCCTTCGGTCAGCGTACCGCGGTACTTACGGATCTCCTCGGCGGAGAGATCGCAGACATAGGCTTTGCCTTCGCGGATCAGTTTCTGCGCCCATTCGTAGAGCTGGCCGAAATAATCGGAGGCGTAATAGATGTCGTTTTCTTTAAAGCCGAG
The DNA here is from genome assembly GCA_025928545.1 of Bryobacteraceae bacterium. Lineage (GTDB taxonomy): Bacteria > Acidobacteriota > Terriglobia > Bryobacterales > Bryobacteraceae > BOG-234. The sequence goes on along the minus strand of JAICJH010000082.1, from coordinate 2,641 downwards.
CCAGTGGACGTTGTCGATGATGGAATCGACGTACTCCTGCTCCTCTTTTTCGGGGTTGGTGTCGTCGAAGCGGAGATTGGTTTTGCCGCCGAATTCCGCAGCCAGGCCGAAGTTCAGGCAGATGGATTTCGCGTGGCCGATGTGGAGATAGCCATTGGGTTCAGGCGGAAAACGGGTATGTACGCGGCCGCCGTATTTGTTCGTCTCAAGATCGTCGATGACGATATCGCGAATGAAATTGGACGGACCTGCGGCGATGGGCTCGGCTGGGGTAGGGTCGGGCGAGGTCATTTAATTTCCAGTTTAGCGAGAGCCTGCGCGATACGCGTCAGACAGGTTTCTTTGCCCAAAACTTCCAGCGTGCCGAACAGGGGCGGGGCGGTTTTGCGGCCGCAGACTGCGACTCGGATCGGCTCAAACATCTGGCCGGCTTTGATGCCGAGTTCTACCGAAGCCCCGCGCAGGGCGGATTCCAGGCCGTCGTGGGTGAATTCGGCGGCGGGGAGAACTTCGAGCGCTTTTGCGAGAGAGCGCGCGGCCATCGCTGCATCGCCTTTCTTCGGGATGAGTTCGGCCGGATCATAGGGTTTCGGATCCGCGAAGAAGAAATCCGCGACTTCGGCGACATCGCGAAGGAGGCGGATACGCTCCTGAATGAGCGGGGTGATCCGCAGCATTTTCGCATGGTCAACCGGGACGAAGGGCATGAGCGCCGCGGTCAGGTCTTCGACCGACATGGTGCGGATGAGTTCGGCATTCAGCCAGACGGCTTTGGCATCGAACGGGTCCTCTTCGGTAAAGTTCACAACCGCGTTGCTGCGATTGACGCCTTCGAACGAGAAGAGCTGCGTCAGTTCGTCGCGCGTCATCACTTCTCTGTCATTCTTTGGCGACCAGCCGAGTAGGCAGAGGAAATTCATGAAGGCGTGCGGGAGAAAACCGGCGTCGCGATAAGTGGTGACGGAAACGACCGGGCCGTGGATGCGCTTGGAAAGCTTGGCGCCGTTGGGCGCGACCAAAAGAGGGAGGTGCGCGAACTGCGGTGGGGCACCTCCGGCAGCCTTGAAAATCAGAACGTGCTTAAAAGTATTGGTGAGATGGTCCTGTCCGCGAACGATGTGGGTGATGCGGAGATCGATGTCGTCGGCGCAGGAGGCCAGGTGGTACGTTGGCGTGCCATCACTGCGGAGCAGGGCGAAGTCTTCGATATCGGCAGTGGATTTGGTCTGCTCGCCGTAGACGGCGTCAGTGAAAGTGACGTCTTCGGCAATGTCGCGCGGGACGCGATAGCGCACAACGAATTTCTCACCGGCGGCGGCGCGGCGGTCGCTTTCTTCGCGGGGGATCTCGCGCTGGCCGGGGTTGCAGAGCCAGGCTCCGGAGGCGTGCTGTGCATCGTCTTTTTCAGAGCCGCCGACGTTGGGCGGGGTGAAGTCGCGGTAGGCGAGGCCTTTGGCCAGGATGGAGTTCGCGATTTCCTTGTGGAGTGCGAGGCGTTCGGACTGGCGATATTGTTCGTCCCACGGAAGATCAAGCCATTTCAGACCTTCGAAGATGGAATTGAGGGATTCTTCGGTATTGCGCTCGAGGTCGGTATCGTCGATACGGAGGATCATGGTCCCTCCGTTGCGACGGGCGTAGAGCCAGTTAAAGATGAAGGTGCGCGCACTACCGATGTGGAGGTAGCCGGTCGGCGACGGCGCAAAGCGAACTCTGATCATGGAATCTTCCATTGTAGCGGGGCGTGGAAAATCAGCGACGTCTTCTTGGTTCGAATTCCTCAGGATGATAGAACTTGCGGAGGGCGATGGATTCCGGGGAGACGCCGTGAATTTTGGGCGGAATGCAGTCGGGCGGAGTGCGGTAGGGGAGTTCGGCGAAGAGATCCGGGCTGCCGGCGCCGCTGAAACCGTACTTTACCCAGGGAGCTTTGGTGTTGAGCAGGTATTGGGCGGCTTCCATGCTGCGCTGGCGGGCGGCCGCTTTGGTGGTTTCCTCACTCGAAAAAACCGACCCATTTGGGGAGGGTTCGGTGGGCGCGCGATAGGGCAAGTCCTTTAGATCTTCGAATCTGGCGAGGAGAACTTCCTCGCGCTTGTCGATTCGGAGTTTGCGTTCGCGCTCGCGCTGGAGTTCGCGAAGGGCCTCGCGGTTGCGGTGGAGGCTCCTGGTCATGCGCTGCTCATAAAGGCTCATGAGTTCGAAGCGTTTTGACTCGTTGCGATAGGTTTCGGTATAGGCTTCGGCTGTTTCGAGATCGTTGGTGGCATTTTCGGCGCCCTGCGCGTAGATGTTCATTTCGGTGGCGCGGAGGCGGTCGAGACGCCAGGTGTCCCAGGCGATGGCGTCGGCGAGTTTGAGTTCGGAGACGCCCTGGGGCTTGAGGTCGGCGACGTGTTCGGCTCTGAGCTTTTCGAACACGGGGCGATCTTCTTCGGAAAGTGTGACGATCTGGCCGGTGATGTTGTCGCGAACGGCGTTGAGGCGGGTGATGGCTTTACCGTCGTCTGTGCGGGGGCCGGTGCTTTTCTTTGCGTTGGCGCGGTTGGCGTCGAGTTGTTTTTGCGAGGTCATATTGCTCTCATGAGTACGGAATAGCATGGAGGGCAATGGATGACGGGGTTAAAAATGGTGGGTTTTG
>JAICJH010000144.1 GCA_025928545.1 Bryobacteraceae bacterium | reverse complement strand
AATACGATCAATGCCTCGCTGATCAAGAGGACGCGGATCCGTGAACGTGTCAATCTCGAGTTGGGCATGACAGAGCAACTCGCCGCAGCAGATCCAGTTGCGCTGCCGGGTTATATTCTGAATCCCATCGGAGTGAAATATGGAACGACGAGACTTTTTGCGATCCGCCGTCGCCGGTCTGGCGATTTCCGCCGCTGAAACGAGCGCCGCGCAACGAACGCCCGCGGCGGCCGGAAAGAAAGTGATCGCGATCCAGATCGGCGCCGAATCGTTCATGGACGAAGGCGTCGAGAAGGTTCTCGATCTTCTACAGGAAAAGGCTGGCGTGAATGCGCTGTTCCTGGCTGTCTACGACTTCGGAAATGGCATCGCCGGCCGTCAGTTGCCCGGACATCCGATACCCGATCACGGCAAGCAGGAGTTCCCTAAGTTCCATGGCGGCAACTACTGCAAAATCCACCCGCGATATTACAAGGATACGGGGATCAACCCACAGGACACCCGCGCTCCTGAGTTTCCCGACATCGACATTCTGGAGACGGTGCTGCCCGCCGCCCACAAACGAGGGATCAAGGTTTACACGTGGGCGGATGACCAGATCCGCCGCGATTTGCCAAACGTAAACAGGATTCAGGAAGTGGATCTGCAGGGCCGCCTCGTTCGGCGTGGCTGTTACAACAATCCTTACTATCAGAACTATTTGCTGGGAATGACGGAGGATTACATGCGCTCCCATGACGTGGACGGCGTCATGTGGTGTATGGAAGCCAACGGCGCCCTTGAAAATGCTCTCAGCTATGGGCCCATCTCATGCTTCTGTCAGCATTGCCAGGAGAAGGCCCGCAAACAGGGCGTCATCAATCTGGATCGCACTCGCAAAGGCCTCGAAGTGCTAAGTGAATTCCAGAACTCCTGCCGCAAAGGTACTCAGCCCGTCGACGGTCACTATGTTACCTTCTGGCGAATACTGATGCGCTACCCGGAAATCCTCGCCTGGGAGCACTTCTGGCATGACGGCTTGCGGGACATGTACAAAATGATCTATGCGAAGGTAAAGTCGATCAATCCGAATATGCCATGCGGCTGGCATATCGAGCATTCGAGCACCTTCAGCCACATCTATCGGGCAGAGCGCGAAATCAGGGAGATGGAGCCCTACACGGACATCCTGAAGGAAGTGATGTACCACAACTGCGCCGGGGAGCGGATGGCGCGGTATATCAACCGCGTCCGGCCGGGCGCATTCGGCGACTTCACCAACGAAGACCTTCTCATGGAATTCGAATACAAAGTGATGAATTTCCGGGAAAGAGCCTTCGACGAGATTCCCTACACGGGCTTTAGCGCCGACTATGTTTCCCGGGAAGCCAAACGAGCGATGGATGGCGCGGCCGGAACAAAGATCGCGATCTGGCCAGGTATCGATATCGACATCCCCACCCAGGCGAATCACAGTTCATGTACCCCAGCGGGTACCCGCGACGCTGTGCTGGCTGCGTTTAAGGCGGGCGTGCCGGGCGTCGTTCTTTCGCGCAAGTACTCCGAGATGAAGCTGGCGAATCTCAGCGGCGCAGGGGACGCCATTCGGCAACTCGGCTTAGCGTGATTTGTTATGCCTGATTCGTTATATTTGTCCAGACGTAACATGCGGTTCTTCATATTCTTCGCTGCCGTCCTGGTTCCAGTAATGTGCCGGGCCGCGATTGTGCCCGCCGACATCTCTGCCGTCCGGCAGGGGCCGGTCACGGTTTCCACCGCGGCGGACGCTCTGACAATTCGCTGGCCGGACGAGTCGTCCCGGATCTGGACCGCCGAATTTTCGCTCGATACGCAGAAGCCGCTGATCACGAGAATCGGCGTCGGCGCGTCGAACGTGGTCCGCAATGCTTACCCTCAATACTGGGCCGATACCGGCAAACGCCGCGGCCGCGCCGGTTTCGACGAATTTTTTGATTTTCCCGGCAGTGCTCCCGAAGGCGCCCGGCGGTTCGAGGGCGCGTTCCGGCCGGTCAGCGCCACTGCCCGCAGCGTCGGAAATCGTATCGAAGTGCTGTTCCAGGGCCTGACATTGGGCATCTTCGAAGGCGGCATCGCTTATACCTTCTACCCCGGAAGCCGGCTGATCTATCAGGAAGCGGTTGTCTCCACGAACGTACCCATGACCGCGTATCTTTATGACACCGGTCTCCGCTTTGCCGCTCCGGCTTCCGGCTTCAGACCCGGGCGTCGCGAAGTAGTCTCGCCGGTTCTTTACTACGACACCGAGGGCAAACTCCGCACGGAGATGACCACCGGTCCTGACCGGCATCCTGCCTACGTCCGCTACCGAACGGTCGCGGCGCAACTGGACGCCGGCAGTCTCGCGGTATTTCCACCGCCGCACACCTATATCGCTCCGCGCGATTACACCACCAACATGGGGTACGTCTGGTTCCATGGCTGGGCGGGGCGAACCGGACGTGGCGAACTGGGCATGGGGGTTCGCCATCCCGTGGACGACGGCGCCGGTCTCTATTACCCGTGGATCAACGCTCCGCCGGGCACGATCCAGCGCATGGGTGTCTTCTATCTGGTGTCCGATGGCAAGCCGGAGTCGGCGTTGGATGACGTCCTGCGCTTCACCAACCGCGATCGCTTCCCATCGCTTCCCGGGTATAAAACACTGACCTCCCACTGGCACTGGGGCTTTACCATTCAGGCGCTGAATCAGGGCGAGAACTGGACTCCTCCATTCAAGCCGGTGCTCGAAGACATGGGTATCGACGCTGCGATGACCTGCGATTTTCATGGCGATGGTCATCCGCGCGTCCTCACCGACGTTCGCCTGGAAGAACTGGATGCGTACTACCGGATGTGTCGGAGGCAATCCGATTCAAAATTTCTTCTGATCCCCTCTGAAGAGGCCGACGTGATTCTCGGTGGTCACTGGGCCCTTACCTTCCCCAAGCCGGTGTACTGGTTCATGGGCAAAGCTGAGGGTAACTCGCTGGTGCTGAATCGCCCTAAGTATGGAAAGGTCTATCAGGTAGCTACGTCCGATGACATCCTCGAAATGGTTCGGACTGAGAAGGGCATCATGTACCAGACGCATCCGCGTACCAAAGACTCCTACGGCTATCCGGATAAGGTTCGCGATACGGCCTTCTACCGCGATCCGCGTTTCATCGGCGCCGGCTGGAAGGCGCTGCCCGCTGATCGCTCGACCCTGCGCCAGGGAGTTCGCGCGCTGAACCTGCTGAACGATATGAACAACTGGGGTCCGCCCAAAAATCTTCTGGCGGAAACCGATATGTTCGCCATTGACCACACATCCGAACTCTACGCCCACATGAACGCCAACTATGTTCGAATTGCCCAATTGCCGGACTTCGATCACTATGGCCAACTCCTGGACGCGGTCAACCGCGGCGACTACTTCATCTCAATGGGCCAGGTGCTGTTGCCGGAGGTGGAAATATCGAAGTCCTCTTCCTCCGTCATCAAAGTCAAAGCCCAGGCGCAGTGGACCTTCCCGCTGGCTTTCGGTGAGATCTTCTGGGGCGATGGGAACCAAACCTTTCACCGGACTTTCGATCTCAGCGACACTGCGCAGTTCGGCAAGGCTACGTTCGATTGGAGCGCCGACGCTCCCAATTGGAAGTGGGCCCGCATTGAAGTATGGGACATCGACGGCAACGGAGCCCTGACCAACCCCGTCCACCGCTAGGGCCGGAACGTATTCGCCTGATAGATTATACGGCCCTGTCGTATCGTCAGGGAAACCCGCGAAAACGCATTCACATTGAGCGACGGATCGGCGTCGAGCAGGGTGAGATCTGCATCCATTCCGGCCTTTATT
>JAICJH010000141.1 GCA_025928545.1 Bryobacteraceae bacterium | reverse complement strand
GGCGTTTTCCGGACCCTCGACGGCGGCGCCCACTGGTCGCCGTTCAACGATGGTTTGGGGAATCTGGATGTTCGCGTTCTGCTGTTAGCCGCGGGTAGCCCGAGCACGCTCTATGCGGGTACGGCAGGCGGCGTGTTCGTAGTTGCATCCGCGCAATAAAGGAGACCGGTGCATGCGCGTCCTTCAGGTGATGCTGCTGATCAGTGTGGGCGCTGGGTGTTGGACACAGTCCGGGCGCACGTTTACGGCTGCCGGCGCGGAATGGGGTGAGAATTGGTTCGGGTCTTCCTCGCACCAGGGCTGCGGTCAAATCGCTGGCGATCGATTCGGCTACTCCGTCGACGCTCTACGGGATCGATAGTAATGGCCGGCTCTTCAACAGTTTCGATATTGGGATATCCAGCGTCTGCTCTAGGCTCTCCCAAACCTGACCGACCTCAAGCGTTGACTGCTGAAAATAACGGTTCCCAGCAGTAAATCGCATCGGAAATCACGATTGGCGCGAGGTTGCGAGGACGGGCCGACCTTACGGTTTTCCACTGTAATCGGCAGTGAGGAAATTACGCCGCCTGGCCAAATCGCCGAATTCTGGCTCGGTTCTGCCTCGAAAGTCCTAGGGCTCTATCGGAGATGCTCCGGCATACAAGTGCCGGAGTACGGTCCAAGTCTCGGGGCCGGAGCATGTTCGATAGAGCGACTTGAAGTGAGCCGTTCTGGCAATCGGCAGTTATGGTTTTTGAATCATCGGGGAAGACTTAGAGAGCGGGAGAGAAGGCGGCTCGGATCACGCTCCGGAGGAAATCGTGGAATGGGAGGGGCTGTAGGGTGGCGGTCTTCGGGTGTTGAAGCGCAGTCTGGGTATGGACAGCCCCGCCGCCGGACGATTCGAGATGAGAAAGAGCAGATCATGATTGCCTTTGCGCGCTCGGCGGGCCCCGGAGTCGGGCATCGCTGGCGCTGAAGCGCTCGATGAGTTGCATTGGGCCGCCGCAGCGCGGGCAAGTCCAAAGGGTGTGTGTGGAATCGGTGGATGCAGGCGTGGGGCAAGGTGGTTCCGTCGCGGCGTTCAGCAAGGCGAAGCACAGTGGCAGCAGAGCCGCTTTGCGGCGATGGGCGAAGAATCCGAAATGCCGAATCCGCACAAAGCCCTTGGGCAGCACATGCAGGAAGAACCGTCGCAAGAACTCGTCGAGCGCCAGTCTCATCAGCCGCTTCTTGTTCTTGTGGGCGGAATCGCGCCAGCGGAAAACGACCTGCCCATCTTCCAATCGCACCAGGCGGTGATTGGAGATGGCGATCCTATGAGTGTACGCGCCCAGATAACGGAGCACATGTTCGGCCCCGCCGAAGGGAGGCTTGGCATACACAACCCAGTCGGAACGGAACAGGCTCCGCAGCAGGGCCGAGAATGCAGTTGGCTGTGCCAGAGCCGCCATCTCGCCATGGAAGGTCAACTTGCCGCAGCCGTGCAGCGAACGTAAACCGGCCACGAACTTGCCGCGGAACACGCGGCTGAGCGCCTTCACTGGAAGGAAGAAGCCGGGACGGGCGGCGATCCAGCGGGTGTGGTCCGGCGACAGCCCTCCGGCCGGAACCACGCAGTGTACGTGTGGATGGTGCAGCAGTTTCTGGTTCCAGGTGTGCAACACGCTGAAGAAACCGATCTCGGCCCCGAGATGCCGCTCATCGCGAGCAACCTGCAACAGCGTTTCGGCGCTGGCCCGGAACAGGAGGCGGTAGATTTCGCGCTTATTCTGCAGTGCCAGCGGAGCCAGTTGCGCCGGCAGCGTGAACACAACATGGACGTAGCGGGTGGGCAGAAGTTCCCGGCTGCGCGCTTCCAGCCAGCGGTCACGCGCATTGGCCTGACACTTCGGACAGTGGCGGTTCCGGCAGGAGTTGTAGGAGATGGCGCGATACCCGCAGCGGGAGCACTCGTCGACGTGACCGCCCAGCGCGGAAGTGCGGCAGCGGACGATAGCGGTCAGAATCTTCAGGTGCAGCCAGTTGAACCACTTCTGGCTGCGTTCGTAAAAGGTGCTCCCGGCTGCGCGGATCAGGTCGGCCACCTCCAGCGGTGGCCGCGGCATCTATTTCGCAGCGAGCGACAGCGCGTCCAAGGGGCTGGGCGTGGCTCCCACGTGGCGCTTCGAGAGATGAATATAGACCATCGTCTCACGCAGGTCGGCGTGGCCGAGGAGCAACTGAATGGTGCGCAGGTCGGCGCCGCCTTCGAGCAGGTGGGTCGCGAAGCAGTGGCGAATGGTGTGCGGATGCAGAGGTTTGTTCACGCCGCAGCGTTCGGCCGCCCGGCGGCAGGCGTGCCAAACGACCTTTTCCGTGATGGGCGTATCGGCGGTGTGACGTGTGCCGCCGGGAAAAAGCCAGATCGCCGGCTTTCGTCGGAGACGGCGATAATGCTGCCGCAGTTCGTCGAGCAGGACTGGGCTGAGATTGATGTCGCGGTCTCTGCCGCCCTTGCCTTCCTGTACGTGAACTACCATCCGGGCTGAATCGATGTCGCAGATCTTCAGCGCAGCGACTTCAGCTCGGCGCATCCCGGTGGCGTACAGCGTCATCAGGATGGTGCGGTAGAACGGCGTGGGAGCAGCGTCGATCAACGAGGCGATCTCTTCGGGGCTCCAGATGACAGGCAAATGCACGGTTTTCTTCGGGTATGGCAGTTCGTGGCCGCGCCACCTCTTATTCAGCACCGTAAGGTAGAAGAAGCGTAAAGCCCCAACCATCTGATTGACGGTGTTGCCCGACAGTTTGCGGTCCGTGATTAGGTGGGCACTGTAATGGCGGATCTGATCGGGCGTGAGGCGCTCGGGCGGGCACTGGAAATAGCCGGCCAGATCGCGGAGAGCACGCAGGTAAGCGCGCATGGTACCTTCACTGTAGTTGCGGCGCGCGATCTCTTCGCGCGTCACTTTTTCGTAATGGGTCACAGGGACCTCCTTGTGACCCGAACTTACCGCTTTCTCCTCACTAATGCACGGGCATGCGCACGCGAAGCGTCTGCCGTTAGGCTTAGTTCAAGTGGAGTTTCTGGAAACTGACCGTTGAAAGTCGCCACGGTCGCCCAGTTTCCAGAAACCCCGTTATATCGTACACAACACCGCTTATTTATCGGGGGCTTTGCCCGCCTGAGCGAATGAAGAGAGGTCATATGACAGGGGAAACACGTATGGGTTTTGACCGCCGTGCTCGGGTAATAGGCACAATATCAGCGAGTGTATATGCCCTGTTTGTCGTCGCTCTCTTTTTGTTTTGCTACACGCATCCGACAGGCCTAGGCTACGAATGGATGTATCCAGCTATCGCCACTTTTCCCTGGAGTGGCTTTCGCAGCATGTTCCGCTGGGGAATGCTCATCGGCGTCCTGCTGAACGCACTACTGATCTATTTCGTCGCGGCCGGGCTTGCGACAGCGATGAGTAAAAGTCGGTAGGATCGACAATGGATCGCCGCCCGTGAACTGTTGGTCGGGAACGATATGTGGCGTTCTCGTCCATAGCTGGAATTTATGTCGGCATCAAGGGCGTTAATGAACGACAACCCCGCATACCTCGGTTATCGGAAAAACGCGCGTGCGGCCCGTAGGTAAACGTTACGCGACTTATCCGGCTAATCTCTGCCCGCTCCGGTGGGGGGCTGCGAAAGCTGGTTTTAGCTCCGCTCCCTCATCATGCTCTCCGCCGAGGCGGTCTGCAAGCCCTTCGATGAGCGTGAGACGCAGTAGCTGTCAGATATCGGCCAGTGAAGCATTTCGAGGATGCCCGCGCTTCGTCCGCATGTAAGTCAAGAGCGAACGAAAGAAAAATGACAGGACAAACCCGCACTGCGGAGCGGAGCTGTCAATTTGACGCGCCAGTGCCATTGGCCGGTTTTTAACGACTGATCGCGACTGTTAAACTCTTCGGAGCGGATTTCATGCGGCGCATGCGGTATTCAGTTGCGATGAGTCTGGACGGCTACATCGCCGGGCCAAAGGGAGAGTTTGGCTGGATCAAGCTGGATCCAGGGTGCCCTGGATTTACTCAGATCGGCCTTTCGGGAGCGCTCTTCGCGGATGACGAAACTCAACGTCG
>JAICJH010000015.1 GCA_025928545.1 Bryobacteraceae bacterium | reverse complement strand
CTGGCCCTGGTATGGATTGTCGCCACGCGCTTCAGCCGCCCGATCGTGAATCTCACGGAAGCATTGCGCGGGCTCGCGGCAGGCAATTTCCGCATCCGCGTCCCGAATGACCGTACGGATGAAATCGGCCTCGCAACACAGGCGTTTAACCGCACCGCGACCGAACTGGAACAAAGCCGCGACCGGCTGGTCTATCTGACGCAGCTTGCCAGCTGGCAGATTCTGGCGCGAAAGATGGCGCATGAAGTCAAGAATTCGCTTACCCCGATCCGCCTCACCGTGGAAGAAATGGTGGCACGCGAGAGCGATGCCATGAGCGTGGGTAAGAGCGCGTTCCTCGAGCAGGCGGCCGGCATCGTGGTGGATGAAATCGAATCGCTGGAGCGCCGCATCCGCGCCTTTTCGGAATTCTCTTCCGAGCCGCCGGTCTGTCCTGAAACGCTCGATCTGCCAGCCCTGGTGGAGGAGCGAATCGCATTTCTCAAGACAGCGCATCCGGAAGTCGGTTATCTGGTGGAAGCGGCGGCGAACACGCCGGCAGCCATGGCTGATGAGGATCTTGTGAAGGGTATTCTCGTCAATCTCCTCGAAAACGCGGCGGAGGCGGCGGGGCAGGGTGGCCGCATTCTTGCCAAGGTTGTGCCGATCGACGACCGGGTAGCCATCGAAGTTCACGATTCCGGCCCCGGCCTGAGCGACCTGGCTCGTAAGTCCTTGTTCCAGCCCACCATCTCCTTCAAGAAGCGCGGCATGGGCCTCGGTCTTTCCATCGCGCGGAAAAGCGCCCTGCTCTCCGGTGGAGACATTTTGCTGATTGCCGGCGAACTGGGTGGCGCCGGCTTCCGCGTCGTTCTTCCAACCGGCGCAGAGCTGATCGGAGCGGATAATGCCATTGCGGCGCATCCTGGTCGTTGACGACGAAGAAAACATCTGCCGATCGCTGCGGATGATTCTCGAACGTGAAGGTTACCAGGTCAACGGTGTCCACTCCGCCGCGGAAATGCGGGCTTTTCCGGAACGGGCGCGGATGGATCTCTACCTGTTCGATGTCCGCCTGCCGGATGCCAACGGCATCGATCTGCTGCGTGAACTGCAGGCGTCGGATATCAACGCCCCGGTGATCATGATCTCCGGTCATGCAACGATTGCGGATGCGGTGGAAGCCACGCGCGCGGGAGCGTTCGATTTTCTCGAAAAGCCTCTCGGACGCGACCGGGTCCTGGTGGCGGTGAAGAATGCTTTCGATCAGGGAACCCTGAAGCAGGAGAATAAACGGCTGAAAGAGGCGGTAGGCGTCGGCACGCGCATGATCGGCGATAGTCCGGCTTTTGGACGCGCGCTCGAACAGGCCACCATGGCCGCCCGATCCGATGCGCGGGTTCTTCTGGTGGGTGAATCGGGCACCGGCAAAGAGTTGCTGGCAGCGCACATCCATGCCAACAGTCCGTTCGCAGCCGGACCATTCGTCAAGGTGAACTGCGCCGCGATTCCCGGTGAGCTGATTGAAAGCGAACTCTTCGGCCATGAAAAAGGCTCCTTCACGGGCGCGACGGCCATGCGGCGGGGCAAGTTCGAACTCGCCGACAATGGCACGTTATTTCTCGACGAAATCGGCGACCTGCACTCCAATTCCCAGGCGAAACTGTTGCGCGTGCTTCAGGAAGGCGAGTTTCATCGCGTTGGCGGAGAACAGACCATCCGCGTTTCGGTCCGCGTGGTTTCGGCGACGAATCGCGATCTCACGGCTCTGGTGGCACAGGATAAATTTCGCGAAGATCTCTATTACCGTGTCAGCGTGGTGCCGATCCGCGTTCCCGCGCTGCGCGAGCGGCCACAGGATATCCGTCCCATGGCCGAATACTTCCTGGAGGATTTCTGCGCCCGCAATGGCTTCCGCAAGCGGGCATTCGAAGCCGAAGTCTGGGATGCCTTTCAGGAATACAAGTGGCCCGGTAACGCGCGCGAATTGCGCAACGCGGTTGAGCGGATGGCGATTCTTTCGCCGGGCGACACTCTCACAGCCGCCGCGATTCCGCTCGAGTTGAAATTACAACGTGAAACCGGCGGCCGATCCAGCGTACAGGAAGCGCGGGAGTCGGCTGAACGCGACCACGTGCTGCGGGCCCTCGAAGATTGCGGCTGGAATGTTTCGGGCGCGGCCAGAGCTCTTGGAATGGAGAGGACGAATCTCCATAAGCGAATCCGCGCCCTCGGACTGGCCCGCGGGAAGTAACACTACCTCACTTTGTTCAGCGGAATAGTCACCGATCCCATCGCGCCGGAAGTCGCATCCCGCACGACAATCCTTAGTAACTTCGCCGGCGCGGCGCGCGCCACCACCCGGTGGTACGCCAGATCGTTGGTTACCAGCTTCTGGTAAGTATCCTGCGTCAGGTTCAGTTGCACGGTGTCGTCGACACCCTCATATTCTTTGCCCTGATCGTCGCGCTCGACGAATAGAACATCGAGCCGTCCCTGCCAGCGCGACTGCTCGTGCTGCAGGCCGATCGTGGAATGATCGATTTTCAGCGCCACATTGATCTGCGTCGGATTGTTCGCAACCGGCGTGACGGACGCCACAAGTCCCATCGCGCTGGCGTCAATCGGGCTCCAGACCGCATCGCGAAGCTCCGCCTGCCGCGATTTGTCGTCCTCAGGCTTTTCCGGAATATCAAAATAACCCTTACGATAACGGAGTTTCACGCCGGAACGGCCCGGTGTCTCAAGGTCAATCTTGTGAAATCTTCCGTCGAAACCAGTCTCGGAAGGATAAAACCCGAGCGTGTAAGTCACCTGGGAATCATCGACAGCGGCGTGAATCGCCCGCGCCAGATCGTTGGTGTTGTAAAACGCCAGACCACCTGTGCGGCTCGCCATCTCCTGCATGGTTTGCTGCTCTTTCACTCCAACCGGAGGGGCGAGCGTCGGACGCACAGGCATCCTGCGGTTCTCAGCCGAAAAGCGGGGATCTGTCATCAGCCCGCGCGCGTCCACCGGATAGACAGCGATATTGGCATCGTTCATGGCGCGCAGCGTTCGGTCTACTTCCTCCGTGAACGTTCGCTGATCTACGGCCGGGTCGTGAAAGTCTTCAATGCTGTCGAAGCCGATATCGAGCGGGAAGCCGCCCGAAACCCAGATCAGATTCTTGCGACCGGGAAGCTGGGCAAGGTGCTCGGCGATGAATTCAAAAGCGCGCAGAGTGGCCAGAACACGATCGGTCGTGTAAAAGGAACGTTCCGCCGCGCTGGTGCCACCGGCGCCGCGGTTGAGATCGTCCATCATCGCGCTGTCACCCTGCAGCGCCCCCGCAACATCCTGTTGGGAAGTATCCGGCAGATTCCAGTTCTTTGCTGCACTCAGCTTTGCCAGCAAGCCGGATGAATCCGACGTGTAGTCATGCAGAACCTTGAGCGATGGGCCGAAAGTATAGAGCCCGATATGATCGCCGGGCTGAAGCGTGCGGAGATAGCGGATGATCTGCGCCTTCGCGTAGATTTGATCCGCGGGTCGTGTGTTCCTGGTATCGAGTAAAAGGACCGTAACGCCCGATGGAGTGTTTGCGTTGGCCGCGAGCCTGTTGGTAAAGACGTTGGGTGGAAGTGTTCCCTGACTACCCTGTGAAGGTCCGAAGCTTGCCGCCACTGAACTTCCGGCAGGCAACCCGCCAGCCGAAGCCATCGAAAAGACCGCCACAGACTGGACCTTGCCGTTTACTTTAATGCGGAAGTCTTCCTTCTTCAGGTCGGCGGCTGGCTGGCCATTCTTATCCCGGGCCACGACACTGAGCATCACCAGCCGGGTTGTGGATTTCAGGATGACCGGTCCATCGGCTGATTCAGGCCCGGTGGGTTTCGGCAACTGCGCCAGCAGGCATCCCGTGGAAATCAGCAACAACATCGGCGTTCGGGTTTGAAATAATCTCATGGTGAGGCCCCCTATGACTAACGCCGCTGGTGTAGCCGGAGTTGCGCGGGGCAGTCGCTTCTGAACGAATCTTAACCCGTTTCGCCTTGCGGTCCGCACATGATAGGCTGTGCCAAGTGACAAAAAATACAGAACAATCCCGGCTTGTCGCGCGCATGAGCCAATTACAAGTGGAGTCCGCATTTGAGGTCCTGGTGCGTGCGCGGGCGCTTGAGAAACAAGGGCGCAGCGTCATCCATCTGGAAATCGGCGAGCCCGATTTCCCAACCCCGGCGCATATTATCGACGCCGGCAAGCGCGCCCTCGACGAAGGCTACACAAAATACGGGCCCACCGCGGGGTTGTCCGAACTTCGCGAGTCGATTGCCCGCTATGTTTCGCGCACACGCGGCATCACGGCTGTTCCGGAGTCGGTCTGCGTGGTGCCCGGCGCAAAGCCCATCATGTTCTTTACGATGATGGCTCTGCTTGACGCGGGCGCTGAAGTCATTTACCCGGATCCCGGATTTCCTATTTATGAATCCATGATTCGCTTCACCGGTGCAACTCCGGTTCCGATTCCGCTGGTGGAAAGCCGGGGCTTCTCGTTCGATCTGGAGCTGTTTCGCAGCAAGCTGTCGGACCGCACCCGAATGGTCATCCTCAACTCGCCGCATAATCCGACCGGCGGCACAATCCCCGCAGCTGACATGGTCGAACTTGCCGCTATGCTGCGCGACCGCGATGTCATCGTCCTCAGCGACGAGATTTACTCCCGTCTTTGTTACGACGGCACACCCGTATCGATTGCGAGCTTTGACGGGATGCAGGATAAGACCATCATTCTCGACGGTTTTTCGAAGACGTATTCGATGACCGGCTGGCGGCTTGGCTATGGGGTCATGCCGCTTTGGCTGGCCGATGCAGTCAATACCCTCATGGTCAATTCGAATTCCTGTACTGCGAGCTTCACGCAGCGCGCCGGAATTGCCGCACTGGAAGGTCCGCAGGACTGCGTCGATCAGATGGCGGCAGAATTTCGCCGGCGCCGTGACGCTGTTTGCGCGGGGCTGAATACGATTCCAGGCTTCCGTTGTCCGTTGCCATCCGGCGCTTTCTACGCGTTCGTCAACATCGAGGGCACCGGAATCAGTTCTAAAGAGCTCGCCGATTATCTGCTCAACGAAGCCGGCGTCGCTTGTCTGAATGGTGGGGCTTTCGGAGCGCACGGAGACGGCTATATCCGTTTCAGTTATGCGAATTCGCTCCCCAATTTGCTGGAGGCGGTGGAGCGCATCCGAAAAGTTTCCACCCGCTGGAGTCAACCGGCATGAACCGCACAACCGCCCTCATCGGCGGCTTCGTCTGTCTCATTGCACCGTCGCTGCTCGGCGCACGGATCGTGAAGATCGCCGTCACTTCGCGCTCAGCCGCTTTCAATGGCCAGGCTTTCGGCACTGCCGGGGCTTTTGAAAAAATCAAAGGCATCGCGAGCGGTGAGATCGACCCGAAGGACCGTCGTAACGCGGTTATTACAGACATTCAGTTCGCGCCGAAGAACGCGAAAGGCCTGGTGGAATACAGGACCAACTTCACGCTGATCAAACCGATCGACATGACGAAGTCGGCCGGCGTTCTTTTCTACAACATCGTCAATCGCGGCGGCCATCAGGGAACTACGACTTTTCACGTCGGCGGAGATCCCGGCGACGGCTTCCTCTACAAGCTGGGCGAAGCAGTTCTCTGGAGCGGTTGGCAGGGCGACATCCCTCTCGTTATCGACGGCTCGGATCGCGAAGGTATCGAAGTGCCCATCGCACGCAAGCCCGATGGCTCTCCAGTCACCAGCCCCGTTTGGGATCGCATCACGGCTGCAACCGGCAACACGCAATCGCTTCCCGGAGCCGCGGGGCGCGCGCCTGCGACTCTCGACACAACCAAAGCCCGGCTGATTTCGGAAACTTCCGAAACGCCCGAAGGAGTGAAGACTGGTGTCGTCACTATTCCCTCCACGGATTGGGCATTTGCCGATTGCCGCGCCACTCCTTTTCCCGGAACTCCCGATCCAACGCGACTCTGCCTGAAGAATGGGTTCAATCCGGCGCTCTTGTACGAGGTTGTCTACACCGCGAAGGATCCCTTCGTGCTCGGCGTCGGCATGGCCGCCATGCGTGACATCGTTTCGTTTTTTCGTTACGCAGCAAAAGACGATGCGGGGACTGCCAACCCACTCTACGGCACAGTCCCGCACGTCATCGGCATGGGCGACTCCCAATCCGGGCGCTTCGGCAAGAACTTTCTGAATCTGGGCTTCAACGAGGATGAAATCGGCAAGATCGTCTGGGACGGATTCAACGCCCGCATCGCCGGTACGGAAGGCGGTTTCAATATCCGTTTCGCCAGACCCGGAGAGATGGCCGAAATGTACAATCCCGGCGCCGATGGCCCCCTCTGGTGGGGCGACTACACGGATCAGGTCCGCGACCATCCCGCCTGGGGTCTTCTGCATCGCTGTCAGATGACCAGCACCTGCCCCAAAATTACCGAGACCTACGGAGGACCCGAATACTGGTACAGCCATGGCACGGTCGGCATTGCCGGAACCACAGGGAAAGACGATATTCCGTTGCCCGACAACGTCCGCCGTTACTACCATCCCGGCACTCCACACGGCGGCGGACGAGGCGGTTTCGCCCTTGGCGTTCCAGCCGCTAACCCGGGAACGCTTGCAGCCAATCCGAATCCGGAAAAGGAAACCGACCGCGCGCTTTACGTAGCGCTGGTCGATTGGGTCGTGAAGGGCGTGCCGCCACCGGCCAGCATTTATCCGCGCATTACGAATGGCACATTGGTGACGGCGAATTCCGCAGCCATCGGCTGGCCCGCTATTCCCAACGCTCCCAAGCCCGATGGCGTCGTGAATCCCGTGCTTGATTACGACTACGGCCCCGAATTCCGTTACAACGACGAATCCGGCGTCATCACGAATGTGCCGCCCCCGATTAAGCACCTGATTCCCGCGCTCGTCCCGAAGGTGGATGCGGATGGCAACGAAATGGGCGGTGTCGGCTCACTGCTGCAGCGCGTGCCGCTCGGCACGTATACCGGCTGGAGTCCGATTGCCTCCGGTCCGCTGAAAGGCCGGCAAAATTCCCTGGTGGCCGGCTACATTCCTTTCGCGAAAACGAAAGCCGAAAGACTCGCCACCGGCGATCCCCGCCTGTCGATAGAGGAGCGCTACCCGACAGCTGCTGCCTATTACGCAACCGCGGTCAAACAAGCCAACGCGCTGGTGCAGCAACGTTTCCTCCTGCCTGAGGATGCCGTGCGCTTGCTCAATCAGATGGTCACGGACCTGGAAGCAAGCAAATTATTCGGCAAGTAGTTCGCTGCACGCCCTTCGGCTACTTCGTCTTCTTTGCAAACAGCCTTTTCACTCTCATGCGAACCTCATCCACATAGCTTCGCGTCGCCTTCGCTGGCGGATGCAGCGCGATTGGTTTATCTTCACTTGTCGCCCCGGTAGCGGCCTCCGCTTCGGCACGCACCTCGCACGGTTTCACTCCGGCTGGTCGCACCGTGTTGCCCGTCAGCGTGTACTGTTTTCTGACTCGCGCTCCGGACTTATCTTCCACGCAGACTGAAAACTCACCCTCTTTCGCGATCACCGGCAGATAGCCTCGTTCGCGCCGCTGGATGTAGGCCGTTTCGTAACGATGGCGTTTCTGGCTCCAGGTAAAAACACGATAACTGTCGAAATCGAAATCCTGCCCCAGCGATTCCGCCGTAGTCCACAGCCAGATGTCCTTCTGCGCCCCATCGTCGTTGATCTTCCCGATGGAAAAATAAGACGTGATGCGATGGCCTTCCGCATACTGCGCCACTTCGTCCGGTATGGACATGTAAACGCGGCTGGTCAACACCCAGCCGCTTTGGCCTCCCGCGGTACGGATCAGAGTCCAGTCGTCTTGCGCCACCGGCGGTGTATCGGTGTCCGCCTCTACTCCCCGTTCTTTCGAAAGCGCAATCCAGTCCGTCGGCGGCGCGGGCGCGGCCGGAGGCGGAGGAGGCGGCACATCCGAGGCATTCTTCTTTGCCGCTTTTTTCGGGCGTCCGGTCGACTTCGGTATGGCACGAGTCAGTTGCCGCTTCGGCTGCTTCGCGGCACGTGGCACAATGCGGTGCGTGATGACGTCGAAGACTTCCTTTTCCTTGACCTGAACAAAGCTGGGCGAATTGCGATTCGGTTCCGTATGCACGTTCAGAATGTCGTATGTCGTTGCCTTGCCCTGGGAAGGCAGCCCCGCGGTTTCTTCTGCGAGCTTGCGCAGACGGGCCATTTGCGCGGAATCGAGCAACTGCCGGTCATCCGTCCAGCCCTCAACGCCCTTATCTGTCCTGACTTTGTACCAAAGTCTTCGCTGGGCGAGAATCTCAACGTGATCGCCATGATGCGCCACGGTCGCAGTGCCGGATTTGGTGTCGATATCTTTGCGGATATTGAGCGTCGCCGGGCCAATATATGCATCGCCGATTGAGGCCGCGCGTTCCGTCTCCTGCGCGCAGCCGCAGAGCATCACTGCGGCGAATGCCGCGCAAAGTAAGGTCCCATTCCTCACGCCATCGCCCTGCGCAAGGCTGCAAGTTTCGCCGTCGCCGCGCCGGAATCAATTGATTCGGCAGCCAGGGCCACGCCGGACTTCCAGTCGGCAGCCTTCCCGGACGCCACGAGCGCCAATGAGCTGTTCATTAAAACGATGTCCCGCGGAGCACCAGCTTCACCCGCCAGGATTGCTTCCGCGATCGCACGGTTCCGCGCGGCGTCTCCGCCCAGCAGCGATTCGAACGGATGCCGCGCGATGCCGAAATCTTCCGGCGTCAGCGTCATCCGCATAACCGTGCCGCGCCGGACGTCGAATACCAGAGCCGGTCCTGTCACAGTGAGTTCACCCAAACCATCCGACGCGTGAACCACGTAACCGCGCTCCAGACCAAGCCGCGCCAGCGCTCCCGCGATTTTCTCAGCCGCATCTTCCGACCATGTCCCTGTCACCTGGACTTCCGCGCGAGCCGGGTTGGATAAAGGGCCCAGATAATTAAACGCAGTGCGCATCTTCAGTTCCAGCCGCACCGGCTGCACATGCTTCATCGCCGTATGGAAGGCAGGCGCAAAAAGGAAGCCAATTCCAGCGTCCCGGATTGCGGCCGCCGCCACTTCCGGTGTCACATTAGTCCGAACGCCCAGCGCTTCCAGCAAATCCGCGCTGCCGCAAATGCTCGATATAGACCGATTACCGTGCTTCGCAACATTCATGCCTGCGCCAGCAACCACGATGGCCGTCAAAGTAGAGATATTGAAGGTCCCCTTGCCGCCGCCACCCGTACCACAGGTATCGAGCAAAGGCCTCACGGCAGCATCAATCGGCAGCGGAACTGAGACGGCCCGCATCCCCCGCGCGAAGCCGGTTAACTCGTCCACGGTTTCGCCTTTCATTCGCAGCGCGGTGAGAAAGGCGGCCGTCAGAACCGGGGTCGATTCGCCGCCCAGCAGGGAGCGCATAGCGCTTTCGGCTTCATCTTCGGTAAGGGAATGGCCAGCGGTAACGGCGTGGAGCAAATCGAGCGTCATGTTAAAGTTGTAGCTTCTGATAACTGAGCGGGAATGACGGCGCGAGCCACATTCCTTCAAGTTCCAGCATAATCCAGATGAAAATTCACGAGTACCAGGCCAAGTCGATTCTGGCCAAATACAAAGTCCCCGTGCCCCGCGGGGAGGTAGCGTATACCGTTGCCGAAGCCGGAGCGGTCGCGAAGAAACTCGGCGGCAGCGTCGTAGTCAAAGCGCAAATCCATGCCGGGGGTCGCGGCAAAGGCGGCGGCGTGAAAGTCGCAAAGGACGAGGCGGACGCGCTCGTCATTGCCGAAAGGATTCTGGGCATGACGCTCGTCACTCACCAGACCGGGCCGGAAGGCCGCCTGGTGCAGCGCCTTCTCGTCGAAGAAACTCTGCCCATCGATAAAGAACTCTACCTCGGAATCGTGCTCGACCGCGCCACGGGCAAAATCATTTTCATGGCCTCGGCTGCCGGCGGCATGGATATCGAAGAGGTCGCCGCAAAAACTCCGGAAGCGATTCTGAAGGAAGTGATCGACCCCGGTATTGGCCTGCAACCCTATCAGGCCCGCAAGCTGGCCTTCGGAATCGGCGTGCCGGCTGTGGCCGTCAACGGCGCCGCGGCAGCGATGATTGCTCTCGCGAAAGCCTGCCTCGAAATGGACGCATCGCTCGCCGAAATCAACCCGTTCATCGTCACTAAAGACAACAAGGTTTACGCGCTCGACGCCAAGATCAACTTCGACGACAACGCTCTTTTCCGTCACAAGGAACTCGCCGAACTCCGCGATCTGAACGAAGAGGAACCGCTCGAAGTGGAAGCCTCGAAGTTTGGCCTCAACTACATTAAGCTCGATGGCAACGTAGGCTGCATGGTGAATGGCGCGGGCCTCGCCATGGGCACCATGGACATCATCCAGTACGCCGGCGGCAGCGCGGCGAACTTTCTCGATGTGGGCGGTGGCGCGAACGCGGAACAGGTGAAGAACGCGTTCCGGATCCTGCTCTCAGACGACAACGTCAAGGCTGTATTGATCAATATCTTCGGCGGAATTCTTCGCTGCGACATGCTGGCCACCGGAGTTGTGGCTGCGGCCCGCGATCTGGGAATCAAGGTTCCCATTGTGATTAGGATGGAAGGTACCAACGTGGAGCAGGGCATTAAGATCCTCCTCGATTCCGGCTTCAACTTTACGATTGCCGATGGTATGAAGGACGCTGCCGACAAAGTAGTGGCGCTGGCAGGAGGTGCGCGATGAGCGTACTCGTTAACAGAGACACCCGTCTCCTCGTTCAGGGCTTCACCGGCAAAGAAGGCACGTTCCACGCGGAGCAGGCCATTGCATACGGCACCAACGTCGTCGGTGGTGTGACCCCTGGTAAAGGCGGCCAGAAGCATCTGGACCGGCCGGTCTTCAACACCGTCAGTCAGGCTGTGAAGGAAACCGGCGCCAATGCGACCGTCATCTTTGTGCCGCCGCCGTTCGCAGCCGATGGAATTATGGAAGCGGCCGATGCGGGCATTCCGCTGATTGTCTGCATAACCGAAGGCATTCCGGTGGTCGACATGGTGAAAGCCTGGTCGTTCCTCAAGGGAACGGATTCGCGCCTCATTGGTCCCAATTGCCCCGGTGTTATTTCGCCGGGCAAGTGCAAGATCGGGATCATGCCCGGACACATCCACCTGCAGGGGAACGTCGGCGTTGTTTCACGCTCCGGCACCCTGACCTATGAAGCGGTCGGCCAGTTGACGAAACTCGGTATCGGTCAGTCCACCTGCATCGGTATCGGCGGCGATCCCATCATCGGAACCACGTTCCTCGATGCCATCCAGATGTTCAACGCCGACCCCGACACGCACGCGATCGTCATGATCGGCGAAATCGGCGGCAATGCCGAAGAAACGGCTGCCGCTTATATTGCTTCGCACGTGAAGAAACCCGTGGTCGGCTTCATCGCCGGTCAGACCGCGCCTCCCGGACGCCGCATGGGCCACGCGGGCGCGATCATTTCGGGCGGCTCCGGCGCTGCCGTTGACAAGATCAAAGCCATGAAGGCAGCGGGCAT
This sequence comes from Bryobacteraceae bacterium, assembly GCA_025928545.1. GTDB lineage: Bacteria > Acidobacteriota > Terriglobia > Bryobacterales > Bryobacteraceae > BOG-234. The sequence goes on along the minus strand of JAICJH010000015.1, from coordinate 102,554 downwards.
TACAGTATGCTCTTCGCCCGCCCAGATTGGCGAAAACGTTCAGAAATTAATGAATCGATAAACATGCAAACGACATTTTCCATCATCAAACCCGACGCGGTGAAGCTTGGTAATGCAGGCAAGATCCTCGCTCATCTCGAAGCGGCCGGCTTTCGCATCGCCGCCCTCCGAATGCTGAAGCTCAGCAAGTCTCAGGCGGAAGGCTTTTACGCTGTGCATCGCGAAAGGCCCTTCTTCAACAGCCTCGTCACGTTCATGACCGAAGGTCCGGTTATCGTGATGGCCCTCCAGCGCGAAGACGCGGTGAAAAAACTGCGCGAAGTCATGGGTGCCACGAACCCTGCCAACGCCGACGCCGGCACTATCCGTAAACTCTATGCGGAAAGCATCGAGCGCAATTCGATTCACGGTTCCGACGCGCCGGAGACGGCCGCGGAAGAGTTGAAGTACTTCTTCACCACCCAGGAATTAAATCAGATTTAGTTTGGCGAGGGCCGGTCGATATGATCGATCACGACGTTCTCTACCGGCCCTTTAGTCGCGTCCAGCTTCAGCCCCACTTGCTCCTGAAGAGCAGTAAAGAGAGTGGGTCCGGGATTCTCAGCGTTCTGTGAACCTGCCGCCACTTCATCGGGCGCGAACTGAAGCACCCAATCGTACCTACCGTTCAGCCCCGTCTTGTCTATGACGGGCTTTCCAACCGTGCTTGCCAGGTTCAGCGCCAGCATTTCCATAGTAGTGGCATAGCCCTGAATGCGGCCCCGGTTGGATGTGATGCCCCTGCGAGCCCCAGGCGACTCTATCAGCGTCAGTTTCGGACCATTCTTCGCCACGGTTAATACATAGATCGGCTGTTCCTTCATTTCTTTGTGGACAGCAAGGCCGAATCGCTCCGCCAGCAGCGCCTGAGCCCGCTCCTTCCATTGCGCATCGCGTGCCTTTATTTGGTCGTCGGTCATTGTCGACGTATCAGCGGGCGGTTCCGCCGCGTCCGGATTCCGCTCCGGTTTCGCGATGATGTCATAACGCTCCGTCCCAATCCACCCCGGACCGCCCGATAACTGGAAATCGCGAATCCCGTAAGCCATCGTGATGAGCGCCCGCACGGGCATGTTCGTGGCATTGAGCCCGCCCACCTTGTCGGTCATGACGGAACTGCCTTTGGCATCAGGATCGGCTGGCCGTATGGACGCGACTTCAAATCTATGGCCGGCTTGTGCGAAAAGGAAGGCTGCGGAAAATACGAGGACAGCGGTGGAACGAACCATGCTGTTTGTACGAACGACTGCTTCCGGCGTTAGCGCCCGAATCTATCTCAGGGACCCGGCAGCCAGCTCAATCGCTGCCCTGTGTACGAAACTCACCTGAAATACAGAGCCTTTGCCTGGTTCGCTCTCCACCTCAATCACCGCGTCATGCGCCGCGGCGATACTTTGTGCGAGCGACAATCCCAGTCCATGTCCACCGTCCGACCGTGCCTTATCGGCGCGATAAAACCGCTGGAAGATGTGAGGGATGTCCTCTGCGGAAATGCCAATCCCCTCATCCTCTACGATGGCCACCAGCCGGCCGTCTTTCGAAACAACCGAAGCCGTCACTTCGCTACCGTCCGCCGAATATTTGAGCGCATTGTCGAAGAGAGCGAGAAATAATCTCCGCAGCGCGGCCGGATTCCCGGCGATCGTTGCATCCTCCACCCCAGGCAAAACCCGAATCCGAATATCGCGAGCCTCCGCCAGACCATGCAATTCGCGGGCGGTCTCATTCAGTACATCGCGCAGATCGAGAGGGCCCATCGGCATCCCGGCGTCACGCGAATCGCGCCGCGCCAGAAAAAGCAGGTCCTCCACTAACTCCGTCATACGCTCCGACTCGGCCGCAATTTCCCGCAGCGAATCGCGATACGCCTCCGGGTCCCGGTCCCGGCGCAACGCCAGTTCCGCGCTGGTGCGGATCACCGCAACCGGCGTCCGAAGCTCATGCGATGCATCGCCGGCAAAACTCCACAGCACCGCAACCGCCGCTTCCAGTCGCGCCAGGGTCGCATTCCATGTTTCCGTCAAACGTTCAAGTTCATCGCCTGTCCCCGGCGCGGGCAGCCGGTATGCCAGGTTTTCGATTCCGATCGCGCGTGCCGCCGATGTAATCTCGTCCACGGGCCTGAGCGCTCTGCGGCTCAGCCAGGCGCCACCAAGACAGGAAATCGCGATTACCACCGGTACCAGACTCATCAGCAGCGCCTGCAGTAATTCCAGAGCTCTGTGCATCTCGGCGCGGGAAGCTCCGATTTCGAGCATATATGGCCGATTCTGAATCGAGATCGCGCGAGTCAGCGTCGCGTAATGAACGTGCGGCGGGACGACCGCAGCCGGATGGTGGAACGGCGCGCCCCCCGCCGTCGGCCTCAAATTCAGATAACTGGACGATGGCAGGGCATGGCAGAATTCTTCGATTTCATCGGTGAGGTTCACATCCGGGATCTGAACCTCCCTTTGAACAAATTCTTCAAAGCGCGCCGCCTCCTCATCGAGGCCCCGCCGGATATCGCCCATCAGCCGCTGCTCCATCAATCCGAATATCAGGAGGCTGAAGACGCAAAGCGCGGCGCTCAGAATCAGCGCGTACCACACGGTCAGACGGAAGCGAACTGAGCGCGTATTGATCTTCACCTACGACTCCCGCATCGCATAACCTACCCCGCGCACGGTATGAATCAGTTTGGGCTCGCTCGTATCCACCTTCAGGCGGAGTAAACGGACAAAAGCCTCAATGGTATTGCCTGCGACATCGCTGTCGAAGCCCCAGACCGATTCGAGAATCGTGTCGCGGGTAATGACCCGCCCGTGATTTCGCATGAGCAGTTCGAGAAGACTGAATTCGCGCGGAGTGAGACTGACCGGCTGCTCGCCGCGTGTGACTCGCCGTGTGGAAGGGTCAAGCCGGAGATCGGCTACCTGGAGTAAGACTGGCCGGGGAATGGCGCCGCGCCGACTGACCGCGCGAACACGGGCGAGAAATATATCGAACGAGAAGGGCTTCGTCAGGTAGTCGTCCGCGCCGGCGTCTAATCCCGCAACCACGCTGGCTGCTGTGTCCCTGGCTGTCAGCATGAGCACCGGCGTCCGGTTTTGAGCCTCGCGCAGATGTCGCGCGATGGAAAGGCCGTCCATACCCGGCAGCATCACATCCAGAACGATCACGTCGAATTCCGCCGACCGGGCCATTTCGTAGCCTTCTTTGCCGTCGTGCGCGACAAAGACCTGATGACCCTCTTCGGTCAGGCCGCGTTTCAGCAGGCCCGCCATCCTTTTTTCATCTTCGACAACCAGAATTCGCACTGACCATCATCGTAAGCGATTCGTGGTCCTCCGTCTCGGAGTTAACGCCAGTTCTTAAGCTTCCGATGACCAAGAGACCGCTTGACCAGCTCTGAAAGCCAGACATTCCCCTTGTCCATCGTTATCAATTCATCATCCTGGAGGCTCTTCAGACGGTGAAAAGAATCCGACGGCCCAATGCCAGGGGCACAGGCGGCCAGGATGTGGTGCATACCCTGTCCGTCCATCGCCTCAACCGCCTGAAGCAGGGTCCACTGGGTAGGCGAAAGTGCTTTGACTTTTTGCGCCACCTCCCTGGCCGATCTGGTAGTAGACTTGTCACCACGCTCTTCCCCCGAATTCCGCCCCTTTAAAGCAAGAAATGGATATCCGAAGACCACCCCGAGGATTCCCAAAAAGGCGCCGAGAGCCTTAAGAACCGCATCCTGGCGTCCGGTCAGGCCGAGTTCAGTCAATACTTCGATGCTCGCCACAATCTGATGGGGGCTCTGATCGACCCAGTCGGCAGGCGGTAAGATCTTTTGAAGATTGAAACTCAATCCATTTTCGCCTTCTGTAACCAGCCGAATATCCTGAGCCCCTGCCGACTTAGGACGAATCAGCCAGGTCCATTCGAGTTGATCCGCACCACCGAGAGAGATGTTTTCGGGTGAAGGGGAGATGTCGAATCCGGGCGACTGCAGTGCCGCGTGCGCTTTCAAAACACGTTGATCTTCGGGAACATTGTCGGACCCGCAACTGAGTCGAAACTCACGGGCCAATGCAATTCTGAGCGTCACCCGCTTGGTCTCATTGAAGCGCATCCCGATCGGCAGCCTGACGGCGGCGCTTAGATTTTTTGCAAAGCTCGCTGGTACGCAGGGGGCAGGCTTGCCATCGGAGCTGTCGGGCGATTCAATCGTTCGCTCCTGGTAAGATCCGTCGCGGGGACTAACCCTCGCGATGCCGATTGGAAGGAGCCACGCGGATGCGATCCCGCCGATCGCCGCAACGATAGCCATCAACCAAAACTTGCGTGCGCCTAGGTCCCTGTATCGATTGAAAAAACCTTTTGCACTTCCAGACATGGACCCTGGCATTTGTCAGCAATTCCGATCGGCGGCAAGACAATGGGCGCAGCCGTTCACCCACCCGTCTTGCATGGGAGCCTCGTCCGATCCCTCCCAATAGACTCGCACACTCGCTCGGCACGTGGATACGGCATGCTGAACGCAACCGCTCCCATTTCAACAGTCGGAAAAGCCTATGAATTGCCGAGCCGGTAGCCGACTTCGGCGATGAGGAACAGTGTCAGCGCCTGCGGCGGCCGGGTGAAAAGCTGCGCACTTTAGGCGCCTGGGGTACAACGGTCGAAGTTGGAGCACTGACGGCCGCGGTTCGGACAATAATGCCATCTTCAGGCACCATGCCAATCGGAGGCGGCAGAGACGGAACGTCCTGGTACTCAATTCTGACGTTGAGCATCTTCTCAATACCTCTGATATCGGCGCGCTCCAGCGGAGTCGCGAACGTCCACGACGAACCCCGTGCACCCGCGCGGCCCGTCCTTCCCACCCGATGGATAAAATCCTCCGGGATCTGCGGCAAGTCGTAGTTCACCACATGCGCGATGTCGTCCACATGGATACCGCGCGCCGCGACATCGGTAGCAACGAGTACGCGGAAATTGCCATCCTTGAAGCCCTGTAGTGCCTGATTGCGTTCGGACTGCGACCGCTCACCATGGATAACCGTGCATGAAATGCGGGCCCGCACGAGTAATTGCGCCAGGCGGTCGGCTCCCATGCGCGTGGCGGTAAAAACCAGCATGGAGCCCTGAACCGTCTCCAGCAGATGCAGCAGCAAATCGGATTTGGAACGCACCTCGATTTCGAAACAATAAAGATCCACCTGCTCCGCCGGGCGCGTGGAGGCCCCCACCTCGATGCGGACAGGCTTGTGTACGTACGAATGTACGAGATGGGCAACGGATGATTCAATCGTCGCGGAAAAGAGCATCATCTGGCGCTTTTCAGGCAGCTTTTCAAGAATGGTGCGCAGCGAAGGCAGAAAGCCCATGTCGAGCATACGGTCTGCTTCGTCCAGAACAATCATCGTTGTTTTCGAAAGCGAAACCAGGCGGCGATCCAGATAGTCGCAGAGCCGGCCAGGAGTGGCGATCACGATTTCCGCGCCCATCTCGATATCGCGAAGCTGCTGTGCTTCACTCATGCCTCCCACTACGACAGCGGTACGGATGTGAGTGCCGGGAGTCAGTTCGCTGATAGCTTTTTCGATCTGAATAGCGAGTTCGCGGGTCGGGCTGATGATGAGCGCTTTGATGCTCTTGCTGCGCGGAACGGCAATCAACGCCTCGATGATCGGGATGGCAAAGGCGAGCGTCTTGCCGGTGCCGGTCTGCGCGGTGGCGACAACATCGCGGCCTTCGATGAGCGGCGGAATCGCCTGAGCCTGTACGGGCGTGGCAATGATGAAGTTGTTTTTGTCGAGATTCTTCCGCAGCACCGCGGAAAGCTTGATCTCTGAAAAGTGGGTCATCGCAGATTCGGCATGATCGTTCTTAATTCTACCCGGTTCTTTGTGCCGATGTGATTCCTGACTGTGCACGACCGTTTCGGCGCCCGATAATCTGCCGGGATAGAATCGGACAATCGAAAGCGTTCCATTTGGCAGAACACCCGCACCAATCCGCCGTTTGCATCGATTGCTCCCCATTGCTGGTCAGGAGTGCCGGCGTCAAGACGTGGCTCTACCACTGGCTCAGAGCAGTTAGAGCCTGCGACCCGGCGGTCCTATCGTTTCTGGAACCCGCTTCCGGAGCGCTTCTCCATTCGCCGGGGATCAGGTCGAATTGGCTGGGACTCGCATTGCTTCAGTTCTTCAATCACATGCCCGCCGCAATGCTCGATCGGTTTGCGCCACGTTGCGACATATTTCACGCCTCCAACCTGCTACGGGTTCTGCCCAGACGTCCGCTGCTTTCGGCTACCCTGCATGATCTTACCGCCTGGATTACGCCCCAGTTTCACCGGAGTGCGCAGGTTATCGCTGACCTGGCGTTTGCGGATCGGGTCCTTCATCGGGCAGCGGGACTGATTGCGGTTTCGGAAAATACAAAGTCGGACGCGGTGCGTATTCTCGGACTAGATCCCGAAAAGATTCGCGTGATCTATCCGGGCGTGCCAAGTACCTATTTTTCAGTCGATCCGAACGATGTCCGCCGGGCGGCTTCACGCTACGATCTAAAAGACAATTACTTCCTTTACATCGGAACGATTGAGCCCAGGAAGAACATCGAAACCATGTTGACGGCGTGGATGTCATTGCCCTCGGGTTTCCGCGATGGACATAAACTTGTGCTCGCCGGTCTGCCGGGCTGGGACTGTGTCGGCACAATGAACCGGCTTGCAGAACTAACCCGGCAGAATTCCGGGTTACGTTACCTCGGCTACGTTCCTGAATCATTGGTGCCATCGTTGACCGCAGGGGCATTGGCAACTGTTTACCCGAGTCTTTACGAAGGTTTTGGCTTTCCGGTTGTGCAGGCTATGGCGGCGGGTTGCCCGGTGATCACCTCAAACATTTCTTCGCTTCCAGAGGTCACAGGCAATGCCGCGCTGCTTGTAGATCCACGAAGTCCGGCTGAGCTTGCGCGCGCCATCGCGCTGATCGGGGAATCGCCAGGGTTGCGGCAAAAGCTCAGCGCGCAGGGCGCCAAACGAGCGCAAATCTTCACCTGGCAGGCCGCGGCTGCACGCTCCGTAGAATTCTTCCAGCGTCTCTGCGGCGCCTCGCGGCCGGTTTAGCAGGGCGTTGCTGCCTTAACCAGTTCTTCCAGCGTTAACACCGCGGTTCGGGTCCACCGGAGGGACTGCACCTGTGCCGGTCCTGCCGTGCGCGCGAAACTGCGGAACGCCTCATCGCCAGTCACTTTATGCATCGCCTCAGTCATGGCAGTCACACATTGAGGATTGAACCGGACCGTGCTCGTCCCCGCCACTGAATCAAACACGGGGATGTCGGAACATGCGGTTGGTAGTCCGGCCGCCAGCGCTTCCGCCAACGTCAACCCGAACCCCTCGAAGAGACTGGGCGCCACGAATGCATCGGCACGCTCAAAAAGACTGTAGAGGTCCGCCTGTGGTATCCAACCAGTAAGTTCTACGCAGCCGTCGAGGTTCAGAGTCCGCACCAACTGTTCAATTTGCGCCGTTGCGAATCCGCGCAGGCCAGCCACCACCAACCGATACTCCGGCCGGTTGACTCGAAAAGACGCGAACGCCTGAATGAGCCGAGCCACGTTTTTGTGAGGATGAAGCGTCGAGACCGTGAGGAGCAATCGATCAGCTTCACATCGGATTCCTGCGGACTCATTCCGGTCGCACTTGAGGCTCCGCCTCGTCGCAATTTCCGAAAAAGCCGGATCCACGCCGTGCGGAACAACGCTGGTTTTTGTGTCGGCGAACGGCATGTATTTTGCCAGATCGGCAGCGGTATTCGACGACACGGCAATGATTCTCTTCGATGTTCGCGCCGACGCCCATAACAATAGGTTCCAGAATGGTAACTGCGCAGGGCGGAAAAACGCAGGGTGAACCTTGTGTTGCAGGTCATGAAACACCGATACCACGGGACAAGGTGAGAGTGCCGGGCTTGTGTAACCGGGATTCAGCAGCACGGAAATTCCGTACTTCTTCAGTAGTGCGGCCAGCACGGTCTGCTCGTAGGTGATTCTGAGCGGACGAATCCGTGCGGCAACCGTACAGCGCACCAGATGGAATCTCTCCCCTCGCGGAACGAGCTCCGGGTCGGTTTCCCGATTGACAAAAACAAAATAGTGATTTATCCGGTCGGTCTCTTGCATTGCTTCCAACAGCCGACGGAGGTAGATCTCGGTCCCTCCTACTCCACCGGGAATAAGGTAGAGCGCGTTGACACCGATGCGCAACGCCACTATTGTTCCTTCACCAGACGAGGTTCCGTCCCGAGACGCCCCAGTCCAGCCGCCGCGATGGCATTGCCGGGGTCAAGAGCGATAGCCCGCAGAAAATCTTCCTTAGCCGCGGCCGTCTTCCGCAGCGCCATATTTGCCGTTCCGCGGTACGCGTATGCGGTGGCATTGTTCGGGTCAAGACGCAGGGCCGCATCAAAGGCGTCCAGAGAGGGTTGAATATTGTTATTGATCGCTTCCAGATATCCGATTCTGTTGTAAGCATTGGCGGCCGGATGAATCTTAACGAGTTCTCGCCATGTGGCCAGCGCCCGTTCCGGCTGCTTGCTGCATTCATAGGCCGTTGCCAGATTCGTGCCGTTAGCGAGGGTCAGGCCATCAAGGTCGGCGGAAGTTTTGTATTCCACCGCGGCACCTCCGCAATCGCCGCGCATCGCCAGTACGCCTGCCAGCCAGGAATGCGCCTGGGCGTTACCGGGATCCTGCGCAATCACATTCCGCCACATGAGACGTTCGTCACTCCAGATATGGCTTCTGTTTTGGGAGACCAGCGCCACGGCTGCCAACAGGAGGGTGAATACAGCGTTCCGCATCCGCGTCCCGACGGGGGTCTGAGCGGCGACGCCGAGGACCGCGATAATCAGGCCCGCAAGCGGTAAGTACATGCGGCGCTCTGCCAGATTATCCTGCACAGGCACAAATGATGAGGTTGGCGCCAGGGCCACCAGAAACAAGGCCACACCAAATGAAAACACCCTGAGCCTCGAATAAAAGAAACACACCCCGGCGAGCAACGTCATCAGAGCGAGGGCATACGGCCACGCCCCTCCCTGCCACACGGAATGGTACATCGGCAAGCGCCAGTTGAGGTTCTGTCCCGCCGGCCAAAAGAAGAGACGTAAATAAATCAGGATCGAACGGCACTGGGTGAGCGCATACGCCCAGGGCGTCACGCCCGTTCCAAATCCCGCGGTGGAAGAATTGGACAGCATGCGGAATATCAGGAATACAGCTGCCGGTAGTCCTGCCAGGCCAGTGAGATAGAGAGCGGCCTTACGTCGTAATTGCGTAGCGACTCCCTGCCGGTTCCAATAGAAATCCGAGCAGACCATCAGACCCCACACGCAAACGCCACTTTCTTTGGAAAGAACCGCGGCGGCACAACACAATAAGATACCTACTGTCGCGATTACCGGTAACCTGGTGTCGAAATAATGCAAAAACAATAACCATGCCATGAACACGAAAATGGCGCATAAAATTTCGGATCTGCCTGCTACGTAATCCACGGACTCGGTTTGCAGAGGATGCAGCAGAAAAAGCCCGGCGCCGAACCACGGGCTCCACCCCGGGCTGGCTGGAAGAAATGCCCCGAGACGTCGCAGGATCAGGAAGAACAGCGCGGTAGCTGTAAGGTGCAGGATGAGATTGACTATGTGGTACGACTCGGGGTTTGTTCCAGAGAGGAGAAAATTCGCCCAGTACGTGACCATGAGGAGGGGGCGCACACCGCCAATCCAGAATCTGGCGCCCATCTCGACTGCATGCGGATCGTTAAACGGCAAATGGTAATCGTCGAAAATAAAAGGGCCGCGAACCGACTCGCCAAAAGCGAAAATCAAACCCAAAGCTGCAGGAATAGCATACAGCCAGGCGGATACCCCGAAAATCGTGGCGGCGCCAGCCGGCGTTTCGGCGGAGGGCGCGGATTCCCTGCGCCGCTTATTCGCTTTCAAGCCCACCCTGATAGATTCGGTCCAGTGGCAGTTCCGGACGCATGGTATGGGCCAGAATTCCGCGCAATACGCTCCATGTGTATTGTAAAGACCGGGTTGCTGTGAAAGAGGAACGTCCGGTGCGGCGCGGATACATGCGGCTTGAGATTTCGCGGAACTGCAAGCCATTTTGTCGGAGGAGGATGAGGGCCCCGATCTCCGGGTAAGTCGCAGGCAGCGATTGAGCCAGAACTTCCAGTGCGCGGCGGTTGATTCCAATAAATCCCGACGTCGGATCCTGAATTGCCTTGCCTAATACCGGTTTCAGGAGAGCGCGGAAAATAGTTATGCCGATGAGGCGGAGGACTGGCGACTTCCACTGCCCCGGCTTCACAAATCTCGAACCGATTACGGCGTCAGCTCCAGTCGCAACCAGAGTTTCGAGTATTTCAGGAATATCTCCTGTCTCGTGTTGCCCGTCGCCATCTACCCGAATTACGTAATCGTATCCCTGCTCCAGCGCCATCGAGTACGCAAGCCGCACACAGCCGCCGATTCCAATATGGATGTCCGATCTCACCACTTCGGCCCCGGCGACTTTTGCCAGGACTGCCGTGGAATCCCAGGAGTGGTCGTCTATTACAAGCACCGGCATACCCGGGAGTACTCTCTTCACCGACCGGACAACATCTCCGATAGCACCTTCCTCATTCAGGGCAGGTACGATCACCATTACCTTCAGGAGTTTCACTGTTGTCCGATCTCCCAGGCGGTAATTCGATTCCGGTACAGAATATGAATGAATTCGTCCGCGCGTATTCGTCTCGTCGAACGGACAATATTCCTTTTTCTGATCAGGCGCGGTAATTCGAACAGGGTTTCCCAATGCGCCCGAATGACAATTCCCGCTGCCGACCAGCGCGACTGGCCCGAGTTGATGAAGCCAGCTGCCGCGCTGTTCGAACTGCCGATCGACCTTAGCTGCGAAAGATACCGTGCGAAGGAAACGAACGGGAGCGCGAGGAGTAATCGCGGAGGGAAATTCTTGATAGCCAGCCAAATTCGATTTCGCTCAACCAAACGCGCCTTGAGACACGAAACGGAGCCAGCCGTCAGCGAATAATGATGACGTGTCGAAGCCCCCGCGACGTAGCGGCATCGCCAATCCGCCCATTGCGCGCGAAGGCCCAGGTCTGTGTCCTCGCAATAAAGGAAAAAATCTTCATCGAACAAGCCAATCTGGTTCAGCATACTGCGCCGATAGAGGGCGGCGCAGGCGCTGGGCAGTAAGGCATCTCCGGATCGGTCGAAGGACGCGCGCGGCATGCAGCCACCACGTTGTTTACTGCTGCCATCGAGACAGATCAGCATTCCAGCGGAATCCAGACAGTCAGCCTGAAACCGGCGAATTTGCGACGCACACATGCCAACCTGCGGATCGGAGTTGATCTCTCGGACGAGCGCATCCAGCCAACCTGTATCCGGTTCGGTATCGTCGTTAAGCGTAGCTATAAGTGCCGTATCGCTGCTTCGGATGGCTGCGTTGACGGCTGCTCCGAATCCCACGTTACGAGGCATTTGAATTACACGCGCAGATACCTCGCTGGAATCTACGCCATTGTCGACTCCGTTATTTACGACAATAATTTCGAAATCCCGGTAAGTCTGACGCTCAAGCGCCGCCAGGCATTTTTTCAGCGGGGCACCACCCAGCAGCGTCGGTATCACGATTGCGACGGAAGTCATTGGCGCGTCAAGTCAGTGTAACAACACTCATCCGGAGAATTATCGGGGGCGAAATTCCTGATTTGGTTCACCACCCGAATCGTACAGCCATGCGGGGCGCGAATCGCGCGGAATTGATTCCTTACGGGCGACTGCGAATATGCAGTCGCCCCGCAACTTGAGGTCCGCATTCAGCGAGGCCAGCAGCGACGAAGTCCATTCGGCCCCCACCGAGGATTCGCTTCCATAGGGGCCAGTCTCGATGTGATCGACAAAAAAACCCGCAGCCTCAAGCAACAACGAGATCTCCAGCGGCGTATATTCTCGTTCATGTTTGGGGTCGGGATCGCCGGACTGCGGATCCGGGTACCGATTGTAGAAACCCGGGTGGTTGCCTTTGATTACAGAGTGAACAGCGCGTAACGATACTGCGTTCGGGGTCGTCAGCACGAGCACACCGCCAATTTTCAGAATGCGGTGAATCTCACCCATCATATACATCGGGTCGATTTTCAAATGCTCCAGCAGTTCACAGCACAGGACCGTCGAAAAAAAATCGGCGGGATAAGGAAATGGATCGCGCTCACAATCGAAAAGGTCGATGGCGCATTCAAATGTCTCACCATCGCCGGATGTTCTGGTCTTCAGATCGGGTGCGCCATGGCCGAGATAACACGCCCGCAAATCTCCGTACCCCAGCAGATTGCGCAATGCAGGCGTGATCTGGAGATAGCAACCCATTTCGAGAACGCGTTGCGTGGAACTGCCGGGCGGCGTCAGTTGCAGCGTCCGGACCAGGCGGTTCCGGTGCTGCTCAAGATAGCTGAACTCGGCTGTTGCAGATCCCACCCACCGCGCCAGGTAACTCGCAAAATGCTGGTGGCCGGCGACCCTCGAATCGGTGAGCTTTGAACTGGGCTCACCTCGATCGTCAGCCAAAACCTCCGCATAACGCGCGGCTACGTGCTCCCAGGTGCTGTTTGCGGCTACCCACCGGGCAGCTGCGCCCCCGATTTCCGCGGGCAGGCCGGGCGTCGAAAGCAACCAATCCAGCGTCCTGCTCAGAACCGGAACCTGGTAGCGGTCGGCGGGTATCCGGACGCAGATATCGTCCGGGAAATCGCAGTTAACGCCGTCGTCGGTCAGTATTACGGTCTTGCCCATTCCGAACGCCCGCGCAGCAATGCCGGAGCTCTCTCCAAACGTCGGCGATCGCAGGTTGAGGATCACGTCGCAGGCGGCGATATAACCGTCGAGGTCCTCAAGCGTTTGAAAACCCAGAACGTGAACCCGTCCAGTAAGAGCGAGACGTTCGATTTCCTCCGCCAGGGGCACTTCGGGATGCGCTTGGCCGGCAATCACCATGTGGGCCGAAGGAACGTATCTCAGAAAACTCCCGAAGGCCTGCAGGCACTCACAGACCTGCTTATCCGGCCGGAAGTAACCGAACATCCCGAGCAGTGGTTCCTCCGGCTCAAGCCCCAGCTTTTTTCTGAAGTCAGAGCCATCGCGGGATATCAGCTCCGCTCCGTGTGGTATCCGGGCCACGGGACCAGTAAAGCCCTTTCGCCTGACTATTCCCTCCGCATACCGGTTATGCACAATGCAGGCCCGGCTTGCGGAAAGCAGTCGCTTCAACATCGAGAACATGCGAGGTTGTGCCCCGGCAGAACTTACCCCGGGTCCGCCCAACGCTTCCATTTCCACGCCGAATATCTCGTAAACTACTTCCCTCATATACGCGTCGGATTGCGCGCCGGTGTGTCCGCGTATCAGGTCATGCAGATTAGCCTCGTGCAGCACGACGATGCCAGGGTGTCGCAACGCCAATTCATAAATTTCCCAATGCCAGGAGTTGTTCCCTATTTGATAAACGATATTGCTGAAATCGGCGGGATCGAACCGTCTGGGAACCTGCTCGAAGACTTTGAGATCCACGAGCCGGGATAGTTCCGGAATCAGTGCGTGGGCATAGTCCGCGGTGCCGGTCCGGGCGGGCGGCAGCGGACTGAAAAAAGCAACTGGCTTCTTAGCTCTCACGTACGCCTATCAATCCGTAGTCCTGGGGACCATACATCAATTGGTCGATCCGGCGAACCATCTCGATTTCGGTGAACGGCAGGTGCTCCGCCTCAGGGCATGGGTTCAGTTCTAGTTGCTTTACGACGTTGACGTTAAAGTAATTCATCACAAATCGGAGCAGCGCCGCTGGTACCGGCCGCTGATGGGTCGGATCGTTCCAGAAGCGGTGTGCGCCCATAGGCAAATTCGCCGGATTCGGTGTCTCAATGGCGAGGATGCCGCGGGGCTGCAGTTTGCGGGCCGCCAGTTGCACCAACTTCACCAGCCCTTCCGGCGGTAAGTGTTCCACGACATGAAATGCGGTGATCACCGCCAGTGAAGCATCCGGGCAGCGCTCCAGCCAGCCGAGAGCGTCCGCTTTTTCGGCAGGCAGATTGGCTTCGCAGCAATGCGCGATCACAGCCGAACTCGGGTCAATTCCAGTCACACGAATACCCGTCTTCGTCACCATTTGGAGCCATTCGCCGCGGCCGCACCCAATATCCAGCCAGCTTCCCGTCTTTAGCTGGTTCGCATTCGCCATTCCGTTAATTGCCTCCAGCCAGACCTGGAGTTTGATCGCGGTTTGCTGTTCCGATCCCCTGAAATGGTCCTGTAGTGCATATTCAAAAGAGGCGGGGAGGGCGCCCGCCACACCCGAGTCCCCCCCCGCGACTTGCGGCGAATCCGTTCGCGACGGCCAGGAATCCCGGCGCAGAGCTGTTACTTCGGCACGGAGACTATCAATTTGGTCCAACTGGAGCTCAACCATCCGGAACAGACCATCCAGCAATAGTGTTGCCTCATCCTGAAATCGGTGGATTTGAGGTGTGTACCAAAAGAGCATTCGCTGGACTATCCGCACCAGATACTTCCCAAGCGATCCCCTTAAGGTATCGGGCGATGGCGGTGTTGTCCCGGCCAAATGCCGAACCGCGTATACGCGCGCATATGAATTGCGAAGCGCCGTCAGTTGACGTTTGGCTGCCGAGTTCGACGCCGGGGAATCTGCACGTATCGATTCGCCTCGCTCGATATCCGCATGTATTTGCCTTACTATGTCACGAACGTTCACCGGCTCCTCTTTACGGAAAGTTAGGATCTTGCAGGAAACAAGGCCCAATACTAGCATCCGTGCAATCTACGGTGCTATATCACGTCGTGATTCTCCTGGCGTTGAGTTGCGGCCATCGGGAGAAGTTCCAGGGTGCGGAATGCGCAGGCGAATCCATCGCCCCTCCATTCGCAACTGCATTTTACATATCGGTACACGACCGTGATCTTTCGTGACCGCAAACCTCAATAAAGGGCGAGAACGCGGGGTTTCGTACCGGTATTGGACTCCGCCAATCTCCCGGTCTATCCGCTGAACTTTAATTATCGGTTGCAAAAAAAGCTGGTTATCGGAGCGTGCTTTGATTTACACTGCAGTGTGCGATATGTGAGAAATAGATCAATAAATAGTACTACCAGTACGGTCCATGCTGGCTGTGGTTTGGGCCACTTCCAAACATTATCCGCGAGAGGCTAAGTTTCGCAACGAGCGATTCTCGCGGTTGAAACCTTCAGTGCGAATACCAGGTGGCTTTGACATGTTTAAGATTTGTTTACGTGGACTCATATTCAGGACTCTGGCGATAATCGCTCCCGCAATTATCCTGGCGCAGCCTGGCGGCGCCGTGACGGTTTCGACTACCGCGCTGCCCGCGAGTGTGATCGGGACGCCGTATTCAGCTACCCTGACGGCGAGCGGCGGTCTGGCTCCCTACAGTGGCTGGGCGCTGGCTTCGGGATCCCTCCCGACCGGGCTGACCCTGAATGCCGCGACCGGCGTGATCAGCGGAACACCGTCCACGTTTACAGGAAATCCGTTCAGCTTCACGGTCACGGTGAACGACAGCACACCGAGCACCTCTCCCTCCAAAGCGCTGTCGATTAGCGTCACTTCTCCTCTGACATATCCGAGTCAGTCGGAAGTCCTGACTACACCCCGCAACGCAGCCGCGCAGCCGTTGTTGTTTTCGTTCGCGACAAATCAGATCGGTTTCGACACTGAATTCACAATTTCAAACACATCTCTGGATACCCAGGGAAGCACGGCTCTGGCTGGCACGTGTACTGTCAACTATTACGGAACCAGCGCCCCGGCGTCGCAGGTATCCTCATCCATCGCGGCTGGCCAGCAATTGACCTTTACACTTTCGCAGGGCGGGGGCGGAATTACGGGCGCTCCTGGCTTCCAGGGCTACGTGATTGCGAATTGCGCTTTCCCGCTTGCGCGTGGATCGGCCAGGGTCTTTCAGCCGGGCATCGGGTCCGCAGGTGAAACGGCGCAGGTGGTCACGCTTCCGCGGAGTGTTCCGGCCTCGCAAGCCCTCCTGATTCCTTATGCGACCAATGCCGGTGGCTTCGATACCGGCATTTCAATCGCAAATACAGGCAGCGATCCTTTCGGCGCTTCAGGTGCCGGCGCAACGGCCACATCAGGATCATGCACACTTTATATGTATGGATCGGGCGCGCCGGCCAGTCCGTTCACCACACCACTCATTTCGCCGGGAACGGTCTACTCTGCAACCGTTTCCGGGTTCGCGCCGGGATTTTCGGGCTATGTCATTGCCAATTGCTCCTTCGGGACCGCGGCAGGCTACGCCTATCTTCTGAGCGGATTTAACACGACCAGCGAAATCCTGCTGCCCGTAACGCCTGAAACTCTGACGCTGCCGCGCAGTTCGGCCACGCGTCCTCTTCTCTTTCCGGCGGTCACAAGTCAGAACGGGAACGATACAGGCATTGCCATAGCCAATACAAGCGTCGATCCTTTCGGTGCGTCAGGCGCGACGGCGCAGTCCGGAACCTGCTCACTAAACTTCTATGGCTCCGGCGCCCCCGCCTCCAGCTTTACTACGCCAAATATCGCCGCGGGAAGTACCTACGTTAACGTGCTCTCTGCACTCGCGCCGGGTTTCCAGGGTTATATTACAGCTTCCTGTACTTTTGGTTCCGCCAGAGGGTATTCGTATGTCCTGCCAGCAGTAAAACTGAACTCCTACTCGCAAATCCCGGAAGTCTCCGCTTTGCCGAGAACCGCTGGCGTCTCATCGCTTCTGTTTACCAGCGTTTTGAACCAGAATGCTAACGACACGAACATAACCATCTCGAACACATCGCTCGATCCCTTCGGCACCACCGCCGGCTCTGGTACCTGCACCGTCTCGTACTTCGGCTCCGTTACCGGCGGCGGCAGCGTTCCCTCGCCGCAGACTTCGGCGAATATTATCGCTGGCGGGCAATTGAATTTCTCGCTTTCGCACGGGGGCGGTGGGCTTGCCGGTGCACCTGGCTTTCGCGGTTATATCATCGCGGACTGCGGTTTTCCGCTGGCGCGGGGCATCGCTGAAATTACGGGAACGCCGGGAGGGTTCCTGATCGTGAACGGCGCGCCGGCGGGAACGTTAGGTACGGCCTATTCGGCAACGCTCAAGGCAGCCAATGGCGTGGCTCCATATCAGAACTGGACAGTGATATCAGGCGCGCCTCCGCCGGGTCTGACGCTGAACGCGTCGACAGGTGTGATAGCAGGGACGCCCACCACGACTACCGGCAGTCCCTTCGCTTTCACGGTTACAGTGCAGGACAGTAATCTCCTCACGTCCGCGGCGAAGAGTCTGTCAATTGCAATTGCAGCGCCCACCCCGCCGGTGATAACGGGCGTAACCAATTCCGGGAGTTTTGCCGCGACGCCACTGGCGCCGGGCTCACTCGCGAGCGTCTTTGGCACCTTGCTCGCGAATTCCACCGTCAATGGCAACAGCTTTAATCCACTATCTACCGCGCTGGGCGGAACTTCCCTTACAGTCAACGGCGTTTCCGCCGGAGTGAACTTCGTCAGCGCAGGCCAGATCAATTTCCAGATTCCCTATGGAACAGCCACCGGATCGGCAACTGTGGTTGTCACGAACAACGGCCTCATATCGAACTCTTTTCCAATCTCCATTGCTCCCACCGGGCCTGGAATCTTCAATATTGTCAACCCGGATCAGTCGCCGAACGGCGCGAGTAATCCGACCCCAGCAGGCGTAACCGCCGCCATCTATTTCACGGGAGCTGGCATTGCCACGCCTGCGGTCGCCGATCGCGTGGGTAATCCAACGTCGCCGCTTTCGATTCCCAACGCCACGACGACAGTGACTGTCAACGGGATCGCGGCCGCAGTTTCTTCCGTGACACTGGCCCCGCAATGCTGCCAACTGCCGAATTATTTCTATGTAACCAATGGAAATGCCGGCATTGCCGTTGCAAAAATTACGGTCCCCGCGGGCTTGGCGAATGGCACCTATCCGGTGGTCATAACCACTGGAGGCGTGGCGAGCGCGCCGGCAAATTTAGTTGTTGGCGTGCCGGCTCTCGCCATTTCGAGCGGAGGCAACCTGGGATCCTACACAACTGGTACTCAACAGATCCCTCTGGCCGCCTCGGGCGGCGATTTTACGTATTCATGGACCGTTGTGTCGGGCACTCTGCCCCCCGGGCTTGCACTTCGGACCGACGTCCCGTCATACTTCAGCGCCACTCAGCAGGCGGGGCTGATCGGAGTCGCTACAGTACCCGGCACATATAACTTCACGCTCGGAGTGACCAGCGGCGGGGTGCTGATTACCAAGGCCGAAACGATCAGGATTACCGTGCTGAATGTTCTGGATCAGTCGATCAACCTCCCGGATGCATTCATAGGCCAGCCATATTCCTACACTTTCACGGCGATGAGTACCGGCGGACCGGTCACATTTGCCGCTAATGGCACTCTGCCGGCCGGCCTGACGCTTAGCAGCGCCGGCGTTCTGTCGGGCACGCCCACGGCGACTTTTTCCTGCTGCGTCAATTTCAGTATTTCCGACGGCACGGACACTATTTTCCGGGGCCAGTCTCTTAACATCTATGCAGTCGATATCACAAGTCCCGGTGCGCTTCCGAATGCGGTGCAGAACGGTGTTTACAACACGACGCTTACCGCGAGCGGCGGCACAGGGCCCTATACCTGGACGGCCAATTGCTGCGGCCTGCCATCCGGGCTTAGTCTGAATGCAAATGGGGTAATCTCCGGAACGGTCACCTCGGGGCCGGGGTTAAGTTGGTTTACCGTCAAGGCGACCGATGTGAACGGTCTTTCCTACACGAAAACATTATCGATCGACGTCACCAGCACGCCCGTCACCTTGACGCGAATCACGCTCGGATACCTGAACGACCCGGTTGTGGGCAATGCATATGCTTTCCAGGTTCCGATGTGCTGCGGGGGACCCGCGCCGTTTACATGGACGGCTACCGGACTACCCCCCGGTATGTCGATTCACTCAGGTAGTGGCGTTACGAGTCCTTATGTTGGACCTGGCAACGCGGAAATCTGGGGAATCCCGCAGGCGGCGGGCACATACAACATCACAGTAACGGTTACCGACGCAAATGGGGCGGTGGCGAGCCTTGTGTTCCCGCTCCATGTCTCGGTTCTGGACCAGAATCCTGGTTTGTCGAACGGGATAGTGAATACGGCTTACAGCAATACGCTCCGGGTCCTCGGGGGCACGGGGCCCTATACCGCCACGATTGTCCCGAATAATGTGTGTTGTAATAACAGCTCGTTACCCGCTGGATTGACATTGAACGGCGCCAATCAGCAGGTAGCCGGAACACCGCTTGAGGGCGGCAATTTTAATCTTTACACCCTGTTCACTGATTCGGCAGGCAATTTCCTGAATCGACAGGAAAACTTTTTTATCGCCGGCAGCGCAACAAGCTATGTTTCGATCAATAGCTATTACAATCTTGGTCAGCTCAGTCAGGGCGCTGCTTATTCCAACCAGTTATCCGCGTGCTGCGTCGCATCTACCACCTGGACTGTTGTCAGTGGCACACTGCCGCCCGGGATTGCCCTGTCGTCCGCAGGCTTGCTGAGCGGCTCGCCCACCGCGGCGGGTGATTACACGTTCCTGATCAAAGCCACGGATGTGGCTGGCGTCGCCAGCCCTGGCTTTCGAAACTTTATCGCCCACGTCACGACAACGCCGATCTCAATCACCACAGGCTCGCTTCCATCTGTGAACATCGGAAGCGCCTACAACCAGGCTCTGGCGGCGACGGGCGGCACCGGTACCCTGACGTGGACAACAGCTTTGGGTAGCTACCTGCCGCCGGGAATTACTCTTGCGGGGAACGGGGTGCTGAGTGGGACGTCCACGGCACAGGGCCAGTTCTTCTTCAATGTAATCGTCACGGACGCTGCCGGAGATACTACGAATCGCGGCTACACGATTAATGTTTATTCAGTCACCGGCCCCCCGCTCGCCATGAGTTTCGGAACGAACCTGGGTACCTTTACGACGGGCACGCAGAATATTCAGCTGGGGGGCAATAACGGAAATGGTGTCTATACCTGGTCGCTGGTCTCGGGTACCTTGCCAACGGGCCTGGCACTCAGGACAGATGTACCGTCTTACTTCTCCTCGAATGCCCAGGCTGGCCTGCTCGGCGTAGCCACCACTCCGGGTACTTATAACTTTACGCTTAAATTGACGAGCAACGGCCAGTCGGTCACGCAGACTGAATCGATCAGGATTACGGTGCTGAATGTTCGCGATCAGTCGATCAACCTTCCGGATGCATTCATAGGCCAGCCGTATTCCTACGCTTTCACAGCGATGAGTACCGGCGGACCGGTTACATTTACCGCTAACGGCACTCTGCCGGCTGGCCTGACGCTCAGCAGCGCAGGCGTTCTCTCGGGGACGCCGACGGCGACCTTCTCCTGCTGCCTCAACTTCAGTGTTTCGGACGGTACGGACACTATTTTCAAAAGCCAGTCTCTGAACATCTATGCAGTCGATATCACAAGCCCCGGTGCGCTTCCGAATGTGGCGCAAAACGGCGTCTACAGCACTACGCTCACCGCGAGCGGCGGGACGGGCCCTTATACATGGACATACATTTGCTGCGGCTTGCCATCCGGGCTCAGTCTGAGTGCAAATGGAGTAATTTCAGGAACAGTCAACTCAGGGCAAGGGTTAAGTTGGTTTACTGTCAGGGCGACCGATGTAAACGGCCTTTCCTACAGCAAAACAATGTCAATTGACGTCACCGGCGCGCCTGCTGCTTTGACGCGAATTACGCTCGGATACCTGAACGACCCGGTTGTGGGCAATGCATACGCTTTCCAGGTCACCATGTGCTGCGGCGGAACCGCGCCGTTCACATGGACGGCCAGCGGCCTGCCAACCGGTATGTCGATTCGCTCAGGTAGTGGTATTACGAGTCCTTATATCGGCCCTGGCAACGCGGAAATCTGGGGAATTCCGCAGGCGGCGGGAACCTACAACATCACGGTAACTGTTACCGATGCAAACGGGGCGGTGGCGAGCCTTGTGTTCCCGCTCCATGTCTCGGTTCTGGATCAGAATACGGGTCTGCCGAACGGGACAGTAAATACGGCCTATACCGGCAGTCTCCGGGTCCTCGGCGGTACCGGGCCCTATACTGCCACGATTGTCCCGAACAATAACATCGCCCCGTTACCCGTTGGATTGACATTGAACGGCGCCAATCAGCAGGTGACCGGAACACCGCTTGAAGGCGGCAGTTTTAATCCTTACATCCTGTTCGCCGATTCAGCAGGTAATTTCCTGAATAGGCAGGAGAACTTTTTTATTGCCGGCAGCGCAACAAGCTACGTCTCGATCAATAGCTTTTTCAATCTTGGTCAGCTCAGCCAGGGCAGTACATATTCCAACCAGTTGTTCGCGTGCTGCGTCGCATCTACCACCTGGTCTCTTGCCAGCGGCACACTGCCGCCCGGTATTACCCTGTCATCCGCAGGCTTGCTGAGTGGCTCCCCCACGGCGGCGGGTGATTACTCGTTCCTCATCAAAGCCACCGACGCGGCCGGCGTCGCCAGTCCTGGCCTTCGAAACTTTATCGCCCACGTCACCACAACGCCGATCTTCATCAGCACAGGCTCGCTTGCATCTGTCAACTTCGGCAGCGCCTACAACCAGACTTTGGCGGCAACAGGCGGAACAGGCACGCTTACGTGGACAACAGCTATGGGTAACTACCTGCCGCCGGGAATTACTCTTGCGGCGAATGGGGTGCTGAGTGGGACGTCCACGGCACAGGGTCAGTTCTTCTTCAATGTGATCGTCACCGACGCTGCCGGAGATACCACGAATCGCAACTATACGATCAATGTTTATCCAGTCACCGGCCCCCCTGTCTCCATGAATTTCGGGACGAACCTGGGCACCTATACGATGGGCACGCAGAATATTCAGCTGGGCGCCACTGGCGGAAATGGTGTCTATACGTGGTCGCTGGTCTCCGGTACCTTACCAACAGGACTCACGCTCAGGACAGATATACCCTCTAACTTCGCTTCGAATGCCCAGGCCGGCCTGCTCGGCGTAGCCACCACTCCGGGGACGTATAACTTTACGCTCAAAGTGACAAGCACCGGGGGCAATTTCACGCAGGCCGAGACCATAAAGATAACGACCCTGAATGTTCGCGATCAGTCGATCAGCCTCCCGGATGCATTTGTCAGCGCGCCGTACTCATACGCCTTTACGGCTATTGGGTCCGCCGGCCCCGTGACATTTACCGCGACTACTTCCGCGGGCGGCATAATCCTAAGCAGCGCCGGAGTTTTTTCGGGTACACCGACAACCCCCGGTTTCTACACGCTCAATTACAGCGTTTCCGACGGCGTGGACACGACCTTCCGCAGCCAGACTTTCACGGTCTATGCAGTTAACATCACCAGCCCCGGCCTTTTGCCGAATGCCACACAGAATTCTCCATATTCCTATCAGCTGACCGCGAGCGGCGGGACCGGCCCCTACGTCTGGACGGCGGGCTGTTGCCTTCCCGCGGGACTGACTCTCAGTAGTGCGGGAGTAATATCAGGAACACCAACAGGCACGGGAATGTCGAGTGTAAACATCACTGCGACCGACTCGAATCACGTGTCTTATACAAAAAACATGTCGCTCGATGTAGTTGGAGTGCCGGTGGTACAGGCGCAGGTGTACTCTTCGCTAAGCACGTATGATCCCATTGTTGGCGATCCATATAGCTGGAGCGTGTTTGCCTTCAACGGGGGGACCGCGCCATTCACATGGACCGCGACAGGGCTCCCTCCCGGCATGAGTATTCGCTGGGGGGCGGCAATTACAAGTCCTTATCTGAACGGCGGCCAGGCCGAAGTATGGGGAATTCCACAAGCTGCAGGCAACTATAACGTTCAGTTGACTGTTACAGATGCCAATGGCGCGGTATCCAGCCAGAATTTCCCAATGCATGTCTCGGCGCTGGATTCTTTCTCGGCGCCATCCATTACCACAGGCACGATCAATGTGCCTTATTCGGCTACACTGCATCCTGAGGGAGGGACGGGACCCTACACGGCAGTCCTGTTGCCCAACACCATATTGCCTGATGGGATTACGTTTGACCCTGCAACTATGGTCCTGAGCGGAACGCCTTTGGAAGCCGGAGTCTTCACCTTGTACTATCGGTTCAAAGACGCGCCCGGCGATACGCTCACGCGTAGCCAGGGGTTCGTTATCAACGGGAATGGCGTCACGACGATATCCATAAACACCGGGGCTAACCTGGGTACTAACGTCGTGGGAAGCAGTCCGTCGATTGGATTATCAGCCTGCTGCATTCCATCGGCCTATGTCTGGACTCTCGCCGGCGGAACTCTGCCGCCGGGCCAAACTCTCTCCTCCGGCGGTGTTCTTAGCGGCACGCTGACGACCTCCGGAACCTACACTTTCCTGATCAAGGCAGCCGATTCAACTAATGCGGCGAATTATGGCTTCCGTCAGTTTGTGGAAACGGTAACGCCAATCTCAATCACTACGAGTTCGCTGCCCTATGGCGACGTTGGAGTCGCATATAATCAGGCTCTGGTAGCAACCGGCGGAACGGGAACACTTACCTGGACTCTGCCATATGCGTACAATGGGCTTCCTCCAGGTCTCACGATTTCCACGGGCGGAGTCATCAGCGGAACGCCAACTGCCGCCGGGCTGTTCTTCCCGCTGTTCCTGGTCACAGACAGCGCCGGCAACACCGCTACGCGCAGTTACACCCTGAATATCTATGCCGCGGGCCCGCCGCCGCTGAATCTGCCTTTCGGTCCCAATCTGGGAAGTGTCCTCGTCGGAGTGCGCACGTATCAGCTCTCGCCTTCCGGCGGAACGCCGCCATATCACTATTCTCTGACCCCTGGGGCACAAACAATTCCCGGAATGAGGGTGATTGATGGACAACCGCTGCCGACAAATTTCACGACATCCACCGGAGCCTGGGTTGGTGTCATCGTTGCTCCCGGTCTGTATACCACTTCTATTCGGGTGACTGATTCACTGGGCGTGACGTTCGACCGCGCCGTCACCTTGAATGTGTCGGACGTGGCTCCGCTCTATCAAAACACCTTGCCGAAAGCCGTTGTCGGCACGCCATATTCTTTCGCGCTGACCTCTTATGGCGGCAGCGGTACTTATGCGTGGTCAGGCGTCAGCATGCCTGCCGGCCTTTCAGTCAGTTCTTCGGGGCAGATTACCGGAACACCGACGGCTGCGGGAACCTTCACCTTCACAGTCAATATGGCTGACGCTGCCGCGCCTTCGGTGACATTGGGCTATATCTATACCCTTGTGGTGAACTCGTTTGCCATCACCGACTCGCCAGTTCTGCCGCAACCGACCTCTGGATTGGCCTATACCTACACCCTCAACGCGCCGGCGTGCGGAACCGGTTGTGCATGGACGATGCCCTCCGGAAGTCTGCCGTCAGGATTGACGCTCAGCGGCGCCGGCGTTATCTCCGGAACAACGACTAACACCGGCTTTAATTCCACCTTCACGATTCAGGCAGCCGGATCAAACGGCACAGTTCAGAAGTTATTCGCAATGATCGTTCCGGCGACCGTTATTTCGAATCCCACGATTACGACCGCCATCACAACCTCGAATGTCGTTGGCGGTACAGTGCTGACACAACTTTCCGGAACTGGCGGTATAGCTCCATATACCTGGTCCGTACAGTCGGGCAACTTACCCCCGGGAGTTACCCTGCAGGGGCCTGGCGACAATTTCGGTCAAAATCCGGGATTCTACTATCTCGCGGGACGGGCAATGGTCCCCGGAACGTACAATTTCACGGTCAAGATCGCCGATTCGCTGAATAACTCCTCGACCAGGACATTTTCATGGGTGATATCCCGCCTTGCATTCAGCTACACGAGTCTGCCTGCCAGCGCGGGCGGTGTTTCCAATCCGCTGATTGTGAACACGCCGTATTCCCAGGCCATGCTGATCTATGGCGGCACCGGAACCTACTCGTCGTTTATCCCTGCTGCTCCTGTCTATCCGGGACTAGCGGTAAACGCCGCTACTGGAACCGTCAGCGGCACTCCGACAAATACGGGGTCAGTCTCGACGATCTGGACCGTCACAGACAGCACCGGCAACACGTTGATCAATAACATCGCGATCAACGCGTCGTCTAACCAAACGACGAACGTATCGATCAGTGGCGGTCCCGGGCTGAATTCAGTTTTCGCCCTGGGGAGCTTGAACACCTTCGTCCTTACCGGAAGTGGGGGCACTGGTCCGTATACGATAACGGCTCCGGGTGGATTACCCCCCGGCGTTGCGTTAGCGACCGGCGCGGGCGGCGTGGTTGGTCTGGCTGCCGGGGCTTATGACTTGCAGGTTAGCCCTGTCACTCCCGGCGCTTACACCTTCACGCTTCAGATTGCCGATGTTAACGGCGTCGTTGGCGCGCGTACTTATTCGATAATTATCCCCGGCTTCAGCACACCTATCACGGCCATGCCCATTGGAGCCACCGGTGTTCCCTACTCGCAGTCCCTCTTCCTTTTCAGCAACACGACGGGCGCCACATGGGGACTTGCGGCTGGATCGGCATATCCCCCCGGACTGACGCTCTCGGCCGCTGGCGTGCTCAGCGGCACTCCAACCGCGCCCGGCGCCTATTCCTTTGTCGCCACACTCGGCGACGGCACTAATAGCACCAACTTCACAATATCGGTGACAATCTCCGGCATTGCAATTACGACGCCTCTCAATCTCCCGGTTGCTAACTTCAACGCTTACACAGCGGCGAGTCCTCTGGTAACGATGGCCGCCACTGGCGGTACGGCTGCGCTGACCTGGTCGGCGACCGGTCTGCCGTCGGGTCTGACCATTTCGCCCACCGGTCAGATCATCGGAACGGCGACCGCTACAGGGCGCTTTGCTCCCACAATCACGGTGACGGACGGGACGTCCACGACGTCGCAGTTGTTCACGCTGTACACCCATCTGGGAATTCCTACCGAGCTGGATTTCACAATTACCTCGGCAACCCTTCAGGATGAAGTCGTGGGCCATATTTACAACACGATCATCACTCCCAACGGCGGGTTACCTCCCTATACATGGGCTGTCGCAGCCGGTTCTACGCTGCCTCCGGGCCTGAGGCTGATTTCCGGCTCTGCTTTGCCGCCTAACGCTGCGCCTGGCCTCACGGAAATCGCCGGCTCACCATCGACTCCGGGACAGTATAGTTTCGACTTAACCGCTACCGACTCTGCTGGCGCCAGCGTAACGCGCACCTTCACTCTCAACGTGACATCCATCAACCTCCTGGCGGGTCTCGGGACCGCGACTGTCGGCACGCCGTTTACGCAACAGCTAACCGCATTCGGCGGAACCGCGCCCTACACGTTTACGATTGCACCACCACCAGTTTTTCCGGCAAGCACGCTGCTGCCCCCCGGTATTACGATGTCCGCCTCGGGCCTGTTCAGCGGAACGCCTACCTCAACCGGTTCCTTCCCGCTGACGATTAACGTTCAGGACTCCGCTGGGCATAGCTTCACGACAACCCCCAACTTTATTTCCAACAACTCAAACGGATTGCGTATAGCATCGAGCAACTTCGCCACTGGTGTGGGAAATCCGGAAGTAAATTTTGGGCTCACAACGTCGGGAACCTCGACATACGCGTGGTCCCTTGTTTCGGGTTCGCTCCCGACGGGCGTTTCAATGTCGAGCGGCGGCATTCTGAGCGGATGGTTCTCCGCCGTCGGAGTCTTCAATTTCACTGTCCAGGCGGTCGATAACGCCAATTCCGCAAATGTCGCCACCCGCGTTCTGACCTACATCGTCGCGCCAATCCGGCAGGTACAGCCTCAGGCGAGCGTCTTCGCAGCTCATCGCCTTCCCGGCGGAACCATCGGGGTTCCTTATTCATTCACCTTCAAAATGGCGGGTGGACAGCAGCCATACACATTCGCCACAGTATCCACTAATCCGCTGCCCGCTGGGCTCACTCTGAGCTCAGCCGGCATCCTTTCGGGAACGCCCACGCAATCCGGGGTGTTCGGGATCACCGCAAATATCACCGACGGGGGAGGTGCGAAGTTTAACTGGGGCGGAACGTTGATCGTAACGCCGGCCGGAGTAAACTCGCCGCTGGAGCAGAACAGTCTGACGATGAACGATGCCTCTCTCGGCGTTCCGTTCGCAACCGAACTCGACCGAATGGTCTACGGCGGAACTCCGCCATTTACCTGGACCGTTAACAGCGGATCAACGTTGCCAGCCGGCCTCGCCATTGTGAACGGGACAAACGGACTGCCCAGCTATCTCAGCGGCGTGCCCACTACGGCCGGGCCGGTTCCCTCATTCACGTTGCGTGCTACGGATTTCGCGGGACAGAGTCGAACGGTTTCCATCACGGCGATGAATGTATCGCCGATGTCGCTCGCGCCCGGAACTCTTGTTTCCGGCAGGACGGGAAGCTTTTATTCCGCCGCGTTTTCAGCGGCGGGTGGCGCTTCGCCGTACCATCTGCAACTCGCCGCGAATTCCAATTTGCCTCCCGGAATGGCGCTGGTCAACGGGACATTCGCCGGAACTCCGCAGTATGCCGGCGTTTACTGGCTGACGTTTGTTCTCACCGACAGCTCCAACCCGGGGAACACGCTCACCCGTTACTACGACTGGGTGGTTGACGACGCACTCGGGGAGGCTCCCGCGATATCGATCACTCCCAATCCGATCAACATCTTCTATCAGCAGGGCAATGCCGACCCGTCAGTCCCGTTGGCGATTGCGTCATCAAGCGGTAGCCTGCCATTCTCCGCTGGTGTCTTCGGTTTCGCCAACGCATCACTCTCGTCGGCCGGCGGGAATACCAACGCGTTTCCAAGCCTCAACATTAGTGCCGCATCGCTGGGAGTGGGCACCTACAGCGGATTGCTGGCAGTGGGATCGGCTCAGGCCGTCAATGGGGGTGATGTTGTGCCGTTCACTCTTACCGTGATCGCGGCGCCTCCCTGTACTTATTCACTGAATCCATCGAGTATCAACATTCCCATCGCGGGTGGCACAGGCAGCTTCTCCGTCGCTACGGGAGCCGGTTGCGCCTGGTCGGCGGCGGTGTCAGATTCAACGCTGATTACGGTTACGGGGCCGGCGTCCGGTGTCGGACCGGCAACGATCACCTACTCGGTGTCGGCGAACCCCACTCTCAACCAGAGAAACGGAACTATCACGGTCGGAGGCCAGACTTATTCCATCGCACAGTTCGGGAATACCTGCTCGTTCGGGATTACGCCTGCCAATATGACCACCGGTCCGGCAGGTGGCGTGGCGCCCATTCAGATTACGGCGTCGAATTCATCCTGCACGTGGACCGCGGCCGGCCTGGGGGTACTTGCCGGGCAGGTTACGCCATCGAGCGGTACCGGTAGTCTCCAGGTTTCGGTGACGATACCTGTGAATGCGGCCGCGAGCAATCAGGTGATGACCGCAACCATTGCGGGCCAGACACTGACTGTGAACCAAACCGGGGCCCAGTGTATAGTCACCCTGCCGGGAACCAGCGCAACGGCGCTCGTAAGCGGCGGAGTGGGCGCAGTCCTGGTGACAATTCCAGCCGGCTGCACCTACTCAACAATTTCGGGCCCCAGCTGGATTACCGTGACTTCCGGAGGCTCCGGCACCGCGTCCGGCTCTCTGGTTTATAACGTGGACCCGAACTCGACGACGTCAAACCGTTCCGGTTTCCTTACAATCGGCGGCGTTCCGTATCAGATTACGCAGCCAGGCATCGCCTGCAGCATCACGCTGGACACTTCGCCACTCGGGAGCCCGTTTGCTGTAGGCGGCGGCAGCGGTGTGATCAACATCAACGCGAACGGCGCGAATTGTACCTGGGCAGCTACGAGCGGAAGTCCGTTCGCAAGCGTCAGCCCCTCGGCGGGAACAGGGAGCGGCTCTGTCAATGTCACTGTCACCTCGAACGCGGCTTCAACTTCATCGCGAACAGGGTCGGTGAGTATTGCGGGCCAGCCCGTCAGCTTCACTCAGGGCGGCACAACCTGTTCGTTCAGCTTGCGTGCTCCAGGCGCTTTGGTTTCCTCATCCGGAGGATCCAGCAGTGTGGGAGTCATTGCCCCATCGGCTTGTAGCTGGACGGCCGTCCCGGATGGATCCGCTCCGTGGTTAACGATACCCTCATCGGGCACAGGAGGCACCGCGGATGTTCAGTTCGTGGTCCAGGCCAGCACGTCCGGTACGCCACGGACAGCCACTCTGACAATCGCCGGTCTGCCGTTCACCGTGACCGAAGCTGCGGCGCCCTGTTCTTACACTCTGGCGTCCGGTTCAGCATCGCTCGCGTCGCCGGGAATCACAGGAGCTACGCTTGCATTCACTACCGCCCAGTCGGGATGTACGACCAGCGGAGCCGCGGTAACCAGCTACGCGAACTGGATAACTGTGGCCAACACCAGCGCAGGAGCCGCGGGACAACTCACGTATACGGTGGGTGTCAATCCCGCGGGCACCACGCGCAAAGGCGATGTTCAGGTCGGCGATCAGCTATTCACCGTCACACAAAGCGGGGCGGCCTGTGCCTATAGCCTCGCTTCCTACGGTGCTGCCTTCGGCCAACTCGGCGGACCCGGCAGTGTGCGGGGCTCGCCCAGCGCGGTTGGATGTACTCCGGTGGCAGGCACGACGCAGCCATCGATCGTGAGCCTGGGTGCACTGACCGGGCCGACTCTCAACATATTCACTCAGGCTTATACCGTGAATGCGTTCAACTCGCTGACGAACGCGACACGAAGGGCGACAGTAACCTTCGGCGGTCAGCTCTACACAATCAAGCAGACTTCATGGTGAGGATCGGAAGATGTGCGAGACAACCACAATGAGAAACCTCAAAATGAATTCCCGCTGGATGAAATCCCTGATCGCGATCGCCATCGCGGGCACTTATGCCGCCACCCTTCAGGGAGCGTCGAAAGGGCCTGACGCACAGGGCTATACCGCTTCTGATCAAACTGTCTTCAGCTATCTCGACATCTCGGGAGCTGGTGGCGGCACCGCCATCCTTGCCGGTACGGACGACGGAACGGCATTCCTGACGTTGCCGTTCAGCTTCCAGTTCTATGGAGTTTCCTATACGGGTGTTTGCGTCAGCTCGAACGGGGCGGCATACTTTACTCCGGATGCAGCTGCCTGTTCATCCATCACGGACTTCGCCAATGTGGATCTGTCATCTGCCACCACCCCTTCGGATTTGCCCGCGGTGTTGCCTTTCTGGACCGACCTGACGTTTTCCACGCCGGGTGCCGGAGCTGTTTACTATCAGAGCTTTGGCAGCACGGGCAGTCGCCGGTTCGTGATCCAGTGGGCGAACGCATACGCCGCAAACAGCTCAAGTCCGGTTAACTTCGAGATCGTTCTGACTGAGGGAACCAATGCCATCGCAGTCCAGTATCAAACGGTGAATCTCGGGGCGGGTGATCCTGCAAGCAACGGAGGAACCTCCACCGTTGGCATTCATAATACCGGCGGGCTGGCTGCCAACCAGCAAATCGCCTGGAGTTTTGGCGTTCCCGTGTTGTCCAACGGCTACGCGCTTTCATTCCTGACAACCGCGCCGGGCCCGTTTGTCCTGACGGCCCCCCTGAATGCCGCCGCCGGTGTGGCTCTTCCGGTCACGCTTACGTGGAATGCTTCAGCTAATGCAACCTCGTACGACGTCTACCTTGGAACCACGAATCCACCTGCCCTTGTAACCAATGTTGCGGCAACTTCTTATACTGCGCCTTCGCTCGCAAATTCGACTGTTTATTACTGGCAGATCATTGCGAAGAATACATCGGGCACGTCGAAATCTCAGGTGTTTTCGTTTACAACCGCGGCGCCCGTTGCCGGCAGCAACGTAATCACCTTCTCGCAGCCACCCGATACCGCGCTTTCCGCTGGTCCGGTGACACTGGCAGCGGCGGCCAGTTCCGGTCTCACAGTGAGCTATACCAGTAACTCAACCGGGGTGTGCACGGTAGCGGGTTCGAGCGTGACGCTGGTCGCGGTGGGTGGCTGTTCCATCACAGCCAACCAGGCGGGAGACGCAAGCTTTGCGCCCGCAACAGCGGTAACGAAGACTTTTAACGTTACGGTGAACCCCAATGTGATCACGTTCTCGCAGCCGCCCGATACTCTGTTTTCCGCTGGTCCGGTGACACTGACGGCGACGGCCAGTTCTGCTCTCGCAGTCACCTATACCAGCAACTCGACCGGTGTGTGCACGGTACTGAATTCGACCGTGACGCTGGTCGCGACGGGTACCTGTTCGATAACTGCCAATCAGTCTGGAAATGCAACCTTTGCGGCCGCAACGCCCGTAACGAAGTCCTTTAACGTCGCTTCGAACCCCAATGTGATCACGTTCCCGCAGCCTTCCGATACTCTGATTTCCGCGGGACCGGTGGTAATGACGGCGACGGCCAGCTCTGCTCTCGCAGTGACTTATACCAGCAACTCGACCGGCGTGTGCACGGTACTGAATTCGAGCGTGACGCTGGTCGCGGCGGGCACCTGTTCCATAACTGCCAACCAGGCGGGAAATGCAACCTTTGCGGCCGCAACGCCGGTAACGAAGACGTTCAACGTCACGTTGAGCCCCAATGTGATTACGTTCCCCCAACCGGCTGATACCGCGCTGACGGGGGGGCCTGTAACGATGACCGGGTCTGCAACTTCCGGCTCCGCGGTCACCTACACCAGCAATACAACAGGGGTTTGCACCGTCTCAGGCGCGAGTGTGGCGCTGGTTTCCGCCGGGAGTTGCTCTATCACGGCCAGTCAGGCTGCCACGGGTAACTTCGCCGCTGCCGTTTCCGTGACGCAGACCTTCAACGTACTGAAAGGTTCGCAGACCATTACCTTCACGCAGCCCGCGGATACAGCGCTGTCGGCCGGTCCCGTGACTCTGACAGCGACGGCAACATCGTCATTGTCCATAAGCTTCGCCAGCAATTCCGGCACTGTGTGTACCGTTTCCAGTTCCAGTGTCACGCTGGTTGCCACGGGCACTTGTTCCATTACAGCGAGCCAGGCGGGTAACGCCAACTACAACGCTGCGACGCCGGTGACGAAGACCTTTACCGTCACCCCTGCGGCATTACCTGTCACTGTCTCACTGGCAGTGGGCGATGGCAACGGCTTCGCTGGCGACGTGGTGGAGCTTCCCATCACACTTACGTCGACCGGAACTCCAGCGCTCGCCACATTCCAACTCGACCTGAACTTTGATCAGACAAAACTGACATTCAAGTCGGCGCGTGTCGGTGCACAGTCAACTGCGGCAGGTAAGAGCATTTCCATCAACGCTCAGGCGAACGGGGATATCCGGCTGTTGGGCGTGGGCTTCAATCAGAATGTGATCGCCAACGGCATCGTGGCCTATGCCTCATTTACGCTCGGCTCTCCGTTCAGCGCCGCCTCCGTAACGCCGAAAGCCTGTACTTCCGCGGACGGTAATGGCATTACTCTCGGGACCGCGTGCACAGCCGGAACCATCAAGCTGCCATCCTGCGATATCAACGTCGATGGAACTACGAATGTCGCCGATGTACAGCTGATCATTAATGAAGCGCTGGGCGTGAACCCACAGGTTCACGATCTCAACCACGACGGATCGGTGAATGTGGCGGATGTGCAGAAAGTCATCAACGCTGCCTTGGGATTGGGCTGTTCAGTACAATAGAATATCGGAGTTTAAACATATGCGGGCCCCCTTACTTTTTCTGATCCTTGCCGCGACCGGAATGGCGGCGGAATTACATCTGGACTCATCGGCTGTGGCGGCGAATCAGCCCGCGGCTTTAAGCCTGAGGTTGCAATCGGGTGATAGCCAACTGACCGGCGTTCAGTTCGACGTCGAATTCGATGCCTCCCAGTTTGACCTGAAGGTGGACCTCGGTCCGGCTGCGGAAAGCGCGGTCAAAGTGATTCAAACCAACACTTTGCAGCCGGGCAAGGAACGGGTACTGATTTTTGGTTTCAACCGGAACAAGATCGCCGATGGTGTTATCGCGGTGGCTCACCTCTCACTGAAGAGCGGTGCTGATGCCGGCGATGCGGCGCAAAGCTTTCCGATTCGGATCTCAGAAACTACGGGAACAACTGCGGAGGGGCAGGCGGTTAAGGTTGCGGGTTTCGGTGCGAATGTGACAAGGGGACATGCAACCAGAGCCCGAGGGAGTGAGACGCGGTGAGACGAATCGTACTGTTTCTTTTGCTGGCGGCAGCAGCTACTGCCAATGCGGCCACTGTGTCGCTGGGCAATGTTTCGGGTAGCGCGGGCCAGACGCTCACGGGCATCCCGGTTACTTTTGCAACCCAGGGTGCGTCGATCGCAGCTTTGCAGTTCGATCTTGTCTTCGACAAGACCTCGATGGGAATCACCGCCACCACCGGTATAGCCGCCTCGGATGCTTCAAAAAGCGTAGCTCAAAACCAACTGGCGACCGGTCTCCGCGTAATAATCGCCGGCATCGGCCAGGATCTGATTGGTGATGGCACCATAGCGAATCTGAAGATTATCATCGGCGCAGGGGCGCTCACCGCGAATTACCCCTTGACCCTGACCAACGTGCAGGCGAGCGATGCCAGCGGTGTTCTGGTGCCCATCACCGTCGGGACGAGCGGCAACCTTGCAGTCGGCAGTCCACCCGCACTCAGCGTCACCAAAATTCATACCGGCAACTTCGCGCAGGGGCAAAGCAGTGCGGCCTATACGGTGACCGTATCGAATCAGGCCGCCGCTGCCGCCACCAGCGGCACCGTGACGCTGACTGAAACTGTTCCCAACGGGATGAGTCTGGTCTCGATGGCCGGAACCAACTGGGATTGTTCCGGCGTCACCACGTGCGTGCGCAGCGATGCGTTGGCTGGCGGGTCGAGTTACCCTCCCGTTACAGTAACAGTCGGCGTTGCTAATAATGCGGCTGCCAGCCTCACCAATCAGGTGACGGTATCGGGGGGCGGTTCCCTTTCGTCGTCGGCCAGCGACGTCACTACTATTAACGTTCCGTTGTCTCAGACCATCTCTTTCTCAGCTTTGAACAATGTCACTTTTGGCGCAGCGCAGTTTGCCGTAAGCGCAACGGCAAGTTCCGCTCTTCCCGTGAGCTTCGGTTCCACAACGACGGGCGTCTGCACGGTCAGCACTAGTACCGTCACGATTGTCGCGGCGGGAACCTGCACCATTGTCGCCAGTCAGGCCGGTAATAACGTGTATGCCCCGGCCGCCTCCGTTTCACAAAGTTTCGCGGTGAACCCGGCGTCGCAGACAATCAACTTCACGCAACCCGTGGATACCGCACTGAATGCCGGGCCCGTTTCGCTCGCAGCTACTGCAACATCCGGCCAAGCCGTCAGTTTTGCCTCCACTACTCAGGCGGTCTGTACGGTTTCCGTTTCAAGCGTCACCCTGGTGACGAAAGGCGTTTGCACCATTACCGCCGATCAGGCCGGCAACGCCAATTACAATGCGGCTCCGACGGTCACGAAAAGCTTCAACGTTCTCGGTAACAGCAACGTAATCACCTTTCCTCAGCCAGTTGATACGGAACTATTCGCCGGCCCCGTAACTCTGACCGCAACGGCCAACTCAAGCCTTGCCGTCACCTACACCAGCAACGCGACCGGAATCTGTACCGTCGGCGTGTCGAGCGTAACGCTGGTATCGGTAGGAGTCTGTTCGATCACCGCAAATCAGGCTGGGGACTCAAACTTCGCGGCGGCCACACCAGTGACCAGGACCTTCAACGTGCTGAAGGGCTCGCAGACGATCACGTTCAATGCGCTGAGCAATGTGGTATTCGGGGTCGCGGCATTTCCTGTGACAGCGACTGCCAGTTCCACCCTGGGCGTAAGCCTGGCCAGCAATACCCTTCCGGTCTGTACTTTGTCCAATAACACGGTTACCATTGCCGCGGCAGGCACATGTTCGATCACCGCAACCCAGGCCGGCGACGCAAGCTACTCCGCGGCCTCCGCAGTGACGCAAACCTTCACCGTGACTAAGGCCACCCAAACCATCACCTTCAACGCATTGAGCGGAGCCACATTTGGTACAGCTCCGTTCAACGTTAGTGCGACGGCCAGTTCGACGCTCGGAGTCACTTTCGCCTCGAGCACTCAGGCGGTTTGCACGGTAGCGAACAATACCGTTACCCTCGCTGGTGTTGGCACATGTTCTGTTGTCGCCAGCCAGCCTGGAAACGCCAACTTCAGTGCAGCCGCTGATGTGACGCAGAGCTTCACGGTTGCGCAGGGTTCGCAAACCATCACCTTCGGACCGCTGAGCAGCGCGGCCAAAGATACGGCCCCCTTCACAATCAGCGCTACCGCGTCTTCTGGCCTCCAGGTTGCCTTCGCGTCCACCACGACAAGCGTTTGCACAGTCGCCAACAACACGACTGTCACAATCGTCGATGTAGGAACCTGTTCCATCACAGCCAGCCAGTCGGGTAATGCCAACTACACTGCGGCGACTTCTGTCACGCAGTCATTCAATGTAGCGCCGGCCTCCCAGACGATCACGTTTGCTGCGCCCTCCGGAGTTACTTTCGGCGCGGTTCCGTTTACTGTTACGGCAACGGCCAGTTCTGGTTTGACCGTCGCGTTCGCTTCGACTACGCAGTCGGTTTGCACGGTTACCGCCGCCTCCCCCGCTACAGTCACCATCGTCGGGGCTGGCAGCTGTTCCCTGACCGCTAGCCAGGCGGGCAGCACCGGTTTCGGCGCCGCTCCACCCGTGACGCGCAGTTTCACTGTTGCGCAGGCCGCCCAGACTATCACCTTCGTTGCCCCGCCCAGTACGGCAGTGGGTGTTACTCCTTTCGCACTGAACGCCACCGCCAGTTCCGGGTTAGCTGTGACTCTTACTTCCACAACTTCGTCGGTCTGCACGGTCTCCGTTGCGACCCTGACGGTAGTCGCGGCAGGCAGTTGTTCCATCACGGCCAGCCAGCCTGGCGATGCCAATAATCTCGCCGCTACTTCCGTGTCCCGAACTTTCACGGTTAATCCGGGCGCACAGACGATTACCTTCGCAGCCCTCCCCAATGTCGCTTTCGGCGCCGCGCCACTGACGCTTTCCGCCACTGCGAGCTCTGGCTTAACGGTCACGCTGACTTCCACGACGCTTTCCGTTTGTACGCTTTCCAGCACCACGCTCACTTTGGCAGCGCCCGGCACCTGTTCCATAACGGCCAGCCAGGCGGGGAACGCAAACTATACGGCTGCTGCGGCGGTCACTCAAAGTTTCACCGTTGCAGCGGGCTCGCA
Organism: Bryobacteraceae bacterium; assembly: GCA_025928545.1. Taxonomy (GTDB): domain Bacteria; phylum Acidobacteriota; class Terriglobia; order Bryobacterales; family Bryobacteraceae; genus BOG-234. The sequence continues at coordinate 66,043 of JAICJH010000015.1, read as the reverse complement.
AACCATTACTTTTAATGCCCTGATTGACCAGCCGTTGAGTACTGCGCCGTTCACCGTCAGTGCCACGGCAAGTTCTAACCTCGCAGTCAGCTTTGCTTCCACCACCACTGCGGTATGCACCGTCTCAGTGGCAACGGTCACGCTGGTCAAAGTCGGCACATGTTCAATCTCTGCCACGCAGGCCGGTAACGCCAATTTCGGCGCTGCCACGGCGGTCGTACAGAGCTTCACTGTCACCCAGGGCTCTCAGACCATCACTTTTGGCCCCATCAGCGGCATCGCCCTGGGAGTGACCCCGCCTGCCCTGACTGCCACGGCGTCCTCGGCCTTAGCGGTGACTTTCGCCTCCACCACGGCTCCGGTTTGCACGGTCGCCGGGACGGCCATCACGCTGGTCGATGTCGGAACCTGCTCAATCGTAGCCAGCCAGGCGGGCGACACCAATTACCTCGCCGCCACTCCCGTGACGCAGAGCTTTACTGTGGCCCCGGGTTCGCAGACGATAACGTTTGTCGCGCCGGCAAGCGTTGTCTTCGGCGTGACTCCCTTCACGATCATAGCCACCACGACTTCGAACCTTCCTTTGACGTTCACTTCCACAACCCTGTCGGTTTGCACGGTGTCGAGCTCAACGGTCACGATTCTGGCAGCTGGCTCCTGTTCCATTACCGCCAGCCAGGCGGGAAATTCCAGCTTCTCTGCCGCCACACCCATTTCGCGAAGCTTCGCTGTTACGCAGGCAACCCAGACCATCACATTCGCTGCCCCGCCCAACGTAATTATGGGCGTGACCCCGTTCGGGATCACTGCTACAGCCAGTTCCACCCTCGATGTAGCTTTTGCTTCCACTACCTCGGCCGTCTGTACAGTCACCGGCACTAGCGTGACTATCGTTGGAGCGGGCAGTTGTTCCATCACTGCCACCCAGGCCGGAAATGCCAACTATCTGGCGGCAGCCGCCGTATCGCAAAGTTTCACAGTCGCTCAGGGTTCGCAGACGATAACTTTCGCCGCACTGGGAACAGTGACGTTTGGAGTGTCGCCGATCACACTCTCCGCCAGTTCCTCCGCCAGCCTGACCGTCAGTTTCAGCTCCAGCACTCTCACAGTTTGCACGGTTTCCAGCACAACCCTGACGATCGTGGGGCCGGGTACATGCTCGGTCACTGCCAATCAGTCCGGCAATGCTAATTACGCCGCCGCTGCTCCGGTCACCCGGAGTTTCCTCGTCAATGGCACGCAGACGATCAATTTCCCGGCGATCTCCGATCAGGCGCTGGGTACACCGCCGTTTGAACTCGGCGCGACGGCAACCTCCGGCCTGGCGGTCGGCTACACATCCACCACACAGCCGGTTTGTACGGTTTCCGGCACCACCCTGACATTGGTTGCACTCGGCACTTGCTCCATCACCGCGAGCCAGCCCGGCAACGCCATTTATCTTCCTGGTGCCGCCTCATCCGTATCCTTCACCGTTCTTGCCCCACCCGCCTGCGAGTACAAGCTGAGTCCCGGTGACGCCAGCATCTCGGCCGCCGGCGGCTCAGGTATCGTCAAAGTGTCGACGGGATCCGGTTGCGCCTGGACGGCAACCTCCAACTCCGGCTTCCTCACATTCACGACCGATGCGTCCGGCACCGGATCCTCCAGCATCGGTTACAGCGTTGGAGCCAACACCGGTAGCCAGCGGAGCGGAACTCTCACCATCGGTGGACAGACGTTCACCGTCAATCAGTTTGGAGTCAGCTGTTCCTTCGCACTCAGTCAGTCCTCGCTCGACTTCCCGGCAGCCGGCGGTGCAGCCACAGTTTCCGTTTTCGCCCCGGTGAGCAATTGTTCCTGGACCGGAACCCCCGCCGACCCTGCGGTGACCTTGTCTCCGACCAACGCTACGGCGCCTTCCCAGATCACCGTGACGATCACCGCGAATCCGAACACTTCTTCACGCAGTCTTACCGCAACTATCGGCGGACAGACGCTGACCCTGAACCAGTCCGGCAAGGACTGCACAGTCACTCTTGGTTCTTCGGCTGCGACAATTCCGGCGGCCGGCGGCCCTGGCTCGGTCAATGTAACTACGCAGGCCGGTTGCACCTACAGCACAGTTACCGGCCCCGCCTGGATCACTGTCTCATCCGGCGGCTCAGGCACTGGCCCGGGCGGCGTTCTCTTCTATACGGTGGATGCCAACTCCACCATAACGTCGCGTACTGGCGCGATGAATATAGGTGGACAATCGTTCCAGGTAACCCAACCCGGAGAGAGCTGCGAAATCAGCCTCGACACCTCAACCCTCGGCAGTCCGTTCGCTTCTGCAGGAGGTACAGGCACCATCGGCATTTTCACGAGTAACGCCGCGTGCAATTGGTCAGGTACGAGCCGCGCCAGCTGGCTTACTTTCAACGGCGCAACCTCGGGTACCGGCAATGGCACGGTTAGCGTTACCGCCGCAGCCAATGCGGGCCTCACCGCCCGTTCCACTATAGTTGGCATCAGCGGACAACTGGTGAACGTGTCACAGTCCGGCACGACATGTACATTCGCTCCGCGCTCATCCACCGGTACGGCGTCGGCCGCCGGCGGATCGAGTTCGGTCGGCGTCGTGTCGGCGCCAGGTTGCGTATGGACCTCTCTTTCGAATGCCCCGTGGATTACGATTGACAGCTCGGCGAACACAGGCACGGGCGATGTGGCGTTCACTGCGGCAGCCAACGGTGCAGCCACGCCACGTTCGGGCACCCTCACTGTGGCGGGCAAAACTTATACAGTCAACCAGGCTGGCGCCCCCTGTAATTTCAACCTCGCTCTCGCCAGCGTCAATATACCGGTCAGCGGCATTACTAACGGCAGTGTGGGTATCTCGACCACTGCAACCGGCTGCACGGCCACTGCGGTCAGCTACTCCTCGTGGTTGACGGTTTCCACGGCCTTCAGCGGTCAGGCGGGCACAATCTCTTACACCGCTACCGTAAATACCGGACCTGCTCGCACCGGCACCATAAAACTGGCCGACCGAAGTTTCAGCGTTATTCAGGCCGCCGCGAGCTGTACTTTCAGTTTGAGTTCGCGAGGCACCGTCTTCGGAAAGAGTGGTGGATCGGGAACTATCCAGGTCACGAGTTCCGGGGCGGGTTGTACACCGACCGCTGCCGGCAATCAGACCTGGGCCACTAACGGCAGCCTCACGGGACCAGTAAGCAATGTGTTTACTCAGCCATTCACGGTTGCGCCCTTCCAATCGGCAGGCACTTATACGCGGAAAGCCGTAATTACGATTGGCGGCCAGACTTACACCATCAAGCAAAATTCCTGGTAGAGAACAATGAAGATCAGATTACTTACAATTCTGCTGCCGCTCACGGCTCTGGCCACCATCCAGGGTCCCGACGCAGGTGGTTACTCTGCCACAGACTCGGCGGTCTTCAGCTTCGTCGATATCTCGGGAGGCGGAGGCGGCACGAGCATCCTCTCCGGCACTGATGACGGTACCGTAAACGTCACCATTCCGTTCTCGTTCCAGTTTTATGGGACCGGGTACACCAACGTTTGCGTCAGCACCAATGGTGCCGCGTACCTGCTCAGCGATCCCAGCCTGTGTGCGGGTATCAATGACTTCGCCAATACGGATCTGAGCGGCGGTGCGCCTCCCAACGATCAGCCGGCTCTCCTCCCGCTTTGGAGCGACCTCACCTTCCAGACGCCGGGCGCGGGCTCGGTATTCTACCAAACGCTGGGAGTAGCGCCCAATCGCCGCTTCATCATTCAATGGAATAATGCTTATCCGCAGGGTTCCGCCAATGGCATGACGTTCCAGGTGATCCTCACCGAAACCACCAGCGCCATCGCCTTTCAATACCAGACCGTGACAATCGGAGGCGGAGATCCCGCCAACAATGGGGCACTGGCCACCATCGGAATCCGCAACGCCGGCGCCCAAACGAGCGGCAGGCAACTGCAATGGGCGTTCAACGCCGGAGTGCTGGCCGATGGCGTCGCGCTGACCTTCACCAAGGGCGCGGGTCCTCTGCCTCCGACGCTCGTCGCGCCTTCCAATGGAAACCTTTCAGGTCCTCCCGTGACTTTGACATGGAGCGCGTCGCCCGGGGCGACTTCGTATGACGTTTACTTCGGCACCACCAATCCGCCGGCTCTTCTGACCAACGTCACTGGGACCAGTTATTCGGTGACGTCGGCCAATTATTCGACGTCCTATAACTGGCAGATCGTGGCTAAGAATGGCGCCGGTAGCGGGGCCTCCGCAATCTGGTCATTCACAACCGGTCCCGCGCCGCCACCGCCGCCCAGCGGGGTTATTCCGATCTCCCCCATGTCTGCGGCGCCCACCAGCATTACTTTCAATTCCGTTGTCGGCGCGCCACTGGCTACGCAGACCGTCACAATTAGTTTCCTGACCTCTACCCAGGGGACGCCGACGTTCGCCGGCAACTCCAACACGAATCAGGGTCAGGGCTGGCTGAGCTTGTCTCCCGCTTCCGGGCCGATGACCGAATCCTTTGCCAACTCTCTTTATACGTACAAAGCAACTATAACGATCAAAGCTGATCCAACGGGCATTGCCGCCGGCAGCAAGTATACCGGCGCTGTGAATCTCGTCGCCGCGGGCAGCATCGTTTCAGTGCCCGTCACTTTGAATGTTTCGGCTCCGGTTCCACCCCAGCCGACAGGCGGAATCGCCAATGCCGCCAGCGGCGGCCAGGCCCTTGCCTCTGTCATTGCCCCGGGAAGTTACATCGCAATCTATGGAACTGCCCTGGCGGGCACGGGTACCCCGTCTGCAACCACCCTGCCACTGCCGACAACTCTCAACGGTGCCCAGGTCACAGTCTGTGGAATCCCCGTGCCATTGCTGTATGCCAGCCCCACACAGATCAATGCACTCCTCCCGCAGAATCTGAACAACAGCACTTCATGCCCCCTCGTCGTCATCACGGGCACGATTTCGTCGACTCCGATCCAGCTGGTCGTAACACAGTTGCAGCCCGGCATCTACACGGTGGATACCTCGGGTTCCGGTGCCGGTATCGTGACGAACGCCCTCACCGGTATCCAGAATGACGCATCGCATCCGGCCCGTACTTCCGATTACCTCGTCATCTATGCCACGGGTCTCGGACAGGTTCGGGGGCCGAATGGTGAACTGCCGCCGGCTGACGGAGTTGCCGCGCCATTAAGCACGTTGTTCAGGACAACGTCCACGGTAACCGCCACGATAGGTGGCGTATCGGCTCCGGTGAGCTTCTCAGGCCTCACGCCGACCTTTGCGGGACTTTATCAGGTCAATGTGCAGGTACCCGCGGGCGTAACGGCAGGTGACGCGGTGAAAGTCGTTCTCACCGAAACCGATCCGCAAACGAAAGCCACCGGGCAGTCGAACACCGTTACGATATCGGTGCGGTGAACCGGCATTAATAAGCAGTGAAGGCGCCTCGCGATGCAGCGAACTGCGGCGGGGCGCCTAAGCGATCACCCGGCGAGGGCTCATGGACAAATTGCCCACTCCGGCGTGACTTCGTGCTGCTAAGCTGAGTCTCATGAAAGGCGCCTCGTGACACTCGGGAAGTGCCTCGCGTTCCTCGCGATAATTGCGGCAAATAGTCCCGCGGCCAGCCTTTTCGTCGGGACCGTGCCAGGGAGTCCCGGTCAAACGGTGACGCTGAACGTTGCCCTGCAAACAGAGGGCGCCCAGGTTTCAGGCCTTCAGTTTGATATCTCGTACGACAAGTCCGTCCTTGGTGTAACCGTCGCCGCCGGCGCAGCGAGCACCGCGGCTGGCAAGCAGCTCAGCACAAATTCTCTGGCCTCCGGCATCCGCGTTTTGATTGTCGGGTTCAACCAGACTTTGATGGCGGATGGCGACGTCGCCATCCTGACGATCGCCATTGCAGCCAGCGCTTCGGGCGGCACTTACCCATTAATAATTTCAGGGGCGAGTGGAACCGATCCGTCCGCCAACCCAATTACGATCACTGTTACCAGCGGCTCCGTTGTATTACCTGGAGCGGGAGGTCCGACCGCATTAGCCGTATCCAAGACCCACAGCGGAGATTTCGTCGCGGGACAGGCCGGCGCGCAGTACAGCGTAACTGTATCCAACCACTCTGGTGCCGGCGCCACCAGCGGAGCGGTCACCGTCACCGAAGCCCTGCCCACAGGTCTGACGCTGGCGTCCATGGCAGGCACCGGCTGGAACTGCGCCGGCCTCGCCTGTAGTCGAAGCGATGTGCTGGTCGGAGGAGCCAGCTACCCCGTGATTGCCGTTGCGGTCAATGTAGCTGGTAACGCTCCCTCGTTGGTCATCAATCTGGCGTCCGTGTCAGGCGGAGGATCCGTCTCTTCCTCGGCGATCGATCCAACCATTGTTACCGCACAACCGGCTGCCCAAACCATAACTTTCGCCTCCCCGAATGACGTCTCATTCGGCATTGCTCCTTTTCTGTTGAGCGCTACCGCATCCTCTGGTCTGCCTGTCGCTTTCGCTTCCACCACCCAGTCTGTCTGCACGATTTCCGCAAGTACGTTAACCGTGGTTTCCGTCGGAACATGTACCGTCATCGCAACCCAGGCAGGCAACGCTTCCTTCGCCGCAGCTCCTCCGGTTTCCGGAAGCTTCAACGTGCTGAAAGCGGCGCAGAGTATCACCTTCGCACCCCCCGCCACAGTCTCACTGGGTGCCTCCCCATTAACCTTAACCGCCACCGCTACATCGAATCTTGCGGTTGTCTTCACTTCCACCACCCCGTCCGTTTGTACGGTAACAGGCAACACTCTGACCCTGATCGCAGCTGGAAGCTGCACTGTGGTGGCCAGTCAGCCCGGTAACGCCAACTACCAGGCAGCTCCCGCGGTTACACGAACTCTCACCATTGGTGGCGACGGAACCGGCGCGCCCGTCGTTTTGGAGGGCGGGGTTGTGCCGGTTTACAGTACCAGCACCACCGTTCAGGCGGGTTCGTGGATCTCAATCTACGGAACCAATCTCGCGCCATCAATAGCAATATGGGACGGAAACTTCCCGATCCCGCTTTCACTCGGTGGCGTTTCAGTCACCGTCAACGGCAAGCGGGGATACCTCTGGTTCGTGAGCCCCGGGCAGATCAACCTCCAGGTTCCCGACGATTCCACAACAGGCAGTGTCAGCGTGGTCGTCACCACCCCCACGGGTACCTTCACCTCAACCGGCACGCTCGCCGCGGCCAGCCCGTCGCTGAGTTTGTTGGCAGACTTAAAACATGTCGCCGCTTTGACGCCGAATGCCGCCGGCGGTCTTGACGTCGTGGGCACACCGGGAGCCTTCCCGTATGCAACAGTTCCGGTAGCCCCGGGTGCTCCTCTGGTCCTCTATGGAGTCGGTTTCGGCCCCACCGATCCGCCGGTCAAATCTGGGGAGGCCGTGCCCGCGCCTGTGGCCACCGTGAATCCGGTAACGGTTACGATAGGCGGCATCCGCGCACCGGTACTTTATTCGGGAATTGTAGCGGCAGGCCTCTACCAGATCAACGTCACCGTTCCCCCGGATACGCCCTCAGGTGACCAGCCGGTTCGGGCTTCGGTCAGCGGACTCCAGACCGGCGCAGGACCTGTAGTGACCATCCGCTGAGTCGCAGGCCGAAAGGTAACAGAAGGTGGACCGATGAAGCGTATCACTCTGGCATGGCTGTTAGCCATAGCCGCTTGTGCCGCCGAAACCCCCGCTGATGTTCGGGACGCAGTCGACCGACTGGAACAAAAAGCGGCTAATGCGCCGGCGGGCTTGAGTGTAGAATTCTACGTCAGGGCGGCATACTCGCTACACCGAACCTGGCCCGATTTATCCCGAGAGTTGGCCTCGCGTAGCGTCGCCCGCTTGCGATCGGGCGTTGGCTGGCGAATCACGCCGGACGTGATGCACGCACTGGCGATCATGGACCCCGACGGCGCCATGTCTGTATTGCCGCGAATGCAGCCAATCTACGCCGAGAGTGTAATTGATGGACTCAGGTCGCTCCACAGGATCGGCGACGCGCGCTCCATCTACCGTGCCGCGCTCGCCCGAGGAGTTCGCGTTACCGCCGCATTGGGCCTCTACGGTCAACTTTGCTACGAGAAGTCACCTGAGACCGCGGGAGTATACCGCGATATCCTCTCGGGGTTCTCCTTCAACGCACTTGCGCCTGAGGACGCTCTTTGGATTGACTCGCAGCTGACGCGGCCCCTCGCAGAAATCGACCCCGCAGTCGCAGTGGAAGGCACTCTCCGGATCATCGAGGCAGCTTCTGATCCCCGCTATGCCATGGGCCTGGCCGGGAATGCCACGGGCGATTTCGAGATCGGCTCCCGGCTGGTCACCACAGACAACTCACGAGATACCGTGCTCCTCGTGGCCGGAGCCCGATTGTTCGCCCTCGCGCCCGCGGAGTTCGAAAAGAGGAAAGCTCTCTTTACCCCTTGGGGTGCCCCCGGGCCGATACTCGTCAAATCCATTCGACCTCCGCATAACCCTTCCACGAAAGCAAAGACCCTATTCTCAACAGGGAGAATTCCGGCGGGGGTTTCAGCAGTAGCCACTCGCATAGAGGAACTCGATGACGAGGCTGGTATAGATGACAACGCTGTCATTCGCCTGGCCGCCGAATTACGTCCGTTAACTCCAGGCGGGGGAAAGTTGCAGGCGGCGCGCCGCCTTGCGGAGATCGCTCTGTTCCGACAGGCCGGTGTACGGGCTCTCAGTTCCGCCGCCGCTACCCTTCTCGTGGCGATCCGCGAATCCCATCAATTACTGAATCCCGGGCGCGTCGCGACGTCCTTTAGCCAAGACTACCTCAGCGTCGCGGAGTTGATTCGATATGCCAATGTCCGACTGCCCAGGCCCGGCCCCGCTGTCCAGGCTGCCGAAGCCCTGCTCGCACTCCGCGAACGAGTTCTGGAACATGCGGGCTTCGCCGTGGAAGACCTCAACGGCAAACCGATCACGCTCTCTCCTTCGCCGGGCAAGGTAACCCTGATCAGTCGTGTGTCAAACGTCTGCGCGCGTTGGAAGGCGCGGTGCGATCGGCCGCTGCCGGAACTGGAGGCCATTTACAGGCAATTCGGAAACAAAGGCGTCGGCGTGTTTGCAATTGCCGAAGAAGGCCGGGAACTCTTTACCGAATCGCTGGATGGCGAGACGTTCACCATTCCGGTTTTCATCGATCCAGCCGACCTTTTTGAGGCCACATTCGAGCCCCGCGGTCACGAGAGCTTCCTGTTCGGCCGTGAGGGAAAACTCGTCTTGCGGGTGTTCGGCATTCGAACGGCGGACCAGCTGAGCGAGATGTTGAATAAGTTTGGAGTGAAATAAGCTCTTCGACCGCTTTAGCCGTATGGTTTAGAGTCTTGGTTCGTAAAGTACCTAATATAAATTATATTTGCCGTATTTTCAAAAACATACATTCCTCCAGCCCCAAAGCCCTCCGCCCACACCTGCTACAACAAAACCGGGAAGACACCCACAACCCCGGATCGGCGTGAATCGGCGTGCATCGGCGGCCATTCAAACCAATCCCGGCAAACCGCAAAAAGGAAAACCCAATGTCGCCAGCCATCACAAACGCCCCACACCCCAACCCCAACGGCGGACCCGCTACCGCAGCCGGTCGCGCCATCTCCTCCCAAAACGCCATCACCTTCGGCCTCTACTCCACACGCGACTTCATCCGCCCAGGCGAACAACTCGCCTACCGCGAACTCACCGACTCACTCAACACCGAACTCGCACCCAACGGCTTTCTCGAAACCAACCTCGTCAACGAAATCCGCCGCGCCATGTGGCGGCTCGCGCGCTGCGGCGAAATCGAAGAATCCTTCGCCTTCGCCGAAAATCCCGGTGATGACATCCCCGACCCCATGCGCAACGAGGATCAGGCCAAACTGCAGCTCTCCGTCGACCGCGCCCGCGCACTCTCCCATCGCCTCCTCCACAAGTGCACCGCCGAACTCCGCAAGCTCCAGACCGAGCGCCGCCTCCGCGAAGAAACCGCAAACCGCGCAGGCGAGCCCGAAGCGGCCAACACCGGAATCCACGACACAGCCGCTGTCTCCCGATCGCTCGATTCACAATTCCGCGCCGACTTCCATCGCAAAAAATTCCAGGGCATGGAAGAAATCGAGGCTCTCCTGAGCATTCCGCTCCACCCTCCGGCCTACAACCCAGGTTCGTTTTGTAAAACCGAAAAAGCGGCCTGACGATGCTCCAAAATCAATCGCGGACCATTTTGATCCGTGTTATCTGCTACAATGCAATTGCAACTGAGTTGCCTGTATGATCTCAACTTTCGTGATCACTTTACGCGAAGGTGTCGAGGCTGCGCTCGTCATCGCCATCGCTGTCGCCTACGTCAAACGCATCGGTCGCCTGGATCTCATGCCCGCAATCTATAGGGCGCTGTTAACTGCTGTAGTTGCAAGCTTTATAGCCGCATGGACCTTCGCCAAAATCGGACTTTCATCCGAAGTTTTAGAGGGGCCGGGCCTCCTCGTCAGCGCCGTATTTGTGTTCTCCATGGTCATCTGGATGAACCGCCACGGCGCTCGCATGAAAACCGAAATTGAAACTGGTTTGCAAAAAGGCACCTCGGACAATTCCGGCGGCTGGGGCATCTTTGCCTTCGTCTTCCTGATGGTTTTTCGCGAAGGCGTCGAGACGGTCCTAATCCTCGCGGCCACCCGCCTCGACACTTCCGGCATCGTGGAAGCTTTCGCCGCGGTCCTCGCCATCGCGCTCGCGGTACTCTTCGGCGTCAGCTTTGTTCGCGGCACCATCCGCGTCAATCTGAAACAGTTTTTCCGCATCACCACGGTCATCATGATGGTCGTCGCCGCCCAGCTCACGCTTCTCGGCCTGCATGAGCTTTCCGAAAGCCAGGTGCTGCCCAGCAGCAGTCGCGAAATGGCAATCATCGGCCCCATCGCCAAAAACGATGTCTTCTTTTACGTCACAATCCTCGCGCTGGTCGCCGCGATGATACTTCTCGATTCGCGCAGCCGGCGTGCGCCGCGCGCCGAAGGCCTGGAAGGCGCATCCCTCCGCAAAGCCCGCTGGACGGCCCGCCGCGAAAAGCTTTGGATGACCGCGTCCTGCGCCGCCTCCTGCATTTTCATTTTTCTTCTGACGGCCGAATTCATCTACGCGCGCCAACTCACCGCTCTATCCGTGCCCAAACCGGTCACCTTCGAAAATGCCGCAGTCCACATTCCCGTCGCTGAATTCAGCGATGGAAATCTTCATCGCTATGTCGCCCGCGTCCAGAATGTCGACGTCCGCTTCATCGTGATCGCCAAACCCGATAAAACTCTGGCCGTCGCTCTCGACGCCTGCCAGATCTGCGGCACCCAGGGCTACTACCAGAAAGATCACGAAGTCATCTGCCGTAACTGCGCGTCGGATATTGTCATCTCCAGCATCGGCACTGCCGGCGGCTGCAATCCGATCCCGCTCAAATCCCACATCGATTCCGATACCCTCGTCATCGATCAGGACGACTTCGACCGCGGCATTCATGTCTTCAAGGCAGGCACGACATGATAGTTCGTTTTGTACGCGACTCTATCCGCCGTTCCCCCAAACGTAAAGCGCTGATCATAGCCGCCATCGCCCTCGGAACTTCCGTGGCCACCGCGATGCTCGGCGTCATGCTTTCCATCGGCGATAAGATCAACGTCGAACTCCGTCAGGCCGGAGCCAACATCCTGGTCACGCCGAAAACGGCGGCGCTCATGGGAGGAACCGGCAGCGTCACCACGAATCTGGCGGGCGACATTCAGGAATCCGACGTCCCCAACATCAAAAAGATTTTCTGGGCTCTCAACATTACCGGAATCTCGCCTTCCCTTCAGGCCCGCGACGGAGACCGAACCATACAGGGCGTGGAATTCGACAATCTGCGCCAACTCAACCCAACCTGGAAATTGGCAGGCCGTGCACCAATGTCCGGTTCCGAGTGTGTAGCCGGCGAAGGCATCACCCGCAAAAATAACTGGACTCTCGGCCAGACCATCAATGTCCTTGGCCAACCGTGCTCCATAACCGGAATTCTCTCCACCGGAGATCAGGCTGACGACCGGATTCTTCTCCCGTTGGCCACCCTCCAGTCCCTGATCCACAAACCAGGCATCGTAGACCGAATCGACGTGGCCGCCCTCACCAAACCGGAAGACGATTTTGCCCGCAGGAATCCAAAAACTATGACTTCCAAAGAACTGGAAAAGTGGAACTGCACCAACTACGTCACTTCCATTGCCAGCCAGATTCAGGAAGCCGTCCCCGGCAGCGAAGCACGTCCCGTCCGTCGTGTAGCCGATTCCGAAGGCAAGATCCTCGATAAGATCGGCGGCTTGATGGCGCTCATCACTCTCGCCGCCCTCCTCTCGGCTGGCCTCAGTGTCTGGAGCCTCACGGCCACCACGATGATGGAACGCCGCGGCGAAATCGCCATCATGCAGGCAATCGGCGGAGCCCGCTGGCTGGTAGCCGCGCTCCTCGGTTCCGAAATCGCGCTCATAGGTCTCGCCGGCGGCATTGCCGGAGCTCTCACCGGAGTCTGGCTGGCTCGCGTAGTCGGCCAGTCCGTCTTCCATGACGCCATCGAAATCTCCTGGATCCTCCCGTTTTTGATCATGCTGGCCGCCATGCTGGTAGCCCTCGCCGGAGCCGCGCAACCCCTGCGAAGAGCTCTCCGCCTCGAACCGGCCATCATCCTGAGGGAAGGCATTTAAGCACCCATGCCGACGCGCTTCTTCCTCCGCTTCAGTCTCAGCGCCCTCCGTTACCGCAAGCAGCGCCTCCTGCTGGCCTTCGGAGCCCTCGCCGTTGCGGCCGGTCTGGCCACCGTGATGTTCGCCATCTACTCATCGGTTGCCCAGCGCATCCGGGCCGAATTCCGCGGCTACGGAGCCAATCTCGTAGCCGTGCCGGTGAACGCCGCAACCCTCCCGCTATCGCTGATCGACGCGGCCAAAAAGCAGGGCGCGCAGGCAACCCCGCTCATCGTCACCAGTGCAAAAATCGAAAATCAAATAATCCCTGTGGCGGGAGTAGTCGCCGCATACCCTTACTGGCGCACGGAAGGCGCGTCAACTCTGGGCAACGGCAAATGTCTCGCCGGTGAAAGCCTCGCCAGCCGGCTGAACCTGAAAATTAACGTAACGGTAAATCTCGAACCGAAGCCCTGCGTCCTGAGCGGCATTGTCTCAACGGGGGGCACGGAAGACAACGAACTGATAGTCGATTTCGCCACAGCCGCCGCCATGTCGAACATCCACGATGCCGCCAGCGCCATCGAAATTCAGGCTCCTGGCGAACGCCTCGAAGCCATACGCGCCGCTCTCGCCGCGGAATTCCCCGCGGTCGACATCAGAACCGTTCAGGCCGTGGCGGGTACCGAATCGAACGTCGTAGTGAAGATGCGAACCGCTCTCTTCCTGCTGACCCTGCTCATCCTCGCCATTACTACTCTTTGCGTCACCAGCAACTTCAGCGAAATGGTAATCGAGCGCGGCAAGGAAATCGGCATCATGAAAGCGCTCGGCGGAGCGGAACGCCGCATCGCGGCTTTCTTCATCTCCGAGTCCGCAACTCTGGCCGTCTTCGCAACCCTCGCAGGCTACACGGTGGGGACGTTCGCCGCCGCCGCAATCGGCCGTGAAATTTTCGGAGGCGTCTTCCACGTCCAGATGGATTGGCCCGTCCTGGCCGGCGTAACGGCGGTGATGATCGCTGTAGCCATGCTGGCCACCCTGATCGCAACCGCAAAAATCTGGAGCATCCAGCCAGCGGTTATCCTGAGGGGTGAGTAATCCCCGTGAAACCGCTAATTGAACTCATAGGCGTCACCAAAACTTACGGCGCCGGCCCCAACGCCGTGCGCGCAGTCGATGACGTCCACTTCACGGCGAACAGCGGCGAATGGATCGCCATCATGGGCCCGTCCGGTTCCGGCAAAACCACCCTTCTGAATCTGATCGGCTGCCTCGACCAGGCCACCGGCGGCCAACTGCTCATCGGCGGTACCGACACAACCCGACTCCGCCGTAACGAACTGGTCCGCTTCCGTAGCGAAACCGTTGGTTTCATCTTCCAGCAGTTCCACCTGGTTCCGCATCTCACTGCCCTCGAAAATGTCATGTTGGCCCAGTTCTTCCACAGCATGACCGACGAAGCCGAAGCCCTCGAAGCTCTGAAGCAGGTTGATCTCGCGGAACGCGCCACCCACCTCCCCTCGCAGCTCTCGGGCGGTGAACAACAGCGCGTAGCCATCGCCCGCGCCCTCGTCAACGATCCGAAAATTATTCTGGCCGACGAGCCTACCGGCAATCTCGACGCCGAAAACCAGCGCATCGTCTTTGACCTCCTCAGCCGTCTTCACGGCCAGGGCCGCACCATCGTCATGGTGACACACGACGAAAATGCCGGTAAACTGGCCGACCGCCGCGTCCATCTCGAACATGGCCGCATCAAGGAACTCCTCGTCTTTTCCGCTGAAGAGAATCAGGATTTCGACGAAGTCCTCGAACACCTCTGGACCCGCGGCGAACCAGGCGGTCACGTCGAATCCCACAGCTTCACTCAGGTGCAGTGGCGCAAGCTGATCAACACCATGGCGGGCATCGGCCTGGTCACGGTCAATAACGGCGAAGGTGTTTTCACGCCGGCCGGAGAAGCCCGCGCGCGCGACGTCATCCGCCGCCATCGCCTCGCCGAACGCCTCTTCCGCGACGTCCTCGGCATTCACGATGAAGACGAAATCGAAGCCAGCGCCTGCAAGTTTGAGCACATCCTCAGTCCGGAAGTTACCGACCGCATGTGCTCGCTTTTAGGCCATCCTGACGCCTGTCCGCACGGTAGTCCCATCCCGCGCGGCGGATGCTGTGATGCCGGCACCATCCTCGATAATGCCGAAGCCCAGAGCATCCTCAGTGGCCTCAGGCGCATCTGATAGTCTCAGAACTTAACCCAAATGCACAACGTCGTTATCATAGGTTCCGGCTGCGCCGGGAACACCGCAGCCGTATACACCGCGCGAGCCGGCCTGCAACCGCTGGTCATCAAAGGTCTGGAAATCGGTGGCCAGCTTTCGCTCACCACCGAGGTCGAAAATTTCCCCGGTTTCCCCGAGGGCATCAATGGTCCGGATCTGGTCGAGAACATCAAACGGCAGGCCGAGCGTTTTGGCGCCATTTACCTGGATGGCGAAGTCGCTGAAGCCGATCTTTCGAACCGTCCCTTTCGTCTGAAGATTGAAAACGAGTGGCTCGAAACCCGCACGCTCATTGTTGCTTCCGGCGCGAAAGCGCGCTGGCTGAACCTGCCCAACGAACAGAAGCTGATCGGCCATGGAGTGAGCTCCTGCGCGACCTGCGATGGCTTTTTCTACCGCGATAAACAGATCATGGTGATCGGCGGTGGCGATTCCGCCATGGAAGAAGCCAACTTCCTCACCCGCTTCGGCCGCAACGTCGCGTTGGTGCATCGCCGCGATACGTTCCGCGCCTCGAAAATCATGCTCGACCGCGCCAAAGCCAATCCGAAGATCGAGTTCATCATGAACACCGCCGTCGAAGACGTTTTCGACTGTGAAAAGAACATCGTCACCGGAGTCCGGCTGAAGAATCTGATCACCGGCGAAACCCAGGATCGCGACGTGGACGGTCTGTTCGTCGCAATTGGACACATCCCGAACACGCAGGTCTTCAAAGGTCAGCTCAACCTCGATCCCGATGGTTACCTGCTCTCCACAGGGGGGGCCCGCACCAATATCCACGGCGTGTTTCACGCTGGTGACGTGCAGGACAGGATCTACCGCCAGGCGATCACAGCCGCCGGCGCGGGCTGCATGGCCGCCATCGAAGCCGAAAGACTACTCGAAGCGGAAGGACACTAAACAGCCATGATCGAACGACTCTCACCCACCGGCGTTCCCGCCCCGCGAGGCCCGTATTCACCTGCCGTGCGCGCTGGCGACTTCATCTTCGTCTCCGGTCAGGTCGCGGTCGATCCGGCCACCAATGAGATCTCAAAGGGCGACGTGCAGCATGAAACCCGCATCGTCCTCAACAACGTGAAGCTGGTTCTCGAAGGCGCCGGAGCAACCCTGGCCGATGTGGTCCGCGTCGGTGTCTACATCGGCGATGGCAAGGATTTTGCCGCGATGAACGAAGTCTATTCGGAATTTTTCGGAGCGGCAAAACCGGCTCGCTCCACCATCGTCTGCGGGTTTGCAGCCGATATCAAAGTTGAGATTGACTGCGTGGCGTACAAGCCGAAATAGTCCCGTCGCGGTGCAGCCGAAACCGCAGCCCGCGCCATTCCACCGTGCTGCCGATCATCCCGCCGCACCACACAACGAACCCAAACAGGTCGCGGAACGGAACCAGACCAACGCGAAACAAACCCAATTCGCCCGCGGCCGACATCGCAGCCAGTGCCGCGATCAATCGAACCAATTCACCCACCACCGCAACCCGCCAGTAGCCCGATAGCGCCGCAACCACGCACCAGAACGTAGCCTGCGTCACGATGTAGCCGAAGTACCCTGCAGGCCGCGACACCCGAATCGTGCGCGACCAACGCACCTGGTGCTTCCACACGTCGCCCCATGAACCGGCTCCCAGATTGGTCACCACAACCGAGTCGGACATCGCGACCCGCTTGCCAAGTCCCGCAATCCGCGCTCCCAGCTGGTAATCGTCGGCGAGGTAGTTGCGGATCGAAGCGAACCCGCCGATCGCCGCCAGATCGGCCTTGCGGAAAGCCATGGTCGCGCCCAGAGCGAAGCCGCTCGACGACAGCAGCCGCGCCACCAGCACGCTGGGAACGAACTCCGTAACAATACCCAGGGCTTCGGCCTTCGCCGCAACCGACTCGCCGCGCGCGCGATAAAGCCCCGTGACCAGGCCCACCTGCGGATCTTCCAGCAGCCCAACCACACGCGCCAGGTAATCCGGCTCCGCCACGATGTCGCCGTCGTTGACCAGCAGCACTCCATGCCTCGCCTCACGCGCCAGGATCTCGAGCGAACCCACCTTGCCGTTCGGAGCGTCGTTCGTCGTGTCCACAACGCGGATCGGGATTCCCGGGAACTCCCGGGTCAGCCGTGCGATGTCCAGCAGCGCCGGATCGCCGACCTGCGATACGCCGAACAGGATCTCGAACTCGGGATAGTCCTGCACCGCGTGCGAGCGGATGGCCTCATAGAACCCGGCATCCCTGCCGCGGACAGCCTTCAGGATCGAGACCGCCGGACGGTAATTCGGGACTGCTCTGCGCTTGCGGAAACTCAGCGCGCCCGCGATCGCGAGCAGGTTGTAAACCGCCCCGCAAATCACCAGCAGTGCGGCAATCACTGTGAGATCAGAACCACGCCGATGGCGATCAGACCGGCGCCGGCCCAGCGGCGCCAGTCGACCCTTTCGCGCAGGAACACCCGCGCCAGGATTGTCTCCGGAATCAGCGTGGCCGCCGATACCGGTACCGCGAAGCTCAGGGGTGCGATGGAAACCAGCCGAATGAAGCTGAAGAACGATACCGCCATCGCCAACGTGGAAACGATCACCCACTTGTTCGTCACCAGCGAGCGCAGGGCATTGCCGATGGCGCCCGGGTGGAACTCATGGACTTCGCCGTGCTTCTTCATCCCGCGCGATCTGGCCACGTCGCCCAGTGTAGTGGACGCGACCAGAACGAGCACCAGTATCCACTTCATAGCGGTGTATGGTCCGTGGTAGCGGGTGAAGTCACGCCGACGAGAACGACCCCCGAGGTGATCAGCAGTATCCCGAACCAGTGCCCCATCGGAACCGACTCATGCAGGAGATATTCCCCGGAGAGTGCGGTCAGCACGTAGCCGATCGCAGTCACGGGAAGGACGTAGCTCAGGTCGGCCCAACTCAACAGGGCCATATTGGCGAGTGTCCAGAGGATCAGCAGGGCAACGCCCAGCGCCACCCACGGGTGAAACAGTGCGCCGATCAGTGCCAACGGAGAGTTGCCGATATCGCCAAGCTGCTTCATGCCGTGCGTGAGCGCGGAATTGCCGGAAACGTTGCTCACCACAACCAGTCCGACAAACAGCCGCGTCTTTGCGCGAAGCCGCGCCTGGTCTTTGCCGCTAGTCGCCTGCATGCGCCGACGCCGTTGCCGGATGCTGCTCCCGTTGCTTGGCGATGAACTTCTTCCGGCGTGCCCGAAGCGACATGTACTCGCGAGCTTCCTTGGTAAGCCGCTTCCGGTCGTGCGAGTTGAAGATCACCTTCCGCACCATCCGCCAGACCACCTTCGGCCGGAAGTAATACTCGCTGTAGAAGCGCTCCACCCAGTCCATCAGTTCGGCTTCGTTGAGGTTCTCGTAAACCACCTTCGGCAGCTGATTGCCGCGTTCGTCGACGATGTTCCCAAGCGAAATCAGGCCGTTCTTCTGAGCGTAGGTATGGAACTCGGTGCCCGGATACGGATGCGCGATCGAAACCTGAATGGTCTCGTTATCCAGCTTCTTGGCGAAGTCGATCGTCTTGCGAATGCTCTCGTGAGTCTCGCCGGGAAGGCCGACGATGAAGTCGCCGTGGATGACGAGCCCGAGCTTACGACAGTTCGCGGTGAAGCGTTCCGCCATCTCGATCGTGGCGCCCTTCTTGATGTTCTTGAGAATCTGCGGATCGCCCGACTCATATCCCACGATGAGCAACCGGCAGCCCGCTTCCTTCATGGCCTTCAGCGTGTCGTAATCGGTGGTAACGCGCGACGTGCAGGACCACGTGAAGTTCAGCGGCTTCAGCTTCGAGCAAAGCTCAATCGTCCGCTCTTTGCGGTAGTTGAACGTATCGTCGTCGAAGAAGATCTCTTTGATGTGCGGGAGTTCTTTCAGGACGTATTGCACTTCGGCTGCGATATCGTCGCTCGATCGCAGTCTCCAGCGGTGGCCGGAAAGAGTCTGCGGCCAGAGACAGAACGTGCACATCGCAGGACAGCCTCGCGACGTGTAGAACGAGAGGAACGGGTTCAGCAGGAACGGAACGTTGTAGCGGGTCGTATCCAGATCGCGTTTGTAGACCTTTGTGACCCAGGGCAGGGCATCCAGATCTTCGATCACCGGCGCTTCCGGATTGCTGACGATGATCCCGTCTTTGCGGAAACTCGCGCCCGGCAGTTCCTCAAGCGCCTTGCCATTCGCATAATCGCGAATCTGGTAGTCGAACTCGCGGCGGATCACGAAGTCGATCGGAGAACCCTCGAACAGCGCCTTTTCCGGCTCCACGGTGACTGGCGGCCCGACGAAGCAAATCTTCAGGTTCGGATTGCGGGCTTTCATCATCGACGAGATCTTGACGTCGACATCGAATCCGGGTGTGGATGTGAACAGCACCAGCAAACCGAAATCCGGGGCCATATCGACCGTCTGCTCGATCGAAACACCCTGCGGCGGAGCATCCACGACTTTGCTGTCGGGCAACATCCCCGCCGGGTAGCAGAGCCAGACGGGGTACCAATAGGACTCGATTTCCCGCGACGCCGGCCAACGGGAACTCGCGCCCCCGTCGAAGCCCTCAAACGAGGGGGGATTCAGGAAAAGTGTACGCATGCTGAATCTACTATTGTAAGTCAGTCGGGGTCACCGTGGCGGGGCCGTTATTATAATGACGATATATGTTTTTCCGCACAATTCGCCCGAAAGTTCTGAGCTTCGACGACCATCTTGCCAAGGCCAGAGCCGAGGGTTTTACGGTTCAGTCCGTTTCCGGCGGAACGCGCATCGAACGCAACGGAATCGCCTGTGTTGTGCGGCCGGGTGATGGGGATCTGCCCCGCATCACCGAAAGGCCAGGCGTCGTGATGGGCAGCGAGATCGGCGCACTGACCGACGGCGGTTTCCAGAAGTTCTTCCGAACTCCCGGCGGCAAAAGCAAACCTGCACTGGCGGAGGAATTGACCGCGATCCACAATTTCCAGGAAGACCTTCGCGAAGCGATGGGGCTGACCAGCCTCTACAACGAATCGCTCGGCACCGTATCGACCAAGTACCTGTACGATCGGGTCAAGGGCCGTGATCAGGCTCCGGTACACAAGCCCTGGCAGTGAAGATTCCACCGTTCGCTTCCGAGCGCGCCGAAGCCGCCTGGTGGGAGAAGAACCGCCCCGAGGTGGAGGCTCATCTGCGCCGAACCCTCAGGACAAAGCAAGCCGCGCCTCCCAGGGAAACCATGACTCCCGGTTATAAGCGGAAGCTGATCCCGGTCAGAGTCCAGCTCACAGGGGAAGACCTTGACGCTGCGCGGAAACTCGCCGAAGACCGGGGAATCAGCTATCAGGCCTACATCAGGCACCTGACTACTTCTTAGGTTTTGTCTGGGCTGCCGGCGGCTTCGCGTCGGGCTTCCGGACCTGCTGGAAATACTCCTGCACGTATGCCTGCACCGATACCGGGATCTCGTCGCGGCTGACTTCACCGGCGCCTTCACCGTGGGTTGAAGTCTTGTCCTTATAGGCAGTCTGGAGCTTCTGATTGCCGGACTGCACTTCGATCATCGACTCGCCTGTGACCTGCTCGGACCGCTTGCCGATCAGCTCGCTGATCTTGCCCATCGCCTTTGCCTGGGCTGCGGCCTTAATGGCCTTTTCGCCGTCTTCCGAGCCTGCGGCGCTGGGGCCTTCCTGCTTATCGCTGCTGTTCCCGCTGGTCTGGCCGGGTGAGTTGCTCTTCTGGGCATTGCCGTTGGCCTCGCCATCGGCGGCTGTCTTGTTTTCCTCGTCGCCCGCTTCGCCAGGTTGCTGGCCGGGCTGCGCCTGTGACGAAGGCTTCGACTGCTGTGCCTTCCCCGCCGACTTCTTGTCGCCCGGTTGGCTGGGCGAGCCCGTCATGTTCTCAATGGCGTCCTTCAGTTTGGAAAGCAGCGACTTCTCGGCTTTCTCGCCACTTTGGGCACCGTTCGGAGTCCCCGGAGAATCGCCGGACTGACCAGCCTTCTGGTTGTTCTTGTCCCCGGCCTGATCGCCGTTGTTCTTCGGGGCGTCTTTGGGAGCTTCGAGCGGGTCGCCTTTCTCCATCTTCTGGTCGAGTTGGGCATCCTGCCCGGAACCTGGGGTCTTAGCGGCGGATTTCAGCGCATCGGCGAGGGCTTCGTCCAGCTTGTCATCGGGCTTGTCTTCCAGATTGGCGCCCAGTCCTAACTTCGAAAGCAGTGACCGGGCTTCATCGAATTCTTCCTGCTTCTGGTTGAGCTTCGTTGCGGGCGCGGGCTTCGTCGCTTTGATCGCCGCCAAATCCTGGAAAATGACCTCGGAAATCGGGGCGCTGAGGTTCAGATTGTGACCATAGAAATAGCGCACCGAAACCAGGCCGGAGGAAACCAGCAGGAGAGCCGCAAGGCCGTACAAAGCTTTCGGAAAACGGAACGGGACCGCAACCGAGACATTCACATCGCCCGCAAAGGTCTCCGCCTGTCCACGTTGTGCCCGCAGGATGGCTTCGGCTTCCGGCGTGAGAGTTCCGGATTTGGAGCCGTGACTTGCGAAATAGCAGGCAGTCGAGAGAGAGTCGTGCAGGTTGGCTTTATCGTCGAGCCACACCGCGGCTGAGTAATCGCTGGGCAGGCGTTTGCGAAGTTTGGCGACGGCCCAGCCTGTCACCCCAACGGCGAACAAGCCCACCACCCACCATTCGAGATAGCGGGTGCCGAGAATCAGCAGCAGGGCGATACCGCCGATGGCCAGTGCGCCGGACAGCGCGAACTGCTTCAAAACCTCGTTCAAAAGGAGGCGGCGGCGGGCGTTATGGATCAGTTCCTGGAGCATTTACGATCCGTATATACTTTAGCAATGAGGAGCCGTGTGCCGTGGCTCGTATGCGCAATCGCGCTCCTGACAATACCGGAAGGCGGGCGGCTCGCCGCGGCTGACTCCGGCAACTGGGTCCGAGCCAAACTGGGCCCGTTCGAGACCATCAGCGACAGCGGACGTCCGGCAGCTATCCAGACGCTGAGCCAGTTCGAACAGTTCCGTTATGCCCTGGGTGTTGCCATGGGGGTGCAGGACCTGCGGATGGACCCACCGCTGCGAATTCTGGTATTCCGGGATGCGCGGGAAATGGCAGTGCATGGATGCGAGGGCATCCACATGGGTCGCGATCACCTGATGGCATGCGCGGTCGCGAGCGGCCAACTGCCAGGCCCCATGGTGCGGGAACTCACGCGCCGCCTGCTCGAGACAAACTTCACAGGAATTCCGCCTGCCACCGAAAAGGCGCTCGAGACGTTTTTCAGCACGGTGGAATCGAATGCCGTCCATGTGACATGGGGCGCGCCACCTCCGGCAGCGGAGAGAACGCGCGACTGGGCATTGCTCCATCGCCTGATCACCTTGCCCGAGACCGCCGGCCGGGCCCATATTTACCTGCACAATCTGGCAACCGGCATGGATGCGAACGGCGCCATCAGGAGTCTGGGCGAAGATGTCGCGAAGTTCAATGCCGATGTGGACCGTTATTTCGCAGCCGGGGTGTTTCAGGCTGTGCAGGCGCCGAACCGGCCTTTGAGCCCGGATCGCGACTTCGTGACTACGGTCCTGACAACGGACGACGGTCAACTGGCGCGCGCCGATTTGCTGGGCCCGGGTGCCGAGGCTGCCTATATCGGGCTGCTCAAGGCGAACAAGCACATGGCGGAAGCCAATGAGGGGCTGGGATTTCTCGCGCTGCGGGCAGGTGACGAGAATAAAGCCGGTGAGTATTTCGCCGAGGCTTATAAAGGCGGATCGCGTAATGTTGTGGCGCTGACGACATATGCGAAGACGGAAAAGCACTACGATGTCGCCATCGAAGTTCTCCAGAAAGCACTGACGATTGATCCGAAATATGGACCCGCGCACTGGGAACTGGGGGATAAGTACGACGATCCCCTGCGCCGCCTGGCCGAATGGAAAATCGCCCTCGGTCTGGAGCCACACAATGTGGAGTGGTGGGTCAGTTACGCACGGCTGAATGAGGGCCAGAAGAAATGGGCGGAGGCGGGCCGCGCGTGGATGTCGGCTTCTCAGGCAACAACCGATCCGGCAAAACGTGAGGAGTTTCTCCGCGCGCGCAGCACGATAGAGCAGCAGCGTTTGGATGATGAAGCACTGGAAAAGAAGCGCGAGGCGGACGCGAAGGCCGCTGAAATCGAGCGGCTGAAGGCGGAGGCGCGGAAGGAAGTTGCCACATTAGAGGCGCGGGCGAACTCGCAAAACACGAAGAAGGGCGATAATGCACCGGTCGTGGATTGGTGGGACGACGCGAATTCTTCCACGCTGAATGGCACGCTGACCCAGGTGGATTGCGCAGCGAATCAGCTTCGGCTGCACGTCAGGGAAGCCAATGGAACAACGCGCACTCTGCTGATTGCGGATTTGAACGCGGTCGACGTGAAGGGTGGCGAGATGAAGTTCAGCTGCGGAGTGCAGAAGGCGCGCGCGGTGGCGATTCGCTATAAGCCTACGAAGGTCGCCGGGGTATTCGGGGAAGTCACCGGAGTGGAGTACAAATAGTTCCGCGCCGCTGAATTATTAAGAGGCCACCAGCAGGGTTTCCGCGAAGGGCCACTCGGAATCCACCCACTGAGCCTGTTTCCGGAAACCCGCGAGAGCCGCCAGGTCTGTAATCGATTGCTGAGAGTATTTGTGGCAGCTTTCAGTCCAGATCGTTTCCCCTTCGGCGAAAGCCACCGAATACGCATCGCCCATGACATGGATCACCTGGCGGCGCTTCGAGCGAATATGCATCTCGATGCTGCCCGCGGCATCGTTGAACCGGGCCACATGCTCGAAGGCGCGAGGATCGAAATCGGCGTTCAGTTCGCGGTTGATACGCGCCAGCAGGTTCAGATTGAATGCCGCCGTTACGCCCAGCGGATCGTCATAGGCCGTCAGCATTCGATCCAGAGGCTTCATGAGATCGGTGCCGAGCAGCAACGAATCGCCTGGCTGGAGGAAGCTCCGGACACCCATCAGAAAGCGCGCATCGGCTCCGCGATCGAAATTGCCAATCGTGCTGCCAAGGAACAGGACGACAAGGTGCGAGCCGTCAGGCCGCAGCGACGCAACTTCGCGTAGGCCGTCCAGATACTCCCGCTCCACGCCGACGATACTGACCGCCTCGATGTCGCTCAGTTCGGATTCGCAAGACGCCAGTGCGGCGCGCGAGATTTCGATCGGGTAGTAAGACAAAGGCTCGCGCACGCAGAGGGCGCTGAGTATCCAACGTGTCTTTCTGCCATTGCCGCTGCCGAGTTCGGAGACCAACGTGGGGCGGGGCAGATGACCAACGATTTCCGAGGCGTGCCGGCGGAGAATTCGCTCCTCCGCCCGAGTCAGGCCGTACTCCGGGAGCAGCGTGATGGCATCGAACAGCGCCGATCCGAGGGGATCGTACAAATATTTCGAGGGGAGGGTTTTCTGACCGGAGCGGCACAGTCCCGCGCGCACTTCATCCGCAAAACGTACCGCGGATTCTGTCATCGGTTCGAATTCGGGGGTGACGTTCATGATCGGCTCCGTTCCACGCAGCGGAAGCCGGCGTAGACATATTGATAGTGTGGCTGAAACCAGTTGCGGAAGCTGGGGCGTAACATTACCGGCGCGGTGCGCGGGCTGCCGCCTTTCAGGACGTAGTGCTTTCCGTCAAAGAATGGCTCGGAATAGCCCGGGTAAAACGGCATCGCCTGAAAGCCGGGGAATGGCGCGAATTCCGTTGAAGTCCACTCCCATCCCGTGCCAATGAGGCCTTCCACCCCGAACGCGCTCACTGCGGCGCGGTGCCATTGCGCTTCGGTAGGCAGTACCTTGCCCGCCCATCTGGCATACGCACTGGCTTCCGCGTGGCTCACGTACACGGGCGAATCGGCGGGGAGAGGAATTTCCTCAAACATGCTGCGATAGAACCAGCAACCGCTGCGACAGCTCCATGACGCCGGATGCGAAATATTCTGCGAGGAGCGCCATTCCCAATCTGCCGGCGTCCACAGGGACCGATCGGTATAACCACCGGCGTTCAGGAAATCGAGGAACTGGCGGTTGCTTATTTTATGGCGGTCGACAACGAATTCCGGGACCGTGACGATCGATTGCTCAAATTCGTTATCCCAGCCGAAAACCGGCGAATCGCGACGCAGTCCGAGCGTTGCATGCCCCGCGGGGATGGGTACGGAGTCCGACGCGTGGGGTTTACGCCGGGACGTGGAGCGTGGCTCGGTACCCTGTTTTCGGTCCAAAGGAAGCTGGTGAAAAATATACGCCAGAGTTTCGGCGTGCATCAGCCTGTGCTCGATTGCCACGTGCATTTTCTGTGCGAAGACCGCCTCATCATCGGGCTGGGCGGAATGACGTGACAACAACTGGTCGATCTGTTGACGGGTTTTGTCGCGATAATCATGGACAATTTCAAGACGGGGCCAGTCTTCCGGCTGATCGGTCGGGAGATTACCCCCCACCGGATCGATGCCGAAGGCAAAAAGCCGATCGAACTCGCCGGGGGAGATATCGGGATCCCGCAGGAGATTCCAGTCGAATGCTTCAAGATGACCGATGTAGAAAATAATACGATGCCGTTCCGGAATCGGCCTGTCGTAAATCGCCGCGGTTTTTACCGTTTTAAAGCACGCGTCCGTCTCGGCTCGGGCGGCCAAAAAGCGCGAGTGGAGTAACTGGCGTGCCGTTTCCGTCGCCCCGGTGGGCATCATGCGACTCTCCCTCCCGTGCATTTTCTCACTTCCAGCTGTTCAGGAAATCGCGGGCGACATCCGTGGCAGGTTTATGTTCCACGTCGACTTTCTCATTCATTCCGCGCATGGCGGAATCTGAAATTCGGCCCGAAAGCTCACTCAACGCCTCTTTGAGATGCGGAAACCGGCTCAAAGATTCGCGGCGAACCGCGACTGCGCACTCATAGGGAGGGAAATAGCGCAGATCGTCCTCAAGGATAGTGAACTGAGGATGTGCGAGCATCCCATCGGTCGCGCTGGCTGCAGCCATGTCCACCTTTTTCGATTCCAGAGCGGAATAGAGCAATCCCAGGTCCATCGTTATTGGTGCTCCATCCATCCGAAGCCCGTATGTCTGCAGGAGTCCGGTCAGGCCGTCCTGCCTCTGGGTGAATTCATAACCGGTTGCGATGCGCCACGGTGCGGAGCGGTGAGCGGCATCGCTAAGCGTCCTCAGATTCTGCGCGCGTGCATCTTCCGACCGCACCACCATGGCGAAGCTGTTGTTGAAACCGAGCGGAAGGAGCCACTCAATTCCCCAGGTCCTGTAACCCTGAGCGACTTTGTCGAAGGCAGTTTTTGCATCTTTGACAGTTGGCTGTTTCAGGATTGCGGTAAGGGCTGTTCCGGTGTATTCGGGGTAAAGATCGATGTCGCCGCTTTTCAGCGCTTCATGGGCGAGGAGTGTCCCGCCGAGGTCGAACTTGCGGTCCACTTCGACTCCGAGACGGCGCTCGAGTTGTTGCGCGACAATTTCGCCGAGCACTACCTGTTCGGTGAAATTCTTAGAGCCAACCACGATGCGGCTCTTGCCGCCGCATCCGGCGGCGAGCAGCGCGGT
Source organism: Bryobacteraceae bacterium (assembly GCA_025928545.1). Classification (GTDB taxonomy): domain Bacteria; phylum Acidobacteriota; class Terriglobia; order Bryobacterales; family Bryobacteraceae; genus BOG-234. Next base: position 39,450 of record JAICJH010000015.1, on the reverse strand, counting down.
CAATATGAGAATCGGCGTTCGACCCATTCCAAAACCTCATCCACCGTGATTGCCATGATGGCAGCCGGCACGGCGCCGGCGAGAATTGTCCGGGTATCCGCCATTGCAATTCCGCGGAAAACGAAAGTTCCCAGGCCGCCGCCTCCGATAGCGGCCGCGATAGTGGCTGTTCCTATTGTGGTCACAGTCGCGGTGCGGATGCCGGCGAGGATGGTGGGGAGCGCGAGCGGGAGTTCCACGTCACGCAGGATCTGACGATCCGTCATCCCCATCGCGATGGCCGATTCGCGTACTCCGGCATCAACCCCGAGGATGCCGACTACCGTGTTGCGAAGAATGGGGAGAAGGGCGTAAAGGATCAGTGCCAGAATTGCCGTCCTCCTGCCAACACCACCGATTAAAGGCAGGGGCAGGAGAAACCCGAAGAGGGCCAGACTGGGAATGGTCTGGATGATATTCACGATCCCCAGGGTTGCGCGACGCATGCCCGCATTGCGTACCAGGAAAACGGCGGTTGGCGCCGCAATGGCCGTAGCCGCAATCACCGCCACGGCTACCAGCCAGAGATGCTCCAGAGACAGCTTTACGATTTCACTGCCCAGCATGCGGTTGCCCCGTTGAGACATCTTTCAGCGTAGAAAGGAATGCGAGCGACTCCGGTGAATGGGCGTCGAGAAAATCACGGGCGGTTGCGACGATTTCGAGCGCTCCATCCTTCAGCAGCGCGATGCGCGTGCCAAGCATCAGGGCTTCGCGGATATCGTGGGTGACGAACAGCGTGGTCTTGCCGAGAGTCCGCTGCAGATTCGCGAAGTGCTGCTGCATTTCGAAACGGGTGACGGGATCGAGCGCGGCAAACGGTTCGTCGAGCAAGAGCAAAGGAGGATCCACGGCCAGTGCCCGCGCGATGCCGACGCGCTGCTTTTCGCCGCCTGATAACTCGCGCGGAAAGCGCCCGGCATAGATGTTCGGCGGGAGGCCCACCGCTTCCAGTAATTCCAGCGTGCGGGACCGGGTCTTGTCTTCCGGCCACGCTTCCAGGCCCGGCACCAGCCCAACATTTTGCGCGACCGTTTTGTGGGGGAACAGGCCGGCGTCCTGGATTACGTAGCCGATACGGCGGCGGAGACGAATCGGGTCTTGCTGTGCGATGGGAACGCCGTCGAAAAGCACTTCGCCGCCTGACGGTTCGCGCAGCCGATTCACCATCCGGAGAAGAGTCGTTTTGCCGGAACCGCTGCGGCCGAGGAGCACGACGGTTTCACCGTCTTCGACGCGCAGATCGATGCCGCGCAGGATTTCGCGCCCGCCAATACGATAGGTCAGGTTGCGGAACTCAACCATGAGAAATTAAATGTCCGACGCCACGGGAATCAGGAGAAATCCAGTTCTGTTTCGTCAACGAAACACCAGCCCCAATCCTCGCCGCGTTCGAGCGAACGCATGATGGGGTGTTTCGTCCTGTGGAAGTGTTTTGTGGCGTGTTTGTTTTTGGAGGAATCGCAGCAGCCCACGTGACCGCAGACCATGCAGAGGCGGAGGTGAACCCAGGTATCGCCCATTTTCAGGCACTCTTCACAGCCATTCGTGAGCGGCCGGATGCCGGGCTGAATCTGGTCGAGATGCGTGCATTGTGGCATAGCGATCCGTGGCGACGCTTTGATGATAGCGTAAAAGCGGAAATCAAAATTGTGTGGACATTTTTGGTTTGCCGGGAGTCTAAACGTGAAATGCGAGTTTTCTCTGCCGCTCTACTGACCTTCGCACTCTGTGGCGGGTCGAATTCGCAGACGCAGCCACCGGCGCCGGCGCAGCCCCTCAGCTTTGAGGTCGCATCAGTGAAACCAGCGCCGCCGCCTTCGGGGGACCGGCGCGTTTTCATGTTCGGAGGCGGGCGCGGAGGCCCGGGCACGGACGATCCCGGCCGCCTCACCTTCGAGAACGCCACGCTGATGACGCTGATTACGAAGGCGTATAACGTGGCCACCTATCAGGTAACCGGCCCTGCATGGCTGGAATCCGAACGCTACGATGTCATCGCGAAGCTCCCGCCGGATACGACGAAAGAGCAATCCGCCATCATGCTGCAGAATCTTCTGGCGGAGCGGTTTCGTCTGGTTCTGCATCATGAATCGAAGGAGTTTCAGGGGTTTGAACTGGTGGTTGGAAAAAATGGTCCGAAGCTGAAGAAATCTTCCCCCGAAGATGCGGCCTACGACCAGAACAAGCCTCCGTCGCTGCCAGCGGGCCCTCCGGGCAGGGATGCCAATGGATTTCCCACGCTGGACCAACCCGGCTTAATCGTGATGATGCGCATGAGTCCCAAGGGAATGGCTTCCAGAATGACGGCGCGGGCTCAAACGATTCCGCGACTCCTGGATATGATCGGTAACCAACTGAACAAGCCTCTTGTCGATAAGACGGGACTTACCGGCAAGTACGATTTCACGCTGGAATATGCCGCCGAGGTGCCCGTCGGGATGATGCTGAATGGCGGGGGACCACCTCCCCCACCGCCGCCGCCTGCGGGTGGAACGGCACCGTCGGGCGACGCTCCGGAGGACTTGGTCGCCACTCTGCCTACCGCCATACAGCAACAGCTTGGCCTTCGGCTGGACGCTAAGAAGGTGCAACTCGACGTGTTGATCGTCGACAAAGCGGACAAAGTTCCTACCGAGAACTAATCGCGCAGTAACAAAGAAGTTACGTTGTCTTCAAGGCGGTCCAACCGGAGCAGTAAGCGACGCGAATGGACGGGCCAGCCTCCCACCCTCGTACCCTCTCCCCGGCAAAGTACCCAGTTTTTGTATACAGTGTTCAGTTTTTTCTTGACACCGTTTTGTCTATGTGGTTTAGTAATCCCAATACGAGTACTTAGGTCCAACTCTAACTGGGGCTTCGGGCCTTGCTCTGCCGCGTCTTCGAAAAGAGGGCGCGCACGGAAGGGGAAACATGAAACGTATATCTCGCAACATTTTTTCTGTCGCGCTTGTGGCGGCGTTGTTCCTGCTTGCGCTTTCGGCGCCGGCGCAAATTACAACGGGTACGGTAACCGGTCGAGTGGTTGACTCAACGGGTGGCGTTATCCCCAATGCCAAAGTCACGCTGACAAGCGAGGCGCGCGGCACGAGGACAGCACCGGTCAGCACGAACAGCAGCGGTGACTACGTAATTGCGGACGTCGCCGCCGATAGGTACACCGTCGAAATCACCGCTCCGGCGTTCAAGACCTCGCTGGTGAAGGGAATCGTGGTTACAGGCGGCGACCGTGTGGGTGTCCCGCCCACTACGCTCCAGGTGGGCGGCACTACCGAAACGGTTTCTGTGACTGCGGAGGCGACGCTGGTACAGACTGAGAGCGGTGAACGCTCCTTCGCAATTGAAACCACGCAGATCGAAAACCTGCCTGTTGCTCACGGCAATTTCACGAGCGTAGTGGCCTTTACGCCGGGCGTGGATGGCACGTCGCGACTCGGCGCCCCGACAGCCGAGAACAACATCATGATGGACGGCGTCTCAGCGATGGACACGGGCAATAACGGCCAGATGCTGCAAATGAACATCGAGTCAATCGGTGAAGTCAAAGTCATCACGTCGAGTTATCAGGCGGAATACGGGCGGTCGGCCGGACTTCAGATTACCGCTGTCACCAAGAGCGGCACCAATTCCCTCCACGGTTCGGGCTACGGAATTTTCACGAACTCAGACTGGAATTCCAGGTCGTGGACGGTTCAGAAGAACGGCACCGTGCCCGCGTACACCTACCAAAACACCTATGGGTACACCCTGGGCGGGCCGGTGGTGATTCCGAAAATCATCCACGGAAAGAACAAGCTATTCTTTTTCTACGCGCACGAGTTTCGGCCGTCGACGATCACTGTCAACGGCGGCAACCCTGTCCAGTTGCGCGTGCCGACGGCGCTTGAGCGGGCAGGCGACTTCTCCCAGACCCTCAACAATCAAGGCGTGCCGATTGCACCGATCATCGACAATTCGACCGGGAAGCCTTTCCCGAATTCACAAATTCCTGGCAGCCGTCTTTATGCGCCCGGCATCGCGGTGCTCAACCAATACCCGCTGCCGACTCAGACGCAGGCGCCGGGTACTGCCTATAACTATCAGGCACAGCCAGCCTCCTACAATCAGCTGCTGCAGCAGCCGGCTATCAAAATCGATTACAACATTACATCGAAACTGCGGTTATCAGCCAAGTTAGACGAGCAACGGCAACGATCAGTGACGATACCTGGCACGCTTCCCGGCTTCAACGATGTCTATGTTCCGTACCCGTACATCGTTAACTACGGGGCCACCATCGACTGGACGATGACGCCGACGACAGTCCTCGAGCTGACCTACGGCAGCATCAAGAACCAACTGGCGGGCGGCGGCTCCGGCGGATTGGCCCGCGATCCAGCGGCTAACCGCAACAACACTTTAAGCGCGTTGCCGAATTTGTATCCGAATGCGGGCGTGCTGAATACCGGTTATTACGCTTACGCAACCATGGAGACCCAGAAACCGGTGTTCTATAACTCGGCCAACAAGCAGATCAGCATGCCGCCGAGCTTTGCCTGGGGTACCTTAATCGGCAACGCGCCTCCGAACATTCAGTTCCCCGGCTTCCTGAACATCAACCACACTCAGGACTACGCAGGCAGCCTGACAAAGATCTGGGGACGGCACACCATCAAAGCCGGGGCGTACCTCAATCACAGTTATAAAGCTCAAAACGTAAGTGCCGGCGGAATTGCAAACCTGTCCTTCCAGGGTTATATCGATTTCGGCAATAACACGAATAATCAGCTGGACAGCGGATTCGGTTTCGCGAACGCGGATCTCGGCGTCTTCAACCAGTATCTGCAGGCCTCAAAGCTTGTTGAGGGAAGCATGATCTACAACAACCTGGAGTTCTACCTCCAGGATAACTGGAAAATCGGCCGTCGTCTGACGCTCGATTACGGGATGCGATTCACCCACCAGACGCCGCAGTACGATCAGTTCAACCAGGCTTCGAACTTCTTTCCGAGTCAATGGTCGGCGACAAACGCTCAGGTGCTGTACGTCGCGGGGTGCAGTAATGGCGCGACAACGTGTACCGGAAATACCCGTAACGCAAAGAATCCCCTGACCGGTGCGATTGTCACCGCAGCCGGCGCGGCCAATTCGCAGGTTTTGATCGGCACTCCGGTTCCTGGTATTGGTAACCCCCTGAACGGGATCAAGCAGGCTGGCGACGGCATCGCAAATACCGCCTACGTCTGGCCGGCCATGGTGTACGCACCGCGCTTTGGATTTGCGTACGACGTGACCGGTAAATCCAACTGGGTGATTCGCGGCGGCACCGGGTTGTTCTATGAACGCCCCGACGGGAACACTGTATTCTCGACGCCGGGCAATCCACCGATCGCGACCTCGCAAAACCTGCTGCAGGGGCAGTTGCAGTCCCTCGGCACGGGCTTAAGTCCGTCTCCTGTTCCGGCCCTCGTTGTATTCCAGTACAACGCGAAGATTCCGACTACCTTGCAGTGGCAGGTTGGTGTGCAGAAATCGCTGCCCGGCGGCATGGTCGTTGATGTCTCCTACGTGGGGGATCACGCATATAACCAGCTGGGGGCAACGCAGGGCGGATCGCAGCAGCTGCTGAATCAGGTGCCACTCGGTACCGCCTACCTGTCGCAGTATCAGGATCCGACGCTCGGCACGCCGACCGTGCAGGGCGCATCGGCCTATACGACGAATCTGTTGCGGCCTTTCGCCGGCCTCAGCACGATCGGACAGAATACGACAGCCTTCCATAATACGTATCATTCGATGCAGGTCAGCCTGACCCGCCGGTTCAGCCACGGATTTTCTTTCGGGGCGAACTATACCTACGGGATCTCACTTACGGGCAACACGGGCCTGGTGCAGCGGTATACATACACCGGTAACACCATTGCGCTCCGATCCGACGAGGCCGCGTTCGAGGCCCTGAACAATACCCTGGATCGACGGCCGCACTTCGTGAAAGTGAATACCACCTGGGCCGTCCCGGGCATCAAGGGCAACGCTTTCCTCCACCAGATTACGGGAGACTGGCAGATTTCCGGCATTCTGACGTCGGCTTCCGGCACGGCTTACGGCCTTGGTTACACATACCAATCGAACGGCGCCAACGTTAACATAACCGGTTCGCCGGACTTTGCCGGCGCAATGGTTTTGCCGAGCAACCTCGGCAGCGGCTGTGGCAGCCAGTTTACCCAGTTCAATACAGCGGGTGTGGCGGGGCCGACCTACGGCAGTGTGCAGATGGAGTCGGGCCGCAATTATCTGCGTGGCTGCTTCAGCAATATCGTCGACACGGCCGCCGTCCGAAAGTTCCACTTCTGGAAATTCAGGGAATCAAAAACCTTTGAGTTCCGGGCGGACGTATTCAACACGCTGAACGCCGCGGTCATCAACGCCCGGAGCACTTCGGCTACGTTCAATAACCCCACGAGCATGACGTTGCAGAACTCCCAGTTCACCAACGGCAGCATATCCTCGGGGCGTTCGCAGCCACAGAACGCGGGCTTCGGCGCTGCAACCGGCGCCGCCAATATGCGCAATATTCAGCTGGAGGTCCGGATCGGCTTCTAAGCCGGCGCGCTGGCAATTCGTACCGAAAAAAAGGGGGAGAGCACTATGCTCTCCCCCTTTTTACAATTCAGCTGAATTTCCGGGCGATAATTCGATTATGAAAGTATTGGCCGGCTGGCAAAACTTCTATGTCATCGTCGGGTCTTCAGCCAGCGCTCTGATCGGGCTTCAGTTCGTTGCTTTGAGCCTTATTAGTTCCCGGCCGGCGCCGCGGCCGGATGCCGAAGCTGGTTCGGTGTTCTCCACACCGACAATCGTTCACTTCGCCATCGCGCTCGGTTTAGCGGCGGTTCTCAGCGCACCGTGGGATGTATCCGAGATCGCCGCAGATATCGTGGGCCTGGCGGGTATCTGCGGCTTTATCTATTCCCTGACGATCATCCGGCGAATGCGCAAACAAAGTTCCTATAAGCCCGAGTTCGAGGACTGGCTGTTTCATGCCATATTGCCTGTGTTTGCATATGTACTCCTCGCCGGATCGGCTCTTGCGGCGCGGGTTTACCTGACCGAGGCCCTGTTTGCCACAGCCGCGAGCGCGCTGCTGTTGCTCTTCATCGGCATCCATAACGCGTGGGATGCCGTCACTTATCACGTGTTAGCCCGCGGGCAAACTTCAAGCGGGAAGAAGTAGCGCCGCGGTCACCGGTCATCACGGTTTCGGTCACCGTGGCCTTTGCCATTGCCACCTACGTTGCCGTCGCCTTCGCCTTTTCCACCGTTGTCGCCTTTTCCATCGTTGTCGCCCGAGTCATCATCGGCATCGTCGCTTGCAGCCGAGAGAGTTCCGAACAGACCATGCTGTTCGTCCGCCGGGCCCGCCGTGAAGAACAGGATGTTGGCCGGTCCCGCTGTACCGCCGTTGCCGAAGGCGAGCCCCCACAGGCCATCGATGACGAGCGCACGCCCTTTGCGTCCACGCATCACACCCTGGAATTCACCGCTCTCGCTGAACGCAGCGATTTGTCCACTGCCGAAATTGCCCACCAGGTATTTCTTGCCGAATCTTCCAAAGTCGGCGGGCGCCAGAGCGATACCCCACGGCGCATTCATCCAGGGACCGTGATGGAAACGCGTCATGAGAACGCCGGCTGGCGTAAAGATATCGACATAACCAAGCCCCGCACCGTGAACTTCATCCATTCCATCCTGCTTCGCGAACATCACAGCGATGTTGCCCCCGATGTTCTGTACATTGAAAGGCGCGTAGCCAGCGGGAATCTGAGGATCGCGAAAGGCCCCCATGCTGAGACTCATGGGTGAAAAGGTACGATCGAAGACCTCGACCAAACCTGAGCGGAAGTTTGCCGCATAGAGGACGTTGGCGCCACTCATTTGCCCAATGGCAAGACCCTTGTAAATTGCGCCGCCCTTGCTGTCGAATTTTACGACGGCAGTGGAGGCACTTACCGTCCTGTTCCATCCCGCAATAACTCCATCCTCGGTGGCGAATATGAAGGCCGCGGGAGCTCCGGTGGCGAGTTGGAAATCCTGTGTCCCGTTGAAAACGATGCCGGCGGGGGCCGACGTTCCACCGCCGGGCGCCGGAATTGTGACAACGATGGGGCTGGCCGTGGGAAACGGAGTGCCGCTGGCATCGTAAACGAGAGAAAGGCCCTTCCCGTTTGAGTTCACCCACCAGGGCGAAGTGGCCGAGCGAGCGAGGCCCCAGGCGTTGACCAGTTTGGCGTCTGTATGATCGGCCGCGCCGGGGACATCGGAAACGAGGTTATGTTGCGTGTAATTGCCGGACGCTGCGGCCATTGAAAGCGTAGCGAAACCAAGAAATGCGGTGCGCAGTAACTGCATATAAGAAAATCTCCTCGGGCGCGGAAACGTGCATCCAGTGGACCAATTGCAGTTACTAAGTTGTAAATTTATTGTGACGGCGGAGGCGAGGCAGATTTACAGCGGCGGGTGGGCCTCCGCGCCCCGCAAAACCAGGATAGACTAGCATGCTATGTCCATGTCCCATGCCTTCATTGCCGGCCTTCTCGTGAGCGTCGCCGCATTTGCACAATCCACCGATACTGCTACCGCCCATCGCAACGCAGCCATGGCGCTGGTGGATTCCAACAACCGCGGGGTCGCCCATCTGGCGTGCCCGGCGGAGCCGGTGCCTGCCGGCGTCGCAGTCGCGGCGGCACAAGGCGGCAGCGGAGGGGGACGCGGCGGATCCGGACGAGGTGGGCGCGGCCCGGCCGGTAGGCCACCCCGCGAGCAGTGGTATCAGGAGCCGCAACAGGTTTTCGACAATCTCTATTACCTCGGCACCAAAGATCACACCTCGTGGGGCGTCACTACATCCGCGGGCATCATTCTCATTGACACCTTGTTCTCATACGCCACAAAAGATGAGATCGACGACGGCCTCCGAAAACTGCACCTGGATCCGGCCAACATAAAAATTCTCATCGTTACACATGCACACGGCGATCACGACGGTGGCGTCAAATATATCCAGGACACGTTCCGGCCCACCGTCATTATGGGAGCAAAAGACTGGGCAGCGGCCGCGCAGGAAGCCAACCCGCCGCGCCACGACGTGGATGCGACCGATGGCCAGAAAGTGACGCTCGGCGACACGACCCTCACGATCTACATCACGCCGGGTCACACCGGCAGCACGTTATCGCTGTTGGTGCCGGTTAAGGATCACGGCGAGCCGCATCTCGCGATGGAATGGGGCGGCACCGCGCTTAGCGCGAGAACCAGCAAGGAAATGTTGCAGTCCTACATCTCCAATGCGGGGCGGTTTCTCGACATTGCCACTGGAGCGGGAGCCGACGTGGTGATCGGCAATCACACGGAATACAACGATGCGATTAACAAGCTGGCGCAACTCCGCGCGCGCATGGCCGGCGATCCCCATCTCTGGGTGATTGGAAAGGAAGGTGTGCGACGCTATCTGACGGTTGCTCAGCAGTGCGGTAAAGCGTATGCCGCGCTCGCGGATGGTCGCCCTTAATCTGCCGCGGAAGTTCGTCGTCGTGCGCTACCGAGGTTCCGAATCCATCGTGTTTCGCAGAATTCCGATCGCGCCAATCTCAACTTCCACGACGTCGCCAGACTTCATAAATAATTGCGGGTTGCGTTTCACTCCAACTCCGCCTGGGGTTCCCGAAGCAATCACATCGCCGGGGGAAAGAACGGTGAAGGAAGAAAGATATTCAATAATTTCATTCACCGGAAAAATCATCTGCGCCGTGGTGGCATGCTGCACTGTCTCGCCATTGAGACGGGTCGTCAGTGCGAGTTCCTGCGGATCGGTAATCTCATCCGCCGTAATAATCCAGGGCCCGAATCCGCCCGTCCGCGGGAAATTTTTCCCCGGCGTGAACTGGCTGGTGTGGCGCTGCCAGTCGCGTATCGAAATATCGTTGAAGCACGAGTAACCGGCGACATGCCGCAGCGCCTCCGCACGCGGGATGTGCCTGCCCCCGCGCCCTATGATGACCGCCATTTCGCCTTCGTAATCGACTTCCACGGAACTCGCCGGCACCCAACCGGCCTGGCCGTGCGCGACAAGCGTGTCGGCAAAACGAAGGAACACTGCCGGGAAAGTAGTCTTCGGGCGTCCGGTTTCAACCCGGTGCTCTTCGTAGTTGTGCCCGATGCAGAATACTTTGCCCGGGTTCGGAACCGGCGGCAACAATTCAAGCCGGGAAAGCTCCACGCCGGGCGCGTTCAGTGCGGCCTCCGCGGCAATCCTGGCGTAATCCTGGCCGAGCATTGTCTTCAGGTCGGGCCACTGCCCGCGCAGGGTATGGCCGATATCGCGAACCTGCGCGCCTTCGATGACGCCATAACTGGCGGCACCCTCGTGGAGAAATGAAATCAGCTTCATATAGTGATGGAACGTTTCGGGAACTGCCTGATGTCATGCACACCGGAGCCACATGGAACCTGCAAGTCTCAGCGGCACCCATCAGATTTTGAATGTAACACTCGTCGCCATTCCAGTGTCAATTTCGATTCACAAATTCCGGCTTTCAGGACTCGGATTCGGCATTTTTATTTTCTTCGGCTGGATAGGTGACCCGCTTGCCGTTCACTCGCGCCCACGGTGTAAGCCTGTGCGGTTGTGAACGATCGATTCCCGTAATCTCGCGCACTTCAATGCCGCGCGCCAGGAGCGCATCTGCAATCAGTGAGCGGTGACACCGCCAGGGAACGGCCTCAGCGCACATGATCGCTGTTCGCTCCCGCGTCGCCAGTTCTACCAGCGCGGCGATATTGTTTTCGAATTCGGGTGTCTGCATGTAATCCGCGTAGCCGCGGAAGCTGGCGTTGCGCCATCCGGTATTGATCGAGCCTGGCCGGGAATGCCGGAAGCCGCCCAATCCCGGCATGTACCTGTAATGGAGGCGAGCCGAATGGAGCCTTGGCGATAATTCGCTCCGATTGAACTGTGGATTGTGCCGCGAGCGCGGAACGGTGCGAACATCCACCAGCCTTTTCACTCCGTTCGATTTCAGCAGACGGATGAAGTCGTCTGCCGAACGGGTGGAATGACCGATCGTCATAACGACCAGCGGCGATGCTGTGTCAGGCCGCTTCATAAGCGGTAATTCTCAGGTCTTTCTAAATGGATGCGAGGTCGGCTTCCAGTCCCGCCCGATCCAGGATCGTTATTTCGCGGCCATTCATCTCGATAAAGCTCTGTGCCTGAAGGCGCGCCAGATTGCGCGATACCAATTCGCGAACGGTGCCGATCTGTGCCGCCAACTCCTGATGGCTCGTGTTCAGAGAGAAAACAATTCCTCGCTCCCCGGCACGCCCTTCGGTAGTTGCCTGCCGCAAAAGCCAGGAGATGAGGCGGTGCCGGACGGTCGTGAAAGAGAGCTCCTCGATAATCCCGACTAACCTGCGCAGCCGCGCCCCCACGACTTGCAACATCTTCAGCGAAACTTCCGGTTTCTCCAGACAAATCGCGCGCAGATCGGCGCGGGATACGAAGAGAGCATCCGTTTTCTCAATAGCCGAAGCGGATGCGGGATAACTGCCCCCGTCGAACACCGGCAGTTCTGCAACAGACGCGCCGGGGCCCTCCACCGATAACACCTGTTCGCGACCATTTATAGACATTTTGTAGATGCGAACACGACCCGTGACCACGATATACAGCCCCTTGCATGGTTCTCCTTCGGAAAACAGAATCTCTGCCGGCGAATAGGGTCGGATTCCGCAACGGGCAGCCAGTGAATTGATTTCGGTGTCGTCCAATGCGGCAAAAAGCGGCGTGGCTTTCAAAATCTGTCGGGGGGAAGGGTTCTCGGGCATGTCTATTCAATTTTGCCGCACCGCGATGGCCAGAACCTCTCTAACCCCTGATGCGCTCGAAAACCTGCCCGACGATACGGTCACACCGGGCTCCAAGAAAACTGAATGCCCCTCGGCATTGAATGTCTACGTGCGCCATCAACATTTCACGCAGCGATACACGTGCCCGGTGAAGTCGCACCTTGACGTTATCCTCGCTGATACTGAGTATCTCGGCGGCCTCGGCTGTACTCATGCCTTCGACATCGCGCAACATGAAGACGGCGCGGTTCGCGTCCGGGAGACCATCGATCAGTTGTTCCAGCAGCGCCCGCATTTCCGAAGCGGACGCCTGTTGCTCCGGATCCGGAGCTGGTGAGCTAAATCGATCCATGCGTTCTCCTGCGCCTGTCGCTTCCCGCTGCTCTGCATATCGCTGGCCCCTTCGAAGCCGGGCCAGACCTTCATTGACGGTGATGCGAAGTACCCACGTAGAAAAGGATGCGCGGCCGGCAAAGTCGCCGAGGTGCTGATACGCTCGGACCCACGCCTCCTGTACCAGATCCTCAGCCAGCAGATCGTCCCGCAGGATCGCGCGTGCCGTGCGGAAAAGGCGCTGGTTGTACCTGCGCATGACGATCTCGAAACTGGCCTTATCGCCCGCGAGGACGCGCGCGATGACTTCCTCATCGCTCATCGTCGATACAACTGGGGAGACTGAATCGCTCATCGTCTCTCTGGGGGGATCCTCCCGACAACCAGCATGCCTTTCATATTAGGATGCGGCGTGCACGAATAACTATAGCTTCCTGGTGTCCTGGCGACCAGTTTCCAGCTATGGTTGGGTTGAATCAGTCCGGAGTGAAAAGTCTTATCGTCGGAGGTGACGGTGTGCGGCACAATGTCCGCGTTCTTCCATTCCACTGTGTCACCTGCCTGGACAGTCAGGTTTTCCGGCTGAAACTGGAATCCCTGAATCAGGATGATATGGACACGCGAAGCGGACGCGCCCCAAAGACACGTGGAAATCGCTAATACTGCCAGTAAGGCGCGCCGCATGTTTTCGTGGTCCAGCCGGGCTATTTCATCTTCGATTGAATCATTTTGGCGTGTTCCAGATGCCCCGTAAACAGAGGCGCCGCGCCCGTCAACGCAGCCTTCACTTCGGCATTCTGAGCATTCGGGATCAGCACCTTCGACACCGCGTCGATCACCGCTGTATGATATGCGACCTCGTTATCGACGTAGGCTTTATCGAACGCCTTCCCGGAAAGCCCCTTGAGTTTGGCCATGGTTTCACTGGCCTGCTTCTTCAATGAATCTGCCGTTGGACTGTCGGCCGGCGTCACATGGAGCTTTGCGCCGAGATCCATCACGGATTTCTGGACGGCCGAATGATCGGTGACCATCTGCTGGGCGAAATCGTGGATCTGCGGATCTTTCGTCTTCGACAGGGCGAGTTTGCCGTAATTGATATCGATCGTATTTGCAGCGATCACGATCCCTACAATCTGGGGATCGGTCGGAGGCGCCGGAGCCTGGGCCTGTACGAGCTGGAGACCGGCCAGTCCGAACAACGCAGTGACCAGAGTGAGAGTTTTGAAACGGAAATCCATGCTGAGAATATCTCCTTGTTTATGACGCCGATAACGGCGTCCAACCAAGAGAGTTTTGAACTGCCATATGGTTACAAAAATAATGCGATATCAGGAACGGAGATCACGGTAGCATCGAGCTATGTATCTCGATCCTGAAGCGGACCCGGATCAGTTTCGTGCCATGGCGAGTCGCGCAGTGGATATCGTGGAGCGATATTTCGCCGAGATAGCGGATCTGCCGGCCATGCCGCTAACCACTGCGCCCGCCGTGCGTGAACTTCTCCGCGAACCGTTGCCGCAGGAGGGCGCGGCTCTGGATGATGTCCTGAACGTCGTCCGTGACATTGTTTATCCGCTTAGCAGGCACAATGGCCACCCCAGGTTCTTTGGCTACGTCGCATCTCCGGGCACTCCGGTCGCGGCAATCGGCGATCTGCTGACCGCGGGTTTGAACGCCAACGTAACAGCCTGGCGGTCGGCCCCCGCGGGCGCGGAACTGGAGCACGTTGTCATTGACTGGTTCAAGTCGATTGTGGGTTTTGAGTCCAATGCGACAGGGATCCTGGTCAGTGGCGGATCGATGGCTAACTTTTCCGCTCTGGCGGCGGCACGAACCGCTGCGGCTCCGGAAATCGGGCGTCTCGGCGGAGGTAACCAGCCTCCCCTGCGCATCTACGTTTCCAGTGAGGGTCATTTCTCGATACAGAAAGCGGCACGCATGCTGGGAATCGGATCCGAAAACGTGCAATCGATTCCCGTCGATGCACAGATGCGGATGGATATCGGCCAACTGGAGCGTCGCATCGACCAGGACAGGCAGGCAGGTTTCCGGCCGATGTGTATCGTTGCGAATGCCGGGACGACGGCCACAGGAGCCTTCGATTCGCTCACTCACCTTGCGGACGTGGCCGAGCGTCATCGTCTGTGGCTCCATGTGGACGCGGCCTACGGCGGCTTCGCAGCGCTGGCGCCATCCACGCGGAACCTGTTTGCCGGCATTGAACGGGCCGATTCAATCGCGCTCGATCCGCATAAGTGGTTGTACACGTCGATGGGCTGCGGCTGCATTCTCTATCGCGATCCGCAAGCGGCGGCCGCCGCGTTTTCATACGGCGCGGAATACACGCGTCCCATAGGCCTGTCGCAGGATGAAGCTTTTGCGTTCTGGGATCTCGGACCAGAACTATCCCGTCCGCTCCGGGCACTGACTGTCTGGCTTCAGATCAAACTCTACGGCGCGCGGAATCTGGCGGACGCCATTGAGCGCAACATGGAATGCGCCCGCCATTTCGGACGCCTCGTCGAGGCAGCCGAGGATTTCGAGTTGCTTCTCCCTGTGGCTCTTTCGATTTTTTGCTTCCGTTTCCAGCCCCGTGGGTTTACCGGTGATCTTGATGAACTCAACGAACGAACTTTGGTTGCGTTGCAGCGCGCGGGACGCAGTTACCTTTCGAACGCGCGAGTCGGCGGAGCCTTCGCGTTGCGTGGCTGCGTTCTAAATTACCGGACTACAATCCACGACATGGAAACCTTGTTGGAGGACGTACGCGAGGCCGGCCGGCTGGCATCGGCAGGGTAAAGAGCTCTCGTGGCGGCATCTGACGTAATCGCGTCGCAGCATATGCGTAATTGACTGGATGGCGCGTATAATCACTACAGTCCACACCGGTCGTTATATGCAGCCGGTCGTCAACATGCAGCCAAACAGCCCTGTTAAATCCGCTGGAGTGGTGCCTCTTGTATTGGGCACGATATCCTTCGCTGTCTGCTTCGCAGCCTGGGGCTTAATCGCTGCTTTCGCCCCGCGATTCCGCGACATGTTCCACCTCTCCGCTACACAGGCAGCCCTGCTGGTTGCAGTGCCCGTGTTGCTGGGCGCGTTGGCACGGCTCCCGATCGGCATGCTCGCAGACCGCTACGGCGGAAGGCTGGTGTTTTCGTTCCTCATGTTGGTTTGCGCCCTGCCGGCCTTCATGACGCCAATGGCGCAAACCTATCGGCAACTCCTTCTCGGCGGTTTTTTTCTGGGCCTGGCAGGGTCGTCTTTTGCCGTTGGTGTAGGCTTTGTCTCCCGATGGTTTAGTGCTGAAAAGCACGGCAGCGCGCTCGGGGTCTATGGCCTGGGCAACATCGGCCAATCCGCCGCTGTCTTTCTCGGGCCTCTTCTGGCTGTCTCCTTCGGATGGCAGAATATTTTCCGGGGCATAGCGGTATTGCTGGTCCTGTGGGCGGCAGTGTTCTGGCAATTCGCGAGGAACGCACCGGTCGCAGTCCATCCCAAAACCCTCGGCGCAATGTTTGGTCTGCTGGCGCGCGAACGTCTTTCGTGGGCTCTCTCGGCGTTTTATTTCCTCACGTTCGGAGGCTTCGTCGCCTTCTCGATCTACCTGCCCAGCCTTCTGAGAGATCAATTCCATCTCACACCTGCCGACGCCGGGTTTCGAACCGCCGGCTTTGTTGTGTTGGCCACTTTACTCCGTCCTGTGGGAGGCTGGCTTTCCGACCGCATCGGCGGAGCGCGGGTGCTGTCGGCTGTCTTTTCCATCGTCGTTCCGTTTGCGCTTTTACTCGCCTGGCCTTCGATGCTGCCCTTCACAATCGGTGCGCTGGGCTGCGCGGTCATGATGGGTCTGGGCAATGGCGCTGTTTTCAAGCTCGTGCCCCAATACTTTCCCGGCGAAACTGGAACCGTTACGGGGCTGGTAGGCGCAATGGGCGGGCTGGGCGGTTTCTTCCCCCCTTTGTTGCTTGGAGTATTTCGCGACCGCCTGGGCGCCGTCTGGCCCGGCTTTATCCTGCTGGCCCTGGTTTCGCTGGTGATGTGGCGGATCAACGCCCGCGTCTTCATACCCAGGCAGGATGCGCTGGACCTCGCCCTTCCCGACCATCTCACCCGAACGGCGGATCGGGTCCGCGCCGCTGCGTGGGCCACGCTGTTCACCCTTCTTCTGATCGCGGCAATTGTTGTGGGATCGCGCAACTTGGAAAACTTCGATCCCGCGCTGGTGATTTACACGTTTGCCATTATCTTCGCCACGTGGGGCGTCGTTTATCACTACAACGTCTGGCTCGACAAGCCACCAACACGAATGTACTGGCGGCGTGGTTGGGAACTATTCCGCAGCCAGGGAATACTTGCGTCGTCGATCACTCTCGCGGGCCTGACCGGGAAGAACATCGTTGCCCAGACATTCATAGCCAGGCGATCGCGTCTCCGCTGGTGGATGCACCAATGCCTCTTCTGGGGCTGCATTCTGGCAGCCGCGATAACATTTCCTCTCGTCTTCGGCTGGATTGCCTTTCGCTCTCTGCCCAACGATCAATCCACCTACGTGACTTATTTGTTCGGATTGCCCGCAGGCACATTTCCCCTCCACACTGTCATTGCCTCGCTGCTTTTTCATGGGCTCGATGTTGCCGCGGTACTCGTAATCGCAGGAGTCGTCCTTTCACTGTGGCGGCGTCTTCGCGATAAAGGCGCCCAGACGCTCCAGAATTTCGCAATGGACTTCTTTCCCGTCATCCTGTTGTTCGCAATTTCCGTGACTGGAATCGCGCTGACAGTCTCGCAGGAATGGTTGCGCGGCACGGCCTACAGCTTTCTGGCAATCATCCACGCCATCACTGTCATAGCGGGGCTGCTGTTTCTGCCATTCGGAAAGTTCTTCCACATCTTCCAGCGACCAGCCCAGTTGGGTATAAAGCTGTACCGCAAAGTGGGCGCGGAAGGTGCGGGCGCGATTTGCCCGCGCTGCAAACAACGTTTTGCGTCGGCCATGCACGTGCGCGATCTCAAGACCGTCCTGCCTCAACTGGGCTTCGATTACCGGATGCACGGAACGCAGGTCGCCTGGCAGGATCTCTGCCCGCCCTGCAAGCGAAAAACACTCTCGGTCACGCAACTCAAACTGAAATCCACCGCACACGAGGCTGCCAATGGCTAAACCGCCCGGAACTTTGGAACAGCTCCGCGATCGCTTCGGACCACATCTCAACTACACGCCCGAGGGAGGCTGGAGTAAAGAGGCGAGAACCCGGCCCGATCGGCTGGTGAAGACGCATTGCTGCTTCTGCGGGCAGCAGTGCGGCATTCAGCTGAAAGTGCGCGACAATCACGTCATTGGCTTCGAACCCTGGGAAGACTTTCCGTTTAACCGCGGCATGCTGTGTCCCAAAGGCGTCAAACGCTACCTGCAATCGAATCATCCGGATCGCCTGCTCGATCCTTTGCTCCGCACGGATTCCGGTTTCGTGAAGGCAAGTTGGGATGAGGCGATGTCTTTCACAGCGCGGCGGCTTCGGGAAGTCCAGGAACGCTACGGAAAGGACGCCGTGGCAGTGTTCGGCGGCGCATCGCTGACTACGGAGAAAGCGTACCTGATGGGTAAGTTCGCGCGTGTCGGGCTCGGTACCAGACACGTCGATTACAACGGGCGCCTCTGCATGGTCTCGGCGGGGGTTGCCTACAAACTGGCGTTCGACGTCGACCGAAGCCCGATTCCGTGGTCGGAAATACCGAAGGCAAATGTGATCTTTGCGATCGGCGCAAACGTCGGCGAGTGCGCACCCATTACCACGGACTACATCTGGCGGTGCCGTGACAATGGCGGCAAACTGATCGTCGCCGACCCCCGCATCACTCCCATCTCGCGCAACGCCGATCTGTTTCTCCCCCTGCGCCCAGGAACGGATCTTGCTCTCCTCAGCGGCATGATGCATGTTGTCTTACGCGACAATCTGCAGGACGATTCTTTCATTGAACAGCACACCACCGGATTCGAGGCGGTCAAAGCATCGGTCGCCTGCTTCGATCCGCGCACAACGGCCGAGATGACCGGCGTTCCCGCCGAGGCAATTGAGAAAGCCGCGCACATGTTCGCAAAGGCCGACCGGGCCATTGCGATGCATGCGCGCGGGCTGGAACATCAATCGAAGGGTGTGGAAAATTGTTCGGCGCTGATCAACCTCACCCTGGCGACAGGCCACTTCGGGCGTGAAGGGTGCGGCTGCACCATGATCACCGGGCAGGGCAATGGCCAGGGTGGACGCGAGCATGGTCAAAAATGCGATCAGTTGCCTGGCCAGCGCTCCCTCCTTGACCCGAAGGCACGCGAACATGTCGCGCGTGTCTGGGGAATCCAGCCGGACGAACTGCCGCAACCGGGCTATTCGGCGCAGGAGATCATGAACGCCATCCATGCGGGCGAGATCAAAGCGCTGTTCTCCATCTGCTTTAATCCCGCCGTCTCTCTTCCCAATGCGGATTTCACGCGGGAGGCGCTGGAGAAACTGGAATTCTTTGCGGTCACGGATTTCTTTCTGTCTGAGACGGCACGCTACGCCGATGTTGTGCTGGCAGGAAGTCTTCAGGAGGAAGAAGAGGGCGTGACCTGCAGCGCCGAGGGTCGCGTCATCCATATTCAACGCGCGGTCGACCCGCCGGCGAACGCACGACGCGATTCGGAAATCGTCTGCGATCTGGCCCGCCGGCTTGGCAGGGGCCAATACTTTCCGTTCCATACGCCTCGCGAAATCTTCGACGAACTGCGAGAAGCTTCCCGCGGTGGACATGCGGATTACTACGGCATTACTTATGAGAAGATCGACGCCCAGATGGGTGTATTCTGGCCCTGTCCTACGCTCGAACACCCTGGCACGCCGAATCTGATGCCGGGTGGTGTCTCGTTTTATCCGGACGGCAAATGCCGGTTTCAGGCGACCGAATGGCGCGAGAGTGGCGATCCGGTCGATGAAACTTTCCCGACGTATCTCACGACGGGCCGCGTCGTCAGTCAGTATCTCTCCGGAGCGCAGACCCGCCGGATTGGCGGACTCGTCGATATTTATCCGGAGCCGCGGGTCGAAATACATCCGCGCCTGGCGGAGCACAAAAATATCGCGGACAAAGACTGGGTGACTGTCACCACCCGCCGTTCGGAGGTCACGCTTCAGGCCATGGTGGTGCGAACCATCCGCCCCGATACGGTCTTTATTCCCTATCACTGGGCGGACAAGAAAAGCGCGAATTTGCTGACGCATCGGACGATTGATCCCCGCAGCAAAATACCGGAGTTCAAAGTCTCGGCATGCTCGATTCGCAAGGCAGATGGCGCGCCATCATGGGCTGCCGACCGGCAACTCGTGACAATCGGATCACCCGAACGGAAGCAGGGAGATACCAATTAAATGTACGGCTACGAATTTTACGTGGACCCCTCGCGATGCATTGGATGTCAGTCCTGTGTGAAAGCGTGCGAAGAATGCGAGACCCACCGCGGACAATCGATGATCAATTTCGATTTCGTGGATCGCGCCGAGACCATTGCCACTTCCGCTTATGTTTGCTGGCATTGCGATGAGCCCACATGTGCGCAGGTCTGCCCCGCCGATGCAATCAAGGTGGAGGAGGACGGCATCGTGATGTCGGCGCTGAAGCCGCGTTGCATCGCCTGCGAGAACTGCGTTCTGGCTTGTCCTTTCGGGATTCCGAAGATTATCCCGCAATACGAACAAATGATGAAATGCGACATGTGCTACGACCGGACTTCAGTCGGTAAGCGCCCCATGTGCGCGACGGTTTGCCCCAGTCAGGCGCTCGCTTATCTCAGGCCCGAAGAAATCGCCCAACGTCGCGAGAAGCCGTCCAATGTTTTTCAGTTCGGAAATCAGACCATCACCACACAGGTCTACATGATGACGCCGCCAGGCACCGATTCGCTGCAGCTCGACATCACCGAATTCATGTGGGAGAACGGCAATGGCTGATCGGACAAAGGAACGGGAACCACTCTGGCGCGACGAGTTCTCGGTTTCAAAAGCCGATGAACGCTACGTGAGCAGACGGCAACTCGCGAAGTTTCTCACTTTGGGAAGCATCGGAATGTTCGCCGGCAATCTCTGGATACTGGGGAAGAGTTGGCTTCGCAAGGCGCCCGTTTACAACCGCAGCGCGGTCGCACAGGCCGGCGAGATCCCCGTCGGAGGCGTGAAATTATTCCAATACCCGAACCCCGGTGAGCAGTGCATCATGATTCGGACCGCGGAAGACTCCTATGTTGCCTATAGCCAGAAGTGCACCCATCTCTCCTGTGCGGTTTTCTACGCGCGCGAGCAGAATCGGTTGGAGTGCCCCTGCCATCAGGGCTATTTTTCCGTGAAGGACGGCTCTGTGTTGCAGGGTCCGCCCACCCGTCCGCTTCCTCGTGTTGTTCTGGAACGAAGCGGGGATCAACTCATCGCAATCGAAATGGACTCCGGAGCCTGATGATGGCGCATCGTCCCAGCACTCGCAACATTCCGGGCCAGCGACGCGGACTGACCGCGATTGACGCGATCACGGCGCTGATCGTCATTCTGCTGGTCACTCAAATCTGGCTGCTCTCCGCGACGCTCGATACCTTTCTCGCAGGCCACCCAGAAACCGCGCTGCCCGCCGCGATCGTCTCCGGCGTTTTGTGCGCCGCGTGTCTTGCCATGTATGGCTTCGTTCGCCGGGTGGACCGCGATTCGCGCCCCGATTCCTAAGCTGCGCGGGTTTTTATTCTGCGGGTTCGCATTTCAGCCGAGATTTCGGCAATATCGAGCGCGTTGAGGTATCGCGCCGCGAACGCCATGAAGACCTCGTCTTCGGCATGAATGTGGTTGCCGTAGAGGGTCCGCAATCTGTTAGCAAGATCGAGATATTTTTCGATACATTCGGCCGATGGTTCAGCCGCCGCCCCCAGCGTCAGTGCGATGCTTTTAAGTTCCGCATAAATTATTGCGGCTTTCGTGTGGTCTGTTTCCAGCGACTCGACGAACGTCAGTTCGGCCGCTGAAAGCTTTTCCCGGAGCCGCGGAAACAAGCTCTCTTCTTCATCTTCGGTATGCAGCTCACCGCTTGTATCCAGAAAATCCAGACTATTCCGAATAGCCTTCAGGGCGGCGGCTCGGTTAGTGCGGAGATGATCGCCCACGCGGATCAAGGTGTCGAGACGCTGCTCAATTCTGCGATGGCAAGCCAGCAAGTGTTCAATGGGTGCGTCGATTGTGGCGGGCGAGAGTCCGATTTGAATCATGCTTGCGCTCCGGTGAGAGTTATCGAGACCAGTTGATCTGTTGGAGCCGGGTTGGGTCCGGCGGCACAGGCGTCCTCGGCTATCGGCGCGTCCCAGTCATACCCCAGGATCTCGATTGGATGGGGCAGTCTGGTTTCCCGGCAACGGAGATCGTTCGAGGGACAGTACAGGCCGCATCCCCAGCAAATCCGTTCGGGATTTTTTGGATGCATCAGCCCGTCGCTCATCACAATTTCTCCTTGCCGGCAAGCTCAATATCGAACTTGTCTGACTTTATTGTGATGCCCGGAGGAAGCGTTGCCAGTGACTTCAGTCACACGGCTGAGGAAAAAGAATGAGAGTGGAGGCCGCGACGTCCAGCCAAGACGAGCCCACTAACCTACTTCTTCAGCCCAAAAGCGTAAACCCGTGCATCCCAGGTGCTGAGATAGACGCTGCCATCGGCGACGGAAATCTCACCATAGTGATTCCAACTGTCGATGGCGTCGCCGCTGGAATAAATCTCATCGCCGGTTGCGGGATCGAGCGCATAAAGGACTGCGTGTGTAGTGTCCCTGCCACCTGAGTACCTCTGCCCCCCCTTTTGACCGCCTTCTTCAAAGGGTCTTAACTGGGATGCGCGCCAAGCCGCATCTCTCTCGAAGCCCGGCTGCGCCGGGTTTACTTCGTACTGGTTGTAAACGCGGGAAGCGCCAGGAGCCAGTGGCGCTCCGCCAGGGCCGCCCCGCCCGCCTCCACCACGTCCGCCCCCACCGGAAGCTCCCGCCGCACCCGTGCCGCCGCGAGCGCCACCGGCGGCCAGTGAAGCATCGTCCTCACCGCCCTGTGTGGCGCCACCTCGGCCCCGGCCGCCCGGAAGCAGTGTCGAAGCACGGTCCCCGTTAGCCAGAATCAGTATGACGCCGTCGTTCGCGACAACCGCAACTCCAGGAAGATCGAGATCGGCGGATTTCCATCGTGGTACAAGCGTTGGATGTGCGCCGGTGCCCTCAACCGTAAATGCCATCAGCTGTCCGTTTACGGTGGGTCCATGGTCCTTTTTGAAGAGCCCTGCGGTCGCTTTGGCCTCGGGGCCGTAGAACGGCGCAAGCAGCCATCGTTTGCCCTGTGCGTCCTGCCATGTCGACATCACGCTCCACATGCCGTTCATAGAGAATTGCATGCTGTCGTTCGACCAGCGTGGCGAAGCATACAGAGGAGTGCGGTGATCCTTCCCGCCAAGATTCTTCGCATCGAGAAGATAAATGACTCCTTCCTTCGCACTCACCGCCACCAGCGTCCGATCGGCAAATGGAAATACCACCGGACTGCTGGACCCGAGATCGAAGTCTCTCGCGTCGAGATCGAACTGGTTGATCGGTGTGAAGGAATCGGTCACGCGTCCGAATTTATTGAGACCGACGACGCTGCTGCCCCATCGGCCCGCCGCCGGATCGTACGCGCCATCGGCGGTCTGCGCCAGCACACCGAACGGGGTTACAACGATGCCGCCGCGGCCCCAGGGCCCCGAGGCCTTTCCCGTACTCGTATAAAAGTGGGAAATCGGATGATCCGGATTCGTCGTATCGATGCCGACAATCTCCGAAATCTCGTTTTGACAGCCGCGCGTGGTAGAAGTAAAAATCGTGCCTTCGAACATGTTGAGACTGAAATTCCGTGTGTAAGGCGGAACGATGCTCGTGGCCGGAAAACGATCCTCGCCGTCCGCCAGACTGACCCCGCGCAGCTTGCCGTCCGTGGGCAGAAAATACAGAATCCCGGTTTTTTTATCCACCATGGGAGTTGCATTCATGTTGTTCGGGCAGTTTCCGGTGGCCGGAATTTTCGGCGGCACCGTATTTGGATACTTTCGCGTCCATACGATCTGACCGGAGTCGGCGTCAATCGCATAAACGGAATTGTCGTAGCTTCCCGAGAACACAAGTGTTTTCACACCGTCCTTCGTCTGCACGCCGGGGATCACGATCGGCGCGGTCATCGTCGAATAACGGTCGACGGGATTCGGCGTCGTGTCGGTTTGAACTCTCCATTTCAGCTTTAATTGCGGTGCGGTTTTAAGCGTGATCCGGGTCTCGCCCCGAGCCCAGTTCGTGCGTTGGGGATCGTACCCGAACGTGCTCCAGTCGGGTGTCGCAGGCGCCACAGGCTGCATTACGTTCGGCGCGGGCGTCGCGGCAGGGCTTGCAGCGAGGGCCCTGCTAATGGTTTCGAGCGCCGCATCCAGCTCATCTTTCGAAGGCTGTGTCGTGCCTTTCGGCGGCATCTCGCCGGACTTGATCTTATACGCAATGTCTTCCCACGAATCGCGATGCGCGGCGAGCGAATCGGGCATTGCAAGCAGCTGCTGCATGTCGAGACTGCCGGACGCGAATGCAGTGTTGTGGCACGTCTGGCAATTTTTCACGATGAAAGGCCCGACGGCTCCCGAAAGCGCAAGGCTGGGCGTGGCTGCCGCACCGGGAGCCGGCGTCGACGCGGGAGGCGCCTGTGCCGTCAGCTGCCAAACTCCGATCCCGCCGGCGGCGGCGAAAAAAACCGATACGGGCAACCAGACCGCCCGCCGCCGCTGTTTCTTTGTCATGCGAATCATCTGTCTTCCTCGAAGAGAAAGGGCCGATCACGTTCGAGGCGCCGGCCCATCTGTAGCGCGTCCGGCTGCTTACTGGCCTGCCTGCGCGCCGCCGGTATTTCCCATGTTGATCAGGTTGTAAGCCCCCAGGGCGAGGCGGCAGGAAGGACCCGGTCCGACGAAGCCCATCTGGTGCCAGCTCATGGGCGTCGCATAAAGAACGTCGCCTTCTTCCCCGATGAACTCTCCGGCGCCCTCAAACTGTCCTCTGATATGGCCGACCTGCACAATCCACCATTCCGCCGGTCCGGCGTGCATATGACCGAAAGTCGAGTTGGGATCGAATGCCCCACCTCCACCGCCGCGTCCCCCACCACCGCCGCCACGCCCACCCCCGCCGCCGCGTCCACCTCCCGCGCCGGAACCCCCCGCGGCCCCGCCCGCACGGGCGGCGCAGGTGTTCAGCGGATCGTTGGCGTCTGCAAAGCCGTATAGCGGATTTGCGAACAAGTGGTCTTCGTTAATCTTGACTCCGGCCTGATTACACTTGGCCGCGGCCTCAAACAAATTCCAATACGGCTGGTTCAGCGTGCCCTCAGCAGGATATGGAGTTGGAGTATGCCCGAAGGAAACCTTGATGATCTCGCCGCCATTCATCGCTTTGGGAGCCGGCCCGTCCGTGGGATAGACAACCTTGTAGTTCAGCGGGTTGATGGCAACCCAATAGGCCGGTTGGGTGCCCGCCACTTCATACGAATAAACGGTCGTTTTCAGAATGTTGACGATCCCGCCCCGGGTTGCGACGATCGGCTGCTGGCCCTCAATATTGAAGTGGAGTTCACCTGCGACCACCACCATCATTTGGGGGGTATCAGGATGCATTTCTGGCGCGAATTTCGTGCCGGTTACGGCGCCGAAGTACTCCGCCTGGTGCTCCGGATCCTTGATGATCAGTTCTTTCCAGACCGGTTCCCCCTTATGTTTAGCTTTCAGCTCCGAAAGCTTTGTCAGCGGCTTATTCGGTGGGATATAAACTCCGCCCTTTGTCTTTTCGACGTACCAGGTCTGCGCCGGACCGCGTCCCCCGCGGCCTCCGGCAGCCGGAACATCGGATGGTTGTTGTGCAGTGAGCAAGCCAAGGCAGCCCGCCGTAAATGCCGCATACAGAGCGGCCTGAATCTTCCCGTTCATGAGGAAATACCGTCCTTTCGCTGGACCCTCTTTGCGATGCATCCCGCAGACGGCAAATCCAGCTATCTGCGCGAGCGATGTTAACTACGGTTTGAAAGGGCAGCTGAAACTGAGCCGATAGTGCTCGACCTCAGTATATGATCGATCATCGATCCTAAGTGGTCAAGCATTAATTTGAATGGCAGCCGTTTAAACATCGGTCCAGCCACTGGGATTAATACATGCGAAGAACGGGGGTTTGTAGCCGGTGAACGGTTAATGAATATCCAGCGCCGCAGGCGCGCGGCGTCGGCTTTGTAGACGCCCAACTCCCGGATTACTGCTCCAAGCGCGCGGCATCCTCGGGAGCAGGATGAGGTACGGTAGCCAGCCAGCGCATGGCGATACCACTCAGCGTTTTTCGGACCGACGCGGTAAATTCCGGCTCCGGAAGCGCTCGCAGAGCGTTCACCAGATCATAGTGTTCGCGGGCCATGAACACAGTTAACTGCGCCCTGCTTGCGACCACCACAAAAGCGAACAACGGCGCCATCAAACGATCCAGCGTTTCGGCCAGAAAACGATTACCGGAAAGCCGCCAGCAGGCGCGGTGGAACTCTATATCCCGCTCCATGAACTCTTTTCGGTTGCCTTTGCCGGCCGCCTCGACGATGGAATCGACCATCAACTGGAGTCGCTCTATATCCTCGGCTGTAGCGCGGGTTCTGGCCCACTGCAGTGCCATCGTTTCGAACTCGATCCGCAGCATGCAGAGTTGATGCACCTCTTCGCCGTCAAACTTGGTCACATAGGTGCCCGTGTTCGTTACCCGCCTGACAAATCCCTGGCCCTGCAAAGCAATCAACGCTTCCCTGACGACGGGCGTACCCACCTTCATCTGGCGCGCTACTTCGCGTTCCACGATCGGATCGCCTGGTTTCAGCAAACCCTCTAAAAATGCGTCCTTGAGGGCGCCGATCACGCGATCAGTCAGCGAAACTGGCTGGATCGGGGGAAACTCCAAAATGGATTTGCCTTCATCGACTATGGGGCGCCCTTCCGTCGCCACAGCAGATTTTTCAGTCATTCAACGTCCCACATTCTTCAATTGGTAAGCAGTCACGGTCTGTTGTCACGTTACACCAGAAGTGCAGCATTGGTCCAGCCGCGTGGGACATTTCTATTGTGTCGTCGCGCTTGTCCGCGCTATGATAGATCATACCGTCCAATGGGGTGACATTACATTATCCCATGTGTCACGCACCAGAAGATTGGCAATCAGTCAAATGAAAATTAACCCCGATAAATGTGTAGCTTGCGGGAATTGCACCTACGTTTGCCCCATGGGAGCAATTTACATCGATCCGGCCCGTCAACGCGCCACGATAAATGACGATGAATGCGTCGAGTGCTATACGTGTTTCAACGGCTTGAGCCAGGAACACCTTCCTCCAACCCTGGTCCGCCTTGTCCGCAAGACCTTCGCAGCAATGCGAATCCGCTTCGATCCCGAACCCGACGTTTGTCCGACCGCCGCCTTCGAGCCGAATGATCTCGTTTGGCCGAGAGTCGTCCGGCGCGCATTTTCCGATCCCAGAGTCCCGCATGAATCCACCGGTGTGGAAGGCCGCGGTACGGAGGAAGTCAAAACCAACGACATCACGGGCCGCGTGAAACTGGGCGAGGCCGGCTTGACCATCGAACTGGGCCGGCCGGGCGTCGGCGTGCGATTTCACGAAATTCAGGAGATGTGTTCAGCGCTGGCGCGGGTAAACGTGGCCTTCGAAAAAAAGAACCCCATTACGTCGCTCATGACAGACGTACCTACCGGAACGCTGCGGGAAGACATCCTCGACGAAAAGGTAATGTCCGCCATTATCGAGATCAAGGTCACGGCTGACCGAATTGAGGAAATCATCAACGTTGTGCGCAGCGTCGAAAAGCGAATTTCCACCGTGGTCGCAATCGGGGTGGGGGTTCGCTGCGATCCAGACGGCGAAGACCGCATTGTTGCCCCCATCCTGGAGCGACTTGGGTATAATCTCGAACGCGCGAAGACAAACACCGGCATGGGGCGCGTAATCCCACTCACCGTCGAGCCCGAAAAGGAGTTGGCAAAAGCATGACCAATACTTTGCACCGTTCCGGCGATGCCGCGAGTTTCCGCGACGATTATGTGATCTTCGCGATTCCTGCCAAGGGAATTCAAGTCCAGAATACCCTTCCACTCCTGCGCCGGTTTCTCGAAATCGCGGTAGAGTACAAGCCGGTGAATCTGGGCGAAACCCGCCACGGGGGCGCGCTGCGTCCGGCCCGTGGACTAAACCCGTTGAGCCATTGGCGGCGCGACAACACGCCCGATTTCAAGGCGGTCATCGACGGCCTGACCGATCCGACAACCTGCGCGGCCGTTTTCGATAACAAGGTAGCCGCCGAGGAGTTTGTCAAAAGGGTTCATGAGGAAGACTTCGGACTCTGCGTAAACATTTCGACGTCGATCGACGGAGCCGAGCAGTGTTGTCATCATGCCTGCATTCCGCGACACAGCCTGGGGTATTCGCTTGGCTTCGAAGGTAAGACGGATAAACTGCCGGATTCAAGGGTGATGATGCTTTCCACCATGTGCGGTCACGGAATGATCAGTCATTCACTGGCAAAGAAGATGATCGACTTCGTGAAGGAAAACAGGCGCACTCCCGAACAGGCGTCTGCGGTGCTGACACGCTTCTGTTCCTGCGGCGTATTCAACCCCTCTCGCGCAAAAAGGATTCTTGAAGATGCCCGCACGAAGACTGTTTAGACTCGCCGTCGTTTGTTCTTTTTTCGCTGTCGCCCCCGTTCAGGGCGAGGTCCTCGTACTCAGGAATTTCACCCTGATTGACGGGACAGGCAAAGCGCCGATAGCTCAATCGGCGATGGTAGTCGACAACGGGCGCATCGCGTGGATTGGCCCGGTTTCTCAGCTCAAACCGCCTTCCGGCGCCGAAACAGCCGATCTCACCGGGAAATTCGTGATGCCGGGCCTTATCGATCTCCACGTACATCTCGGCGCCACGGTCGATATGGTTCAGGACGCAAAGAACCAGACTCTGGAAAACCTGCAACAAAATCTGAAGACGTATGCTTCCTACGGAGTGACCACGGTAATGAGTATGGGAACAGATCCCGATCTCATCTTCAAGATTCGCGACGAACAACGCGCGGGCCGTCCCTCCGTTGCGCGTGTGTACACCGCGGGTCAGGGATTCGTCTTCAAGAACGGATATGGCGGGCTGGTGGGCGTCAACAGCCAGGTTTCAACGGTCTCGGAAATTGAACCGGCCGTGGCCGCGCAGGCCGCGAAAAAAGTCGACTTCATTAAATTCTGGATGGACGACGATCAGGGGACGTTTCCCAAGATGCCATACGAAATCAGTCAAGCCATTATTCAGTCCGCGCATCGCCACGGTCTTCGCGTGCTCGCCCATATTTTCTACCTGGCCGACGCGAAAAAACTCACAGAGCAGGGTATCAGCGGCTTTGTGCACAGCGTGCGCGATGCGCCTGTGGATCAGGCACTGATCGACGCGATGAAAAAGCACGGCGTGTGGCAGGAATCGGCGACTCTTTCCCGCGAGGAATCGATGTTCGCCTACGGCAAGACTCCGGAGTTTATCGCCGATCCGTTTTTCGTGCGCGGTGTTTCTCCGGCGACGATTCGGTTGTTGTCCAGCCCCGAACGTCAGAAGACCATCGCGTCATCGCCCCTGTACGGCAGATATCCTTCCTTTTTTGAGATGGCAAAGAAGAATTTCAAGAAGCTGGTGGATGCGGGTATCCGATATGGCATGGGCACGGATACGGGACCGCCCGGGAGATTTGCAGGATACGGAGACCATTGGGAACTACAGGCGATGGTGGATGCCGGCCTGACTCCGATGCAGGCAATTGTCGCCGCCACGAAGAGCGGTGCGGAATTCCTGGGGGCGAAGGATTTGGGAACA
The DNA here is from genome assembly GCA_025928545.1 of Bryobacteraceae bacterium. Taxonomy (GTDB): domain Bacteria; phylum Acidobacteriota; class Terriglobia; order Bryobacterales; family Bryobacteraceae; genus BOG-234. The sequence continues at coordinate 10,193 of JAICJH010000015.1, read as the reverse complement.
CTCGAAAAATCGAAATGGGCCGATCTCGTTGTGCTCAACGCAAATCCGATGGAAAATATTCTTAACACCCGCGCGATCAGCGCCGTTTATATCGCGGGCAAACCCATCCATTAGGCAGTAATTAGTCGGAAGGAGTGTTGATCGGATGAAACGAACAGCGTTATTTGCCTTTGTGTCTTTACTGGCCGTGGGAACCACTTTGGCCCAGGCCCCTGCCGGAGCTCCGGGCGGCGGACCCGCCGGTGCTTCGGGGCGCGGCGGCGGGCGGGGCAACAATTTCGGTCCACCCCCAACGCTTGGCCCGGATGATAAGCAGCTGTTTCCCGACGCCCCTGAAGGCTTTAATGTTGTGCGCAACGATATTCCGCATGGCGAGCTAACGACGGTTCCATACGATTCAAAGTCGCTTGGCACGCGCCGCCGGATCGGTGTTTACCTTCCCCCGGGATATTCGACGAGCAACAAATATCCAACCGTGTACCTGATCCATGGCCTGGGGTGGAATGATCTCGAATGGACATCGATACGCCACATCAACGTCGTCCTCGATAATCTGATTGCCGATAAGAAAGCCCCGCCGATGGTGTTGATTTTCCCCAACGGCGATTCCACGATGACCCTCGCCGATATCGAAGCGAACGGCGGTGGCCCGCGCATGAATCCAGGCAACGCGCAACATGCTGCCCCCGGTGCGCCGCCTCCTCCCGCAGGAAACAGCCGCCAGGGAATGAGCATGGAACCGTGGCTGGCGCCGTTTGAAAACGACCTGTTGAAAGATATCATCCCCTTCGTCGAGTCGCATTACTCGGTATACACGGACCGCGATCATCGCACGCTTGCGGGTCTTTCGATGGGCGGCGGCCAGGCTTTGAATATCGGAACGGTGCATCCCGAGACCTTCGCCTACGTTGGCGGGTTCTCCTCAGCCCCCGACACGAGGAATCCGCCAGAGCTTGTGCCCGATCCCGAAGTGCCGAAAAAGTTGAAGTTACTGTGGTTGGCGGGCGGCAGTCAGGACGGCCTGCTCCGCATCGGCCAGGGTGTTCACGCGTACCTGAAGGAGAAGGGCGTGCCGCACGTCTGGAACGTCGACGGGCACGCGCATGATACGCCCGAGTGGCAGAACAATTTCTACTACTTCGCTCAGAAGATTTTCAAATAACAGCTCACCTGGCCGCGCCAGCCGCGCCGCGCGCGAGATCGATCAGTCAGGTGGGTATGATTTTCCTGCCCGCATCGATTCTGAGAAACAATACCGCCGCCAGCAGAGACAAGCCGCAAATCACCAGGAACGGAACATGCCATCCGTATGTCTGGACGAATCTCGGAACCATGAACGTGGCCACCGCGCCGCCGGCGTTCCCGATGCAGTTCATCACCGACGAGACTGAGCCTGCGAATTCTCCGCCAATGTCGAGTGTCAGGGCCCACGAAACGCCAACTGTTGTTTCGAGCCCGAACATCACCAGTCCGGAGCAAAGAACGCTCTTTACCGGATCGTGAATAATGAAGGCGGGCCAGATTGCGCCGGCGGCCAAAAGAAACCCTCCCAACGCAACCACGCGCCGCGAAAGCTTCAGGTTTCCCGTGTGCTTAAAGAGGACATCGGAAAACCAGCCTCCGAACAGATCGCCCGCGACTCCCGCCGCGAGAGGAATACTGGCGTACAGACCCATCTTCGTCAGGTTCAGTCCTCGTTCGGAATTGAGGTACTTGGGAAACCAGGTCAGATAAAAATCGAGATTGTACGCATAGCAAAAATACATTCCAGATATGATCCACATCTGCGGCGTAGAGAGGATGCTCTTCCAGGGCACAGCCTTTCTGGTCTTGCCGGAGGTCCCCAGGCTGCCGCGGAGCAATGCCCGCTCAGCTTCGTTCGTTCGGGGATGCAGCGCGGGATCGTCGCGGTAATACCAAAACCATACCAGCGCCCATAAAATGCCGAGACCTCCAAAACAGACGAAAGGTACGCGCCAGCCATAACGGACCATCACGAACACCACAAGGGGAGGCGTGATCGCGCCACCCAGGCGCGCACCGGCGTGGGTGATGCCCTGTGCGAAGCCCCTCTCGGCGGGCAATGCCCAACGCGCCAGAGATCTGGTAGCTACCGGATACGCGCCCGCTTCGCCCATGCCGAACAGAACCTGAAGAGTCGCCATGGAAACCGCATTCCACGCCAGCGCAGTAGCCGCGGTAAACATCGACCACCATGTGACGATGGCCGTCAGCGTGCGCCGCGGTCCGAATCTATCGCCCAACCACCCGCCCGGGATCTGAAACAGAGAGTAGGCCAATCGGAAACAAGAAGTAATGGTCCCCATCGTGGCCAGTGAGAGGCCCAGGTCCTTCTGAATGGACGGGATCGTCACACCCATAATCACGCGATCCATATAGGTGATCATGTAGGCTGCGACGGTGAGACCGAGAATCACCCTCCGAACGCGAGTTGGCGGGGCTTCGTTGGTCGCCGGTGCCTGGTCGCCACGCCCAGCGGCGTTGGGAGCGAAGGTGGCTTTTTGAGGCAAGACTACGCCGGAAGGCGCAGGAATTTGTGCGCGTTTTCCCAAACGAGTTTGGCGAACAGTGCGGGCGATGTGGATTTTTGAAGAACCGAGAGAGTTTCGCGAGCTACGCACTTGCCTGAAAGCCTGTTGGCCGCCGGGTTATTAGCCTGCGCCACTCCGCCGCCATTCCCATCCGTACAGCCGCAATCGCTGCCGAAAACCAGTTTGTCCTGATGGCGTTTGAGAAAGTCCGGCGTAAAGTCCGGATCTCTGGAGAGTGCGTTGTTGCCGGAATTAGCGGACATGTCTGCGAAGAGATTCGGATAGTCCGAGAGCAATTTGTCGGTGAGCCCGCCCCGCTTGATCGGACCCGACGGATACGCTTCCTGGTTGGCGTAATCCGCGCTCACATTGGCCCAGAAGGCGTCGGCGTGTCCGAAAAATCTTGTCCTGGGATACTCTTTCAGAATTGCTTCAAAACGTTTGAAGCCCGAGGCAAAAGTCCCCTCGTTTTCGGTATGAGGCACCTCCTGGAAGTGGATAAGAATCGGCACATCCAGTTCCGCGGCGAGCGCATACATTCGGCGGAGTTCAGGCCCATCGGCCTCCACGTGGGATTTCAATTCCCCGATGCCGCCCGCGCCGTTCTTGATAGTTTGGGTCAGAAGTGCTTCCGCCCCCGGTTTGGTGATGTCGGTGCTGCCGTACCAGACGAAGCGTTTTGGATAACGCTCCTGCACGGCGCGTACGCGATCGACGGCGCCGGCCTGGGTCAGAAGATTCGCCATCGTGACGCCGCAGCCGTCAAGATGCGCGGCATTGGCTTCCGGAGTTCCACGCATGTGGAAATGCATGTCGATGACTGGCGACGACCATTGCGGCGCCTGCGCGCGCAAACCTGAAGCGGCACCCGCAGCGGCGACTGTACCTAAGAACCGGCGGCGATTGATCGTCATATGTCTCCGTCCCCCTGCCATGCGTATAACTTCCCTGTGCACAGTGTTATGTGAAAGCGCCCGGTCCAACGACCAAGCCCCGGAGCCCTGCCGCCATAGCCAGAACCAGCAGACGTTTCAGCTGGCCCGACCAGTTCATAAAGAGGTCGTCCGCGACAGGGAACGGCACAACTGGTTAGGTAGATAGTATATCATCGTTTATTATTCGAGGCGCAGGAAATGGGCCGGAATTGCCAACACCCAATTCGGAAGAGACGGAATACAAGGTGTTTAACGACCCCAACGGTCTTGAGCGGCAGGCGTGAGAACAGATCGATCAGGTACGAGAGGAATAATTCATGATGCGTAAGTTTCTTTTGGGAGTTGCCGTCTTCGGGTGTATCGCAGGCTGGGCGGCCGACTATGTGGCTGACGGAGGAGATCCCGGCCGCACCGGCTGGATTAAAGACGAAAAGGTCTTCAACAAGACCAACGTCAAGACGATGAAGCTGCTGTGGAAGGTACAGCTGAAAAGCGCCCCGCGGCAAATGCATAGTCTGTTCTCGCCACTCATTCTGCAGAACGTGGCTACAAACGGTGGACCCAAAGAGATCGCTGTGATCTCGGGGATCTCCGATGAGTTGTGGGCCTACGATACAGCCACCGGCAAAGAGCTATGGCACAAGAGCTTTGAAATTATTCCGTTTGAGATTACCGGCAATGGCGGTACTCTCTGCCCGGGCGGACAGACGGCCGTTCCCGCAGTGGGTCCGGGGAGTGGCCCGGGAAAATTCACCCTCTATTCAGTCGCGGGGGACGGCCGCCTGCATGAGATCAACGTCGCCGACGGCGAAGATCTCGCCTTGCCCCAAAAATTCATGCCCCCCAACGGCAAGCCATGGGCGTTGAATCTGGTGAACGGCGTGATCTACACCGCTACATCGCAGGGCTGCGGCGGTGTGGGCAACGCGTTTTACGCCTTCGATCTCGCCACCAGAAAGGCCAGCGCCTTTCTGCCGGCGGGCGGCGGGTTGTGGGGTCGCCGCGGTGTAGCAATCGCGCCGGACGGCACCGCATATCTCGGGACGGGTGACGGCACTTACGACCCGCAAACCAAAAGCCTGGGCAACGCGATCGTCGGCGTAAAAGAAGACGCGAACAAGCAACTTCAGCTGATGGGCTGGTTTGCACCTCCCAATGCGAACTGGATGCATACCCGCGATCTCGACATCAACGTCACTCCGATGGTGATCGACTACAAAGGCAAGCACCTTTTGTTCGGTAGCAGCAAGGAATGCCGTGTCTGGATGGTGGACCGCGACGCGATTGTGGGTCAGGATCCACCTTTCGACAAACACTCCGAGATGCTGGACCGCAGCCCGCTGATGTGCAATCCGGCCGCGCGCTACGACGCTGCCGGAGTCTGGGGCGCAATGGCAACCTGGATAGATCCCGCCGGGCAGTTGTTTGTTGCCGTGCCCTTCCTCGGACCTTTGGCCGATACTTACCACTCACCCATTGAGATTGGCAAGCCCGACAAGGGCGGCGTGGCGGTTCTCAAAGTAGAAGAGACCGCCGGCAAGCTGCATTTCGTGCCCGCGTGGACTTACGGAGATATCGATCAGGGCGACGAAGCGATTTATGCCAACGGCATTCTGTTTGTCAATGGCGCCGGCGAAGACACTTATCAGAGGGCCCCCGACATAGCCTGGGATGAAGCGCCGCGTAAACCCGGTACTGGCCAAAGCGCCAGCCGAATTGCCAATTCAAGACACGCAACCATATACGCGTTCGATTCGGCCAATGGCAAGCTTCTATGGTCCAGCGGCGACCAGATCGCGGGCTGGAACCATGGAAGCGGTATGACTGCCATCAACGGCAAAGCCTATATCAGCACGTTTGACGGAGCGTTTTATTGCTTCGGGGTCGCAAAATAGGAGCGCTACGTGATTACAAAAATGAAAAGCACAATGAAGCGGTTTTCCACCGTCGCTCTTACATCATCGGTCGTTGCGACGGGTATGGCATATGCACAGGGAGGGCGAGGTCCAGGCGGTGGATGGACCACCAGCCGCGCAGACGCGCAGCGCACGGCATGGGTCCGGTCGGATACAGCCATCTCCGTCGAAGGCGTGCAGAAGCCGGATTTCACCCTGCAGTGGACGGTGAAAGTCGGACACACGCCGCGTGAAACACTGAGCGAAGGCGTCAGCGGCAATACGGCTCAGCTCGATCCGTCACCCGGCAACGTGGTGGGGAGCGGCAACAACCTGTATGGATACGAAATCGATACGGGCGTGATCGCATGGACGAAGCATTTTGACGCGCCGGCTCCATCGGCTGCAACGGCTGCATGTCCTGGCGGGATGACTGGCGGCGTCACACGCGCCACAAGCCTCGTGCCGAACGTGGTGGGAACAACGCTGGGTGGACGTGGCGGCGGCCGGGGTGCAACCGGCGGAGTCGGCGCACCCGGTGAGGGCGTCCCGATGTCTCTGTTTAACCGTGGCGGTCGCGGCGGTTCAGGCGGGCGTGGCGGCGCTGCCGCAGGCGGTGGTTTCGCGGGCGGCGCGGCTGGTGCGTCCGGTCGTGGTGCCGGCCCCGCCGGCATTAACCGTCCGGGCCCGGGAGCTTCCTACGCTGTGTCAAGCGACGGAGCGCTGCACTCCGTCGGCCAGTCGCAGGGCAAGGAACTCAGCAAACCCATACCATTCCTGCCTGCGAATGCCAATGCTACCGAGCTCGTGCTGATAGACCAAACCGTCTATACATCCACAATCAACAACTGCGGCGGCGTACCCAACGGGGTCTGGTCGCTCGATATCAAATCTGGTGCGGTGAAATCATGGAAGTCCGGAGCCAGCCCGGTCGGTCCGGTGGCTGTCTCGTCGAATGGCACGCTGTACGTTGCGATCGGCGACAGCGCCGGCGCCAACCAGAACAGCATCGTAGCTCTCGATCCGGCGACTCTCGTCGTGAAAGCCTCGTATACGGGCGCCGCATTCGCCACTTCGCCTGTCATCTTCACGCAGGGTGGGCGCGAACTTGTAGCCGCGGCCACTAAAGAGGGTAAGGTGGTTCTCCTGGATGCGGAAACGCTGGGAGGCGCCGATCGAAAGACTGCGCTTGCGACCTCCGCAGCCACCACAACTTCAAAAACCTGGTCGCCTTCGGCGCTCGCAACCTGGGAAGATGCTTCACAGACTCGCTGGCTTCTGCTTCCGGCGGAAGGCGCGAGCAGCGGCATCGTGGGGCTCAAGCTCTCCGGCACTTCGCTGCAGCCGGGCTGGACATCTCCCGCCATTGCATCGCCCTCGGCTCCGATAGTGGTGAATGGCGTGGTCTTCGCTCTGAGCAGCGGCTCGGCAGCCTCACCCGCTGTCTTGTACGCACTCGATGGCGCAACAGGCAAGACAATCTGGAACAGCGGCAAGACGATCAAATCTTTCGTGAAATCGGCAGGTCTTTGGTCGATCAGCGGACAGGTGTATGTCGCGACGAACGACGCCACCATGTATGCTTTCGGCACGCCGATGGGCAGGTAATCAGAGGAACAATCGAATGATGAAAACAACCAGAAATTACTTAATATCGGCCGCGGCTGGAACAGCGGCGCTGATGATCGTGGCGCAGATGGCGTTCCCTCAGCCCCCGGCGGGCGCCCCTGGTGCAAGCGGCCGCGGTGGCGGCCAGAGAGGGATGCCCTTCGACTTCAACGACAACACCGGGTATCAGTCGTTGTTCGACGGGAAGACCTTGAACGGCTGGGAGGGCGCGCCCGGCATGTGGGACATCCGCGACGAAGCGATCCACATCGATACAGCATGCGAACATCCCACCGGCACAACTTATATCTACTGGAAGGGCGGTGAAGTCGCCGACTTCATCCTCAAATACGACATGAAGGGGACGCAGGCCGTGAACGGCGGCATGCAGTTCCGCAGCTTTCTCACGGAAGCACGGAACGCTCCTAAGTATCCGCCGCGCGCCGCCGGTGGAGGACGCGGAGGCAGCGGTGCCGGGCGCGGTCCTGGCGGCGCGGCATTCGGAGCTAGCGGTGGCGGGCGCGGTCCCGGAGGTGCGGCATTCGGAGGCGCGGCAGAGGTGGCGGAGGCGGCGGCCGGGCGCAGGTTGCCTGTGCAATTCCTCCCCCTCCACAACCCGATCGCGCGTCTCTCGCGAAGTGGAATATGAACGGTTATCAGGTGGATTTTGACGCCAACAACCAATGGGGCGGAAATATCTATGAACAGGGCGGCAGGGGGATCATCAACACTCCGGGTCATGTTCTTCTGGCCGAGCCGGGCCAGCCTGTTCGCGTCATGACCACGCTCGCCGACAAGGCGACTCTCGATTCCTGGTACCACAAAGACGATTACAACCACATGATGGTCATCGCTCAGGGCCACTCGATTCAAACCTACATGAACGACCACCTGATTATGCTGCTGATCGACAACGATCCCAATTATTTCCGCGCCACCGGTCTGCTCGGACCGGAAGTGGAAGCTACGGGTGGATATTGGGTGAAAAATATCTATTTGAAAAAGTTATAAACCGCAGTCCCCGATTCGCCCGGCCCCGGCTTAACGGGACCGGGCGAGCACTGGCTAAACGTCGCTCAGCAGATTCAACTTTCGCGCCTGCGCAACACCAGTCGAACCTACAAAATTCCCCACGCAATCTCGACTGGATGCAGACTGGTCCTCAAGCCGATTTCTGGCCTTCCCGAATCTTCACCGGACAGTTCTATTCGGAGAACACGCCGATGGGCATTACGGCTTATCGAGGCCAGGTTGTCGAAGGGGCGGGTTTCGGCGCCCGCCGCCTGATGGGAACGATCGGTGATCTGACCGAGTTGGGCAAGCTGGTGAAGCTCAACGACTGGAATCAGTACACAATCATCGCCAGAGGCGGAACTTTCATCCATATGGTCAATGGGCAACTGATGGCCGTTATGGTGGATGACGATCCCGAATCCTCCAACAACTGGACGGGCCAGTTCGGAATTGAAATCGAGGCTACGACGAAAGTCTCCGTCCGCAACATCTGGATGAAGAAGCTGAACTGATAGCGGTAGTCTCGATATCGGTGCGACTATTCGCCCGGCTTGCGCATAAGACTGATCGCGTGCGATGCGATGGCGTCTTCGGCGCAGCCGGGCTTCACAGATTGAGAAAAGCCTGCAACTGATGTAATCGGAACAAACGGAGCACAGAGTGAAACGGGGTTGTGTCGATCGTTAAAAAGATGGAGCGGGAGACGGGGGTCGAACCCGCGACGTCCAGCTTGGGAAATCGACCGTAGATTGGAAATAAAGAATTTAGCGTCTGCGGCGTCAACACAGAGCGATAGCAACTCCTCTACTTTCAATGGCCTGTTCCAAAGCTCTTCTTAATGGAGCAGTAATGGAGCAGAAGAATAATCGACACTCAGACCAACCGGCAGCGCATTCGAATGCAGCGATTTACCTCCGCGTGAGCACGCGAGACAAGGGGCAGGACGCGGACAACCAGCGCCGTCAGCTACGGCAGTTCTGCGAAACCCAGCAGTTTCACATCGTGGAGGAGTACGAGGATCACGAAAGCGGTAGCAAGGGTGACCGTGCCGCCTTCCAACGAATGCTCCGAGATTCAATGCAGCACCGGTTCGATGTGATAATTTTTTGGGCCCTCGACCGGTTCACGAGGGAAGGCACCTTGGCGACGCTTCAATACTTGCAGACATTGGAGAGATCACTGGCGAAGTTTCACCGAGGCATGGATCGATAGCGCCGGACCGTTCCGCGACACCATCATCAGCTTGCTCGCAAGCCTAGCAAAGCAGGAATGCGCCCGACTCAGAGAAAGAGTATGCGCGGGACTGGACCGTGCACGTGATAACGGCACCCGCAGTGGGCGGCCAATAGGCAGACCTCGCCTCATAATTCCGGCGCGATCAGGTTGTGGAACTCCGCACCGAAGGGTTGTCATGGCGTCAGATCAGCCAAAGATTGGGCGCGAGCAGCGCAGCGGTACGCAGGGTCCACAAAGCGGCGACGGAATCTTCAGAACCCCCAGAACGCCCCATGAGAGCGGGTCGTGTTTGAAAACTGGGCCCAGGCCCCGATCCTTCTAGCCGATAAACTTCCTGAAGCGCTAGACTGAGATGCACGAGAGTCGATTGTCCCGGTGAGTGGGCGAATCAACGTCGAAGGAGACCGATATGGCCAGCAAAAAAGTTGTTTTCGTGGCATTTGCTATTGAGGACGAGCGGCAGCGAGATTTTCTCAAAGGCCAGTCACTCCTAACATCTTCCCCGTTTGAGTACGTGGACATGTCCGTTAAGGAGGCATACGAAACCGACTGGAAGGAAAAAGTCCGTACGCGAATCCGTCGTTCTGATGGTGTAATTGCGCTGGTTAGCAAGAACTCTCTGAATTCAACGGGCCAGAAATGGGAACTCAGTTGCGCCAATGAGGAAAAGAAAAAAGTGCTGGGCATATGGGCCTACACTGATGACCGCGCCAACCTCCTCGGAACAAATACAGTTGCATGGACATGGGATGCGGTCAAGGCGTTTATTAACAGCCTATAGCGCCGCCAGCTAGCCACATATGCGAAAAGCCCTAGTCTCCTGTCTTAGATAATTCTTTACACCGCCGAACCTTGTCGAGAATGACGTCGGCAGAGGCCTTCCAGACGAACGGAGTTGGTTTGCCATTCCAGGTTGCCAGCCATTTGTAGATGGCAGTTTCCAGTTCATCAGT
>JAICJH010000161.1 GCA_025928545.1 Bryobacteraceae bacterium | reverse complement strand
TGGCCCAGTCGATAGTTCAACAGGGTGTTATTCGCGTTCCAACCCGGGTCCGTGTAGTTGACGAAAAACGTACTGACCGAGATCTGATGCCGCCCCAGCGTGTAGTCAACCTTCGCCAGGCCTTGATGATTCCGGTTTCGAGTGGGCTGTGAATACAGCAGCAGCCCATTCGGATCGGCCGACGTCGGGACCTTCGCCAGCATGGCCGCGCTCAAAGCCGAGATAGAGCCGGCCGGAATCTGATTGTTCTGGAAGGCTCGACTCGTCGCCGGATTTGTGATCGCTTTCAGGCCGGCGAAGTTGCCGGTTCGTTCTGCGGCCGTTGGCACAAACGCCGTGTTCCCATACGTGACATTGTTAATCGTCGTTCCCTGGTAGCTCGCGAAAAAGAAAAGCTTGTTCTTGAGGATCGGTCCACCAATCGCCCCCCCGAACTGGTTCCGCTTGAGTGCGTCCTGCTGCGCTGCAAAAAAGTTCCGCGCGTTCAGGTCGCCGTTCCGCACGTATTCGAAGAGCGAGCCATGAAACTGATTCCCACCCGATTTCGTCACGATGTTGACGATCGCGCCGCCTGCCCCTCCGTACCGCGCGTCGAAGTTATTCGTCTGCACGCTGAACTCGGCCAGCGCATCGGGATTCGGGAAGGTTGCGTTTACGTTCGTGATGGGGTCATCGTGCGGCGCGCCATCCAGCTTGTACGCGACTTGATCCCCGTACGTGCCGTTCACCGAAATGGCGATCGAATCGGATGTCGTGGCATAGCTGCCCGTGTCCTCCCCTTTGCCCGGCACAGTTCCGGGCGCCATATACACCAGGGTCGCCGCGTTCCGTCCGTTCAGCGGCAGATTCCCGACATACTTTTCCCCCACAATCTGGCGCAGCGTGCCCGACTCCGTGTCCACCATGGACGCGTTTGCCTCAACCGTAACCTCCTGTTGAGCCGACTGCACAGTGAGTTGAATGTTCGCCGTCGCCGGAGCGTTTACGTCCAGCGTGATCCCTGTCTGGCGATATCGTGCAAAGCCCGGCGCCGTCGCGCTCAAGTCATACCGTCCCGGCGGCAGGAAATTGAATTGGTACCGGCCTTGCTGGTCGGTGACCACGCTCTTCGATACCTGCGTCGCCGTATTCTGAAGCTCTACTGTGACGGACGGAACTACCGCGCCCGCGGGATCCGTAACACTACCGGCAATCGAAGCGGTCGGCACCACCTGCGACCAGGCCGCCGTGCCGGTCAACAAGGTAGCGGCGAACGCGGCAAAGACAACTCTCCCCATAAACTCTTTCAAGCGGACCTCTCCATTCCAGTTTTGCCCCCGTAATCGATTGTGACAAGTAAATCGTAGTCGGAATTTACAGTAAGTACACGCGCGTCGGTGGGTTCGGAGGCGGTCTCCGTGTCTGATCGTATACTGAGGGTTCACCGTGCCCCAGTCGAGCCACACGTGCGAGCGGACCTCGGCGCCGTCTCCGCCCGCCACGAATGAGGAACGCTGGGCATTGGTGCTTCGCATCGCCGCAAGCTCCTCTTTTCGCCGCTCCCCACGTCTTCGCGAACTCCTGCTTTATATAGGTCGGCGCGGGATCGACAACGCGCTTGAAGACCTGAAGGAGCAGCGCATCGGTTGCGAGGTCTTCCGCCGTTCACAGGATTACAGTCCTGCGGAAGACAACATTGTTCGAGTCGAGGCCGGCATCCTGCGCAAGCGTCTTGCCGACTACTTCAGCGGAGACGGCCGGGACGAGCCGGTCGTGCTCTCAATTCCAAAAGGCTCATACGTTCCGGTCTTCGAGCCCATGGGGCTGCAGCGTCCGCCTCCACTTCCGGCTGAAAGCAGCGTCGACCCCGTTTCTCCCGCACCGGCCCCCACCCTTTCACCGCAACCGTCCGTCACCTTCTGGCGAAGCATTTCGGCTGCCCTCGCGGTTCTCTGCGTCTGCCTGGCTGCCGGATCGTTCCTGCTCCTCCGGAGTGCCAACAACCACCCCGGCCAAAACTCGTCACCGCTTTGGAACTACCTCTTCGACGCAAAAAGTCGGACCTATCTCGTGTGTGCGGATTCTGCTCTCGCCCTGCTCCAGGATCTGACAAACTCCCCGATCTCGCTCGCGGATTACGTGAATGGCCGCTACGGCGCGGACAATCCCTCTGCGCCGCCGGAAACGCGTCTGCTGGCGCGAGTATTGCCCGACAAACAGTACACGAGCGTTGCCGACGTGTATCTCATTTCGAGATTCCTGGGCTTGGCGCATGATGTCGCGGACCGCGTCTCTATCAGGACGCCGCGCACGCTCAGGGTGGAAGATTTCAAAAGCAGTAATTTCGTGCTTCTCGGTAGCTCGCGCGCCAACCCGTGGGCCGACTTGTTCGCCAACCAGCTGAACTTCGCCTGGGAGTTCCCGAACGGAGAACCGCCGCGCATCCGCAACCGCCATCCCCTCGCCGGCGAGCAGTCGGTCTACGTCCCGCAAGGGCGCGGATACAGTGCGACCAAGACCTATGCGATCGTCGCACTGGTCCCGAATCTCAGCCGCTCCGGCAACGTGCTCATGATCGGCGGCACGTCTCTCATCGGTACGCAAGCGGCTGGTGAATACGTCACGAGCGCTGACTTTCAGCATTTCCTGACGAAGAT
>JAICJH010000074.1 GCA_025928545.1 Bryobacteraceae bacterium | reverse complement strand
CGCTCATCATTGGCGCGAATGACATCGTGAATCCTGCCGCGCTGAACGATCCGACGAGTCCGATTGCAGGGATGCCGATTCTGGATGCTTATAAAGCACGGACGGTCATGGTGATCAAGCGAAGCATGGGGGTTGGTTTTGCCGGGATCGATAACGATCTTTACTACCGCCCGAATACTTTGATGTTGTTTGGGGATGCGAAGGCATTCACGGCAAGCCTTGTGAAGGAAGTCGCGGCGGCTTAGCAGCACGCGGAAAAACCCAAATAGCCGGCGATGAACGCAGATGGACGCCGATTAGGCCGAGCGGCTGCCCGCCTCTGATTTGAATCTTAATTATCGGCGCCCACGGCCTCGAAGTTGCCTGTAATTCAAACGCCTTGTCATCGGACTACATTCTGTAGTAGACTTGACTAGCTGTCGTAGGTGTTACGAATTTATGGCTCATCCGAAATTATCCAGGCTTGAACTGCAGATTATGGAAACCCTGTGGAAGCGCGGCGAATGCTCCGTTCGCGAGATTCAGGAGGCGTTTCCGGAATCGAAGAGGCCTGCCTACACCACCGTGCAGACCATGGTGTACCGGCTGCTGGAAGGAAAGGGAGCCGTTCGGATTGTAAAACGAATCGGCAACGCCAATATCTTCGCCGCGGCGATCTCGCGCGACGATGCGGGACAGAGGCTCATCGACGACCTGCTGGCATTTTTCGGTGGGCGGACCAAACCCGTGATGGCGCAGCTGGTCGAATCCGGAAAGCTCACGATCGAAGACGTGAGGGAGGCGGAGGAGGCGATCCTGAAGCTCGCACGACCGAAGACATCGGGAAAGAAGAGGCAGTCATGATCGCGGGGCTGGTAACTCACATCTGGCAGTCGACGCTGTTTGCGGGCGCGATAGGGCTGTTGACACTGGTTCTGCGCAAGAACCGGGCGGCAGTGCGGCATGGATTGTGGCTGGCCGCATCAGTGAAGTTTCTGATACCTTTCTCGCTGCTGATCGGTCTGGGGAGTCAGCTTGATTGGTGGAAAGACACGACTGTCGTCGAGCCACGAGTCGCCGCGGTGCTTCAAATCCACGATCCGATCGCCATCGCGGCGGCGCCCGCCGACTCGTCGCGGCCCTTGCCAAGCCGCATCCCGGCAATTCTGTTTGGCGTGTGGGTATGCGGATTTGCGGTCAACTGCGTGGCGTGGTGGCGGCGCTGGCGTCAGGTGCGTGCTGCCTGGCTCGCCGCGTCGCCGCTGAAGCTAAACCTGCCGATACCGGTGCTCGCCAGTTCATCGAACCTGGAGCCTGGCGTGTTTGGAATTGTTCGGCCCTATCTTCTGTTGCCGGAGGGTCTGAAGGAACATCTCACTCATGCGCAGTTCGAAGCGATCGTGGCCCACGAGTTGTGCCACGTGGCAAGACGCGACAATTTGTCGTCGGCGATTCAGATGCTGGTGGAGGCTCTGTTCTGGTTCGATCCCGCGGTGTGGTGGATCCGGGTGCGGCTGATCGAGGAACGCGAACGCGCGTGCGATGAAGCAGTGTTGGGGATGGGCAGCGATCCGCAGAGTTACGCCCAGGGCATTGTCACCGTGTGCAGGTTCTACCTGAAGTCGCCGCTCGATTGCGTGTCGGGCGTGACCGGCTCCGATCTCAAACGAAGGGTGGAAACGATCATGTTGAATAGCGCCGCGCATGAGATGAACCGCGCGAGGAAGCTTTTATTGGCGGCTGTGGGCGCTGTAGCAGTAACAGCGCCGCTGATTGTCGGCGTCATCCATGCGCCTGCGATCCGCGCGCAGGAGCCCCCCAAGCCTCTGCCGAAACTCATTGCGACGTCGTCACTGCCAGAGTTTGAAGTGGCGTCGATCAAGCCGAGCGGCCCGGATAGTAACCTGAGGGTCGACTTTGCGGCCGGCGGGAAGCTGTTCATTACGAATGCCACGCTGCGTTTTCTGATCAAGATCGCGTACGACATCGGCGACGATCAACTGGCAGGCGGCCCCGGGTGGATCAGCGTTAAACGATACGACCTGGCGGCGACCCCGGACAAGCCAGTGGGAGGCGATCCGCAAAATATGGCTCCCGACCAGATCCTCGTATTTCACAAGCCGACGAGACTGCGGCTGCAACGCCTGCTGGCCGAGCGCTTTCGACTGGAGCTTCGCAGGGAGGTGACTCCGATGCCGATCTTCGGGCTGGTCATCGCCAAAGGGGGAACGAAGAACCTGACGCCGACGAAGAGTACTGGCGATCCGAATGTGAATGCGAAGTTTGGCAGTGGCATGCTCAGCGCGGTCGGCGTGGACATGAACACGCTGGCCCATTTTCTTTCCGAAGGACAGACCGGGAGGCCAGTGGTGGATATGACCGGTTTGAAGGGCAGGTTCGACTTTAAGCTGGAATGGACGCCCGACCCGAGCCTGAGTTCTCTGCCGCCGGACAGCACTGCGAACCAGAAGCCGGCCGATGCAGGCGGTATTTCGATCTTTACAGCAACGCAGCAACAGCTCGGGCTGAAGCTGGAAGCACGCAGCGGCGCAGCAGATCGGCTGGTGGTAACGCGAGCGGAATTACCGCCGTCGAATTGAGAATTTGAAGCTTAATTCTCGCCGGGTGGGTTGATTTTATCGATCACGTAGACGGGGACCATCCCCTTTCCGGATTCCAGCTTCAGCCCCAACTGATCGTTGATGGCAGTAAAGATCGACGGTCCGAGGCCCGGGTTGTTTGAAGGTGAGGACGGCCCCGGATCGGGAGTCCAGTTTAATGTGAAATCGAACTGCCCCTGAATGCCCGTCCCATTGTTTACGGGACGGCTCAGTTCGTCAGACAATTGCTGCGCCAGCATATCCATAGTCGCCGCGGTAGCTCTGATCTGACGCCCGTTGTTGGTGCTGATCGATGGCCCGCGTTTTCCGTTCGCAGGGGTGAGCTTGTTGCCGCCTTTCACCACAACCAACGAATAGACGGGCAGCTCCCGGATTTCTTTGTGCAGGACCAGGCCGAACCGGTCGTGCAGGACCGCCTGGAGTCGCTGCAGGTTCCGGTCAAAATACTGCTCGTTTTCTTTCAGCGCCAGGACGTCCGGAATTACCTCGGTCTTGTCGGGCGTCAAAGTAACGTCGAAGCGATCAGATTTGGCCCAGGCCGGTGCTCCGATCACCTGATAGTCCTGAACATGATAAGCCGCGCCGATCAGGGTGAGAACCGAAGTATTGCTGGTCCGCAGACCTCCGTGAGGACCGTCATTCCCCATATGAACATTTTTGTTCGCGGGATCGGATTTATAAATCGTCACGACCTCGTACGTAGAAGTCTGCGCGCCCACAAACAGGGTGAGAAGGGGGAGGCCCGCCAGAGCGGCAACTTGGGAAAATCTACTCATACAGCCCGCTGAGTTTATCACTGAATCGCTTTCGCTGCCAAGTCGGCGTGCTTTATGCCAGCTCAGTTTTCAGTCGGGTGTTCGACCTTTTCAACCACATAGACCTGGACCGGACCTTTCGTCGATTCCAGACGCAAGCCAAGTTGTTCGGTAATCGCCGTGAACAGCGATGCGCCCGCGGGGGGAGAACCTCCATCGGAGATTTGCTGAGGCGCTGAATCCAGGTCCGGATTCCAGGTGAGCTTGAAATCGAATTCGCCATCGATGTGAGTGTCGTCCCGGACAGGGCGATGGAGCAGCATCGAAAGGTTTTGCGCAATCATCGGGAGAGGGACCATCGCACCGGTAGTCTGCCGTCCATTCGTTTGCAGGGAAGGGCCCTTCAACTTCGGATCGTGTGGCGAGAGCTTGTGCCCGCCTTTGGCCTGGACCAGGCTGTAGATGGGCAATTCGCGGGTTTCCGCGCGCAGCACCAGACCAAAGCGATCGCGCAATACCGACTGGAGCCTCTGCGCGTTGCGATTCATAAAGGCCTGAAAATCTTTCAGGCCGGCCGCTGGATTGGGGAGGGATTCCTTTTTATCCGGCGTGAAGCTGAAATCGAAGGTTTCGGAGCCCGCCCAGCCCGGCGCGCCGATAATCTGGTAATCCTGGACGCTGTAGGCAACGGTAATCAGGGTCATCACGGGAACGTTTTCGCCGCGCAATCCGCCCTGAGGACCAGGGCCAATCAGGTGATTGTTCGATCCGGGCGCAGACTTGTGGATGGAGACGGCGTCGTAGGTGTAAGCCGGAGCAGGTGGCAGGCTCTGTGCGCGCAGAATGCCGATGGCGAAAGGCAGCGATACTGCGGCGAGCGCGGCTACCGCCAGCATTGTCCTGGCTCGCCAGGATAAGGGCAGGGAACCGCTCCAGGTCATGATCTCGCGAATTCTTGTTTTCAAATCGGAGCCGCTGATTCCGGCGGCGCAGGCGATGGGCGATTCCACATAATTCCCGCAGACCTGGATGATGCCGCGCGCATACGCACCGGGATGATTGCCTTCGAGCAGGACGGCCTGATCGCAATCGCGCTCGCGTTCTTCCATCAGGCGGGCGCCGATGAACCACACGAGCGGATGAAACCAGAAGATCGTTTCGACGCACATGTGCAGGGCGGCGGTGAGGTTATCGCGGTACCGAATGTGGCAGCGCTCGTGGGCCAGCACGGCCTCGAGTTGTTCCTGTGTCAGCGTGTCCGTGATTCCTTCCGGCAATAAGAGGACCGGTTGCAGGATTCCGAGAACTCCCGGTTCCAGCTGTTCCGGAGATGAAAGCACGCGCAGCTCATCCATGGGAGGCTGTGGCGTTGCCTTACGCGCAAGTTCGTGCAGAGCGCGCCATCGACGGTACCAGCGAAACAGAAGGAAAAGAGCGCCAGCCAGCCATATGGCGGCCGCAACGATCGGCAGACGGGATGCATGGGCGGGGGATGCGGGAGTTGGAATCAGGGTGGCAGGGGCGAAGTATGTCGAGATCTGCTGGACGGTGACCGCGCGCATAGACGGCGTATCGGGCGGGAACTTAACTGTTGCTCCGGTTGAAACCAGCAGAGAAAAAGGAATCAGAAATTTGAGTGACGCGGCGAGCCACAGCCAGTAACGCACGCGCGGCGAGTTCCGCCTTAATGCCGATGCGGCCAAAGCGATGGCAACCGCGAACACGGTCGATTGCCAGAGGTGATTGAAGAGCTGATGGTTCATGCTTTCGCCCCTTTCGTCTTACGTTCTTTTTGTTCCAGTTCGGCCATAAGTCTTTCGGTTTCGCGGATATCGTCGCGGGTGAGGCGGCCCGATTCAACCAGATGCGCCATGACGGTTTGAGTGCGTCCGCCGAAGAGATTCAGCAGGTCATCGATAAAACGGCCTTTGATTTCCTGGCGCGAGACGCAGGCTTCGAAGATATGCGCGTTGCCGATTTTGCGGACGCGGCGGACGGCTCCTTTTTCTTCGAGGCGATAGACGATGGTCTGGATGCTGGTGTAGGGAGTCTGTGGCGAGGACTCCTGGATTTCGCGGATGGCGAGGCGTCCCCGCTTCCAGAAGTGTTCGAGGATTTCCAGTTCGGCGGGGGCGTACGTGGCAGCCATTGGATCTACTTTACTCAAGGAGATCCACCGTGTCAAGCGGTGTTTGTGCCTGGTATTTATGACAAGAGTTGCTGCACGGCAGCGACGCTAGCGGCCGAGAACTTTGAGTTTCGAACCTTCCGGCTGCTGGAGAACAAACCGGTCGTCGGGCAATGCTGGATTCATGCGCACGCGGCTGGTTTCAATCAGCACGCCGTAGCCGTCTTTCTTAAAGCTGGCATCGATGTGGGCAGGGAACAGTACCCCATCATTCACCGCCCACTTGTCATAGCGAGTGTCGCTGATAATCAGACCGTCGTTGTCGAAAATGCGCTGGCGGATGGGACGAAGATCGAGGCGGCTGAACCACACGCTCCGGTCCGGAAGATCGGTGTCGCCAGGGCCTCTTTTTGTGAACTGGAGAATATACCAGGAATGATCCACGTCGGTATCGTCTTCAATGTGAATTCGTTCGGTAGCCAAATCCACCGGCCGGATGAGCATGGCGGCGATGAGGAGGCCGGGCCGAAGATTTTCGAGAGCGTTCGTCGACGTGGCGGGTACGGAATCGGAGCCGGTCACAAAGAGGCTCTTTTTCGGGATGGAGAGGCTGAATTCAGACCCGCGGGATGCCATGTCGAAAGCAGAGAGCCCGAGGAGCGAACCCAGCATGCGAAGCGAACCATCTTTTCGGAACAGGATGTGGGCGGTGAAACTGTTCGTCAGTTCGGAGACCGCAAAGCTGTGGTAGACGCTCCCGGTCCGCGCGGTCATCTCGGCGGTTGCTTCGAAGGAGTTTGTAGCGTTATAGATTGTGGCGATGCGGTTACTCAGGTCGTCGGGGGTACTATCCAAAAGGTTCGGAGCCATGTTGGGCGGCATGGGTTTCCCGCCATAAAGGAGTGGAGTTTTCCTGAAGCAGGCGGTAAGGCACAGAGCCGCGACAAGGAGGCAGGCGACCTTTACTGGGGCTGTTGAACGCAATTCTTTTATTTTACGCGCAGCAGGCGTGATTACCTCCCGCGGACGTAGATTTCAGAGGTTCAGCATTTCCCGCAGCTTGCGGCTCTGGAGGCGGCTGACGGGAATTTCGCTGATTTTCTTATCGTCCATTTTCAGCTGATAAGTGGATTTAAACCACGGAACTACCTCGCGAATGCGGTTCACATTCACCAGATACGACCGGTGCGCACGCCAGAACATATCGGGATCGAGCGCCGCCTGAAGTTCCTCGATCGTGCGGAAATTGGATTGTCCTTCAACGTTTGTTGCGACCAGGGTAATGACGCCGTTGGCGATTGTGGCGTAAACCAGCTCTTCCGGCGCGATCACCAGGTTGCGGCTGCCACTCCGCACCAGCAATTTCGTAAAAACAGGGCGGAGGGCTTGAACCGCTACCGGCTCCATCATCCGATCCGTCACCGGTTCCGTGATCCGATCCGCCACCGCGCGGCGCGCGCGCGCCAGAGTGGCCGCGAGCCGATCGCGATCGACCGGCTTCAACAGATAATCCATCGCTTCCAGTTTGAACGCTTCCACAGCGAACTGATCGAAGGCCGTTGAAAAGATAATATGCGGTGGATCGATCTGATTTTCGCGCAGCCGGCGGACAACTCCGAGGCCGTCGAGACCGGGCATCTGGATATCCAAAAATGCCAGTGCGGGGTCCAGCCTTTCGATCAGTTCGAGCGCTTCCAGGCCGTTCGAGGCAGTGCCGACCACCTCCACGTCGCCGATTTCGTCCAGAAGAAAGCGCAATTCTTCGCGCGCCAGGGATTCGTCGTCGGCAATAATCGCGGACATGGGAACGCGGCCGGGGGGCTGGCCGTGAGCCGTGCCCGGACCTGTTCCGTTAACGGACGCGCGAAAGGACATGGACTGGTATTATAACGGATTGCGGTAAGTTCCCAAATCCCTTCTCAATATTGTGACGCGCTGGTTTGGAAGCCGTTTCAAGGCGCGCACCAAGGAGCAATTTTTGTCCAATACGCAAGACACGTCAGCCAGACCCACGCCGAAAATTGAACCAGCCGACGGCAAACTCGGCATCCTGATTCCGGGCATGGGGGCTGTGGCGACGACCTTCATCGCCGGCGTGGAAGCCATCAAACAGAACCTGGCGAAACCGATCGGCTCGGTGACTCAGCTGGCGACCATCCGGCTGGGCAAGCGGACGGACAACAACACTCCGAAAATCAAGGATTTCGTTCCACTGGCGCCGCTGGAAAATCTGGTGTTTGGCGGCTGGGACATTTTCGAAGAGAATTGCTATGAGGCCGCGGTCAATGCCGCCGTACTCGATCGGCCTCTGCTCGACAAGCTGAAGGACCCGCTGTCGGCTCTCAAGCCCATGCCTGCGGTGTTCGATTCCGAATATGTCAAGCGCATCCACGGCCCGAATCTTAAGCCCAAAGGCTCCAAGATGGAGCATGCCGAGATGTTGATGGACGACATCCGCCAGTTCAAAGCCCGGACCGGCGCAAGCCGTTTGGCAATGATCTGGTGCGGATCAACGGAAGTATTTCATCGGGCCGCGGCAGTGCACCAGAGTGTGGAGACGTTCGAGAAGGGCCTGGCCGCGAGCGACCCTGAAATTTCGCCCAGCCAGATCTATGCTTATGCGGCGCTCAAATCGGGTGTGTCGTATACCAATGGCGCGCCTCACCTGACAGTAGATGCGCCGGCGCTGATGCAGATGGCGCGCGACCGCAGCGTGCCGATTGCCGGCAAGGATTACAAGACCGGTCAGACGTTCATGAAGACCCTGCTGGCGCCCGGCTTTAAGTCGCGCATGCTGGGCGTATCCGGCTGGTTTTCGACGAACATCCTGGGCAATCGCGATGGAGAGGTGCTGGACGATCCGGGTTCGTTCCGTTCGAAGGAAGAGACGAAGCTTTCCGCGCTGGAGCAGATTCTTCAGCCGGACCTTTATCCCGATCTGTATAAGGACATTTACCACAAGGTCCGCATCAACTACTACCCGCCGCGCGGCGACAACAAAGAAGGCTGGGACAACATCGACATCTTCGGTTGGCTGGGCTACCCGATGCAGATCAAGGTCGATTTCCTTTGCCGCGACTCGATTCTGGCAGCTCCCCTGGCGC
Organism: Bryobacteraceae bacterium; assembly: GCA_025928545.1. Classification (GTDB taxonomy): domain Bacteria; phylum Acidobacteriota; class Terriglobia; order Bryobacterales; family Bryobacteraceae; genus BOG-234. The sequence goes on along the minus strand of JAICJH010000074.1, from coordinate 22,992 downwards.
TCGATCTGGTGCTGTTTATGGATCTGGCACAGCGCGCCGGCATGCGTGGCGTGCAGGAATGGCTCTCGTTTTACTTCAAGGGCCCGATGACGGCGCCGGGACTTTATCCGGAGCACGATATTTTCATCCAGCTGATGAAGATGAAAAACACGCTGCGCTGGATGAAGGGCGAACAGCTCATCACCCACCTGGGTCTCGAATATTACGACTAGAACACTGCCCCTGTTTGCCAGCGGCCATCGGGATTTATCATAATCCAATTGGGCGTTGGTAACGCGGCGGGATTGCGTGCGTCCATTAACTGAGCATGCGCATTCTTGTTATCGGCGGGACGTTGTTTATCGGCAAGGCACTGGTCAAGCGCCTGCTGGCTGCCGATCACGACGTTACTGTGCTGCACCGTAAGGCTGAGCATCCCTTCGGGAAACGCGTGCACAATGCGAAAGCCGACCGGAACGACGCAGCCAGCGTGAAGGCCGCACTTTCCGGCCAGCGCTTCGACGCGGTTTACGACTTTGCCTACGACTGGGAACGCGGCACCACCGGCCATCAGGTGGAAGCCTGCGCGAAGGCTGTTCCCGGCGAACTTTCGCGATATATTTTCATGTCGAGCGTGGCCGCGTATGGCGACGGGTTGAATCATGCGGAAGACGATCCGCTGGCATCGGAGGCCCATGCCAATCCGTACGTCCGGAACAAGGCTTCGAGCGAGCGGGCGCTGTTTCGTATGTATCACGAATCGAAATTTCCGGTGGTGACGATGCGTCCGCCGTTTGTATATGGCCCGGAAAATCCGTTCTATCGCGAGGCGTTCTTCTGGGATCGGCTCAAGGCGAACCGGCCGATTATTATTCCCGGCGATGGCAACCGGCTGATGCAGTTTGTTTTCGTGAATGATCTGGTGGAGGCGTGCTTTCACGCGCTCGAAAAGCATACGGCGCCGGGCCGCGCGTTCAACGTGGGCGACGACAAAGCATTGACGCAGGTGGAAGTTGTGAACGCATTCGCGAAGGCCGCGGGCAGGGAAGCCGAGTTGGTCCGGGTGCACCGGAGCCTGATTGCGCGCGAGGGCGGCAACGCTTTCACCGACCCCTTATACTTCGCCGAGTATTACGACGTTCCGCCGATTACGATGGTGATCGGGCGGGTAAAGCGCGTTTTCGGGATGACTCTGACGCCGTTCGCCGAGGGGTTGAAGGAAACGTATAAGTGGTACCTCCGGCACGGGGATACTCGCAAGCCGAATTTCAAGCTGGATGACACGCTGATCCGGCTGGTGCGCGAACCCGCCAGACTTTCGGGGTAGTCGACTATGGAGCGCTATCATCGGCGCGCATTCATCGGCATGGTGGCCGCGGGCTCCGGCGGCTACTGGTTGTTCGATCGCCAGAGCAGGGAACTGGAACGCGTCGCTTCCCTGCCCAGGACCGTAACCATTGCCGAGTTCGATAATGCAGGCCGGCCGATCCGTCGGGTTCAGATGCTGCGAATCCACAGATCCGACGACGAATGGCGCAAACGGCTGGCCGTAGATGAATTCCAGATGACCCGCCGCGCCGATACCGAACTGGCGTTCACCGGGCAGTTCTGGAATTTTGAGGGCGACGGCGTCTATCGCTGTGTTTGCTGTGGCGCGGCGTTGTTCGATTCGGGAAGCAAGTTCAACTCCGGTACGGGCTGGCCGAGTTTCAGCGAGCCGATGGCGAAAGAGAACGTGGTGGAATCGCCCGACGCGACATTCGGTATCAGCCGGACGGCGGTATCGTGCACACTTTGCGAGGCTCACCTCGGCCACGTGTTCGACGATGGTCCGCCGCCCGGTGGAATGCGCTACTGCATGAACTCGGTGGGCCTGCGGTTTGTGCCGCGCGGGACGTGACGGCTGCGAAAAACGATGGCTACTTCTTCATAGCGATGCGCCAATAGCCGGGCAAGTCGGGTTTGGTGTCGCGGACGATTTGCAAAATTGCCTCGCGATCCGCGCCCGTCAGCTTCGAATACCTTTCGCCTGGCTCGCCTTCGGTAAGCACATGGAACAGTTTTCGATAAGTGAGTTCTTTGGCGAAGGACGGCAGCGCGTCAAATACGGGACTGTAGATCATATAGCTGAGCGGATAACGGAACAACCGCTTTTGCAGGTCGAAATCGCGTAAAGAGCGACTCTGTTTGTCACGCGGGCCCCTCGCCGAAAACGTTGTTGTGAAGGAGGAGCTTCCCTGGATGGGCGATGCTATCGGAGCTTCATCGGCGAAAAGCATATAGGCCACCACTTCTCCGGTCAGAAAATCCAGGCGACCGCCAAATTCCGTCTGCTTTCCTTCCTGCTCCGCAATGCGGGATTCCCAACCGAGGCGAATCAGCAGATTTGTCATGCGAGTCTGGTGTTCGAGCGTCATGAGCGCAACGATATCGCTGCTTCCGCCCGCCGGATATGCGCCGGTTTCGAATTTCCCTGTGAGGCTGTTCAGATTCTGGTTGCCGGTGAGATCCATTTCCGATGGCTTGGAGGGGTCGGGCGAAATCGAATTTCCACGATGCATCAGCCCTCCCGAGGCGCCCGTGACGTACCAGCCGCCCCATCGGAGCTGGAGAGGCGTACGGCTGTCGACCATGGTGGCGGCTGCAACGAAGCGCGGAGCTCCATCCGGGCCGGGAATCACCGAGGTTGTTACAAGGCCGGGGATGTAAAGCGTGCCCGGGAAGACGTGGCAATTGAGGCACTCCTGCACTCGGCGCCTGAACACCGGCTTGGCCGCGCGGGTGCGAGCCAGCGTGTAGAAAACAATGCCTTCTTTGGAATCGAGCGAGGTGAATTCCAGGACATCGCCATCTTGTACGAAGCCGACGGCGACGCTGTCGTTGAAATAAAGGCCGCGCGGCTTGAGTGGAGAAATCCTGGGGCCCTGAAAGCTTGTTTTTGAGAAAACCAGCGATTGGGAATCCGGGTGAATGTCGAGTTGCTTTAACAGGGAGGGCAGGTAGCCCCACCGGGGGTCAAAATCAAGCCGGGCTTCGCCGCTGTCGAGCCTGGCCTGGAGGCTAGCGATCGGATTGTCGGGCGCATTCGCCGGATAGTGGATAACGGCGTGGTCGTAGGGGATGTACGGGTAATCGGTAGCGTCGTCGCGAAAGGGCCACGCCGAGACGGAAGCCAGCGTCAGGATGGTCACCGCCGCGGCGAACGCGTACCTTCTTTTCATTGGTTCAAGTTTATCGGCATGCTTGTTCTTTGCTGGACGAATTCAGTATTTGACATAATATGTGTTATCGGAACCACCATACCCGAGATGGTCTCAGCCGAACCCCCGGAGCCGATCACCGAATGCCCTTGGCCTTCATCGAAGCCACATATTTCGCGTCTGTCCCGAGGATGTGGTTTCGCAGCCAGTCGCTGAGGAATTGCATGATGTCGATACTCATGCCCGTGTCGCCGGCCTTAAACTGCTTCTGAAAATCCACCGCTCTTTTTGTGAGTGCAATGTGCTGCAGTTTGTGTTCTGCCAGGTCGGGATAGCTGCTTTGTTCCATCATCCGCTCCTCGTCGCGAAAATGCGCGTTGGTGTAGGCCACGAGCGTGTCAAGTATCTCTTCCAACACGGTCTTGCCCTTACCCTCCTTCATAGCCTGATGCAATTGGTTTACGAGCTCGACTAAGTTCTGGTGCTGCGCATCGACTTCCTTGACACCGATGCACCAGGATTGGTTCCAGATAACGAAAGGAGCAGTTGTAGTAGCCATATGCTGTCCCTATCGGCAACTACCGGGATATGCATGAGGGCCGAACCTGCTCAATTTTCGGACGGCAATGCAGCGTGGTCGATCACCAGCATGTCCACCGGAACCTTCCGGGCTTCCAGCTTCAGGCCCAACTGTTCCTGAATCGCTGTATAGAGGGACGGACCCTGCGGGACCTCGCCTGCCGCGCCGGATCTGGCGAGTGCATCGTCCGGAATCCATTGCAGGTTGATATCAAAACTGCCGCTCAGCCCCGTGGCATCGCTCACAGGTACTCCAAGCACTGACGACAACCGGATGATCAGCCGCGACATGGTACATCCTTTCGCGTCGATGCGGCCACGACTGGAAGTCGTACTTGAGCCAGCCGCCGGATCCGCGGCTTTCGCCTTGATACCGCCCCTGGCCACGGTCAGCGCGTATCCCGCAACGGTCTGCGTTTCATGATGAAGGCTGAGCTGAAACCGGTCCGCCAGCAATCCCTGGAGCATCTCCATCAACTCCGTGTCACCGGCGTTGTGATCGGCTTTGGCGACGATCTCAAATCGAAGCTCATCCAGCCATTTCGGCCCGCCCGCAATCTGAGGTGCCGGGATTCCATACGCGCCGACGATGCAGCGCTTCAGGGTGACATTGTGCGCCCGCAGCAATCCTTTATCGCTATTCATGCCCGAATTTGTCGGTGGCTCCTCGCTTGGTTTTATAGATGCCACCTCGAATGAGCCGGCCGGGAGCAGCACCGCCGCGGCAAGAAACCCGTATAGTGCAAGCTTCATCGTCTATTACCCTTCCCGGCCCTCTCACTCTTCGGACGGCAACGCAACGTGGTCGATCACCAGCATGTCGACCGGGAACCGGCGCGCTTCCAGTTTCAGGCCCAACTGTTCCTGAATCGCTGTGTAGAGTGACGGACCCTGCGGGACTTCGCCTGTCGCGCCCGACCTGGCGGGTGCGTCGTCCGGAGTCCATTGCAGGATGATATCAAAACTGCCGCTCAGCCCAGTCGCATCGGTCACCGGTACACCCAACGCCGAGGAAAGCCTGATGATGAGCCGCGACATCGGGCACCCATTTGCTTCAATGCGGCCACGGCTTGAATTCGTGTTGGGGGCAACATTGGGATCCGCGGCTTTCGCTTTGATGCCGCCTTTGGCCACTGTCAGCGCGTAGCCGGAAACCGGCTGCGATTCCCGGTGCAACTTCAGCTGAAATCGGTCCGCCAGCAATCCCTGGAGCATCTCCATCAATTCCGGATCGCCCGCGTTGTGATCGGCTTTGGCGACGATCTCGAATCGAAGTTCATCCAGCCATGGGGGGCCGCCCGCAATCTGGACTGCCGGTATTCCATACGCGCGGCGGATGCAGCGCATCAGGGTGACGTTATGTGCGCGGAGCAACCCTTTATCGGCATGGATGTTTGAACTCGTCGGTGGCTCATCGCTTGGTTTAACGGAAGCCACCTCGAACGAAGCCGCCGGAAGCAGCATCGCGGCGGCCAGAAACCCGAACAGCGCGAGTTTCATCGCCCATTACCCTTCCCTGTGAGCGTGTAATCCGAGGGCGGCGCGAACAGCGAAACATCCGGCGGCGATTGTTTAATATCCGTCAGTTCGTACATGTTGACGCCGAACCGAGGATCCGTATTAGTGCTCTTCACCAACACCTCAAGCTCCTCCGAATACCAGCGCTCGTTGACCACTTTGATTTCCTGGTTGTTTCCGATGCCGCCTGCCGGAATCGTAATGGTGACGCGGGAACCTTTGGCCGGTACGCCGTTGACTGTCTGGCGGCCGAGATCTTCCGTAATGCCATCCGGGGACCGCCCCTGAGAGGCATTGCCATTCCCGCTCGAGATGCTGGATTGTGTCGAATTCCCGTATGCCGCAATGGCAACGAACGATACATTGCCGCTGAAAAAGGAGTGGCTGTATGTCTTGTTTGCCGGATTGACAGAGTATTCCACCTGAGCGACGGGGTCGAAAATCTCCACTCCATTTGGACCTTCGGCGCGCATCCGGCCTTTCGCGTCGCGATAGAAGTAGCTGACATCCGTGCCGCGATCGATTACGGTGCCATCAGCCAGGTGCTGAGTCGCGTGCCTGATTTCCTTTCCGGAGACCGGGTGTCCCACAACCATGCCCGATTGCGCTTCCACGTGCGGTCGACTCTGCTGACGCTGCTGTGCGCGGAGACGCTGGATCTGCTGCTGAAGTTGCTCGATTTGCTGTTGCACGCCCCCCTGCCCCTGGCCGGAACCTTGGCCTTGTCCGGGACCTTGTCCCTGTCCGGCACCTTGTCCCTGACCCTGGCCGCGCCCCTGCCCCCATGACGGCGGCTGAAAGGTCTGGGCGTACATGGTGAGTGAAGCAACGATGAAAATGGCTGCGCTTTTAATCATTCCTGTTCTCCTGAAATCGGACAGCGAGCGGACGGCCATCCTGCCCAACCAGCACATCGGCTGCAACAGAATCTCCAGCTGTTGCGGTGTCCAGTTTGAATCCCGCGGCAATCAATGCGGCTTTTGGTACATCCATGCGAACTACTTCCGTGCGCTCATACGGAGCGGGTGGCACTACGTAAGGGATGCGCACAAACACTTCCGGCGAAGGAGGCGCGGGCGGCGGCTCCGGATTGCGATGCATGAGTGTGGCAGCAAGAATCACGGCCGAAACCGCAGCCGCTGCCACTCCCGCCCAGCGAAACACCGAACGCCGAGGCTCGGCCGCAGGTGCCTGAGACTGCCAATGTGCCGCAACCTGATTTGCCGAATCGCCGAACAGCAGAAGCGCCTGCTTTGTACCGGTTAATTCGGCGGCACATGACGTGCAGCTCTGAACGTGCGCCTCCACTTCCCTGCTCCGCTCGCCGGCAAGGCACGCCGTGATTTGTTCTTCCGATAAATGCGAAATCATTTCGATCCTCGTAACTTTGCACGAACCGCCAGCACCGCGCGGTGTAAATGAACTCTGACCGAGCCATTCGTCATGCCGGTCACTTCTTCAATCTCAGCGGGCGCCAGGCCTTCCATGAAGTGCAGCAGGAACACCTTTCGCTGATTGGGAGACAGCCTGTCCACGGCCTGCCAGACGGCTTCCACCTGCTGTCTGGCCGACAACCGCTCTTCCGCCGAACTGCCCAGGTCCGGAATAAACCGGCCTGCCGAATCGAGCAGAATTGCAGTCGAGGCTGCGCGTTTCCAGAACTGGAACCGTCGGCCACGCGCCGTATCGCGAATCAGATTCACCGCTATCTTCATCAGCCAGTTCTTCACGGACGCATCCCCGCGAAACTGCGGCCAGGCGCGGTAAGCACGCAGGAAACAATCCTGCGTCACTGTCTCGGCGGCATCGCGGTCGCGCAGCGATGCCAGCGCAAAACGAAATATCGCCGGCCGGTATAACGCCACCAGTTCCTCGAAATTTTCCTGAACGGCGACTCCTTCCATCCGGCTGTAGAGACGAACTTTCGCCCCATTTGTTAACACGAAAAACACCTCGGGTCTATACTAGTTGAATGAAAGCCACCGAGAAGATCTGGCGCAACGGCGAATTCATTGCGTGGGACGACGCTAAAATTCACGTTTTGTCGCATGTCGTAAGTTACGGCAGCTCGGTTTTCGAAGGCATCCGAGTCTACGAAACCACGAGCGGCCCCTCCGTTTTCCGCCTTCGTGAGCACATTCGCCGTCTCGTTGACTCCGCGAAGATCTACCGGATGGATAGCTTCCGTTTCACTTCCTCCGAACTCGGCGAGGCCATGCTGGAACTGGTTCGCCTCAACAAACTCAAATCCTGCTACATTCGCCCGATCGTGATGCGCGGTTATGGCCTCATGGGCGTCAATGGCACGAAGAATCCGGTGGATATTTATCTCGCCTGTTGGGAATGGGGCCGGTATCTGGGTGAGGAGGCTCTTGCCGAAGGTGTCGACGTCTGCATTTCCAGCTGGACGCGCATCGCTCCCAACACCCTGCCCGCTCTCGCCAAGGCTGGTGCGAATTATATGAATTCGCAGCTCATCAATATGGAAGCGGTCGCCAACGGTTACTCCGAAGGCATCGCGCTGGATAAAGCGGGTTATGTGAGCGAAGGCGCGGGTGAAAATGTGTTTGTGGTGAGGGATGGCAGGATCATTACGCCTCCCCTCGGAACTTCCGTGTTGCCAGGCATCACGCGCGACGCTGTGCTGACGCTTGCCGCCGACCTCGGGATTCCGGTTGTCGAACAGGTCATCCCGCGCGAGCTGCTTTATATTGCCGACGAAGTATTTCTCTCCGGCACCGCCGCCGAAATCTCGCCGGTCCGTTCCATCGACCGCATCACGATCGGGGCGGGACGCCGCGGTCCGATTACCGAAAAACTGCAAAACGAATTCTTCGGTATTGTGAACGGCACTAAGCCGGATCGGCATGGCTGGCTTACTTCGGTTGGTGTCGCCTCGCCGGTTGCCGGCTGACACCGTTCGCTGAAAACGCTACCATGGGGGTGAAAGATGAATCCAAAACCGGGCAGTTTCACTCCCTTTCTGGAATACACGAAACGACGCGGCGGCGCCCCACGACCTGTATGGGAGGCGGAGGAGACCGTTACTTCGGCGACGGTCGAGTTTTCCGATCTTCCGCCGGCTGAACCACGTCCTTCGGCGCGAGCCGGAGCTGTGCCGGCCGCAGCGGCGCCTGTCTCGCCCATCACGGTCCTTGGAATTCTTGCACGTCAGATACAGGGTGCTATGCCCTACAGCGATCTGCAATTGTTGAGCGGCATGGATGCCACGCGCTTCCGCGAAGCTCTGATGAGTCTCCAATCCGCCAACGCCATCACGATCGACCCGGATCAGGTTTTAGTCCGCCTGACCGAAACCGGCGCGGTGACCGCCAACCTCGCACGCCCGTCCTGATCCGCCATGGATTCACGTCTTCTGGACTGGATCGCAGTAGCTGCGCTGGGCGCCATCGTCGGCATCAGCGAACTTGTTTCCCGGTATCGCGATGCCCCTGCCTCCGCGCTGCGATCTTTGCCCGCTGTGTTCTATGTCGCACTCAACGCTGCTGCGTCGATAGCCGCCCTTGGAATCATCCACAGTAATCCCCTGTGGTTTCCCTCGCGCTGGACGCAGGTCCTGATGGCCGGAATCAGCGCCATGGCGTTTTTCCGCTGCTCGCTGTTCATTGTCCGCGCAGGCGATCGAGATGTCGGTATCGGTCCCAGCGGCTTTCTCCAGATATTCCTTTCGGCGTCCGACCGTGGCGTCGATCGCCTCCGCGCCGAATCCCGTTCTCTCTGTGTCCGCGACATCATGAACAATGTGGATTATCTAAAAGCGTTCACGGCCCTGCCGCCCTACTGTCTCGCTCTCATGCAGAATGTTGCGCCGGAAGATCAGCAACAACTGGCGCGCGCTTTGCAGGTCCTCGATCAGAGTTCGGTCGATCCCGCGGTCAGGTCTTACCTGCTGGGCCTGGAGTTGATGAACGTAGTTGGCGTCGACGTTCTCGGAGCGGCCGTTACCGCTTTGAAGGACAAGATCGAAAAGGCGCCACCGCCTGTCGTCCCGCGTCCCTGATGTCTATTCGTAGCGCAGCGCTTCCACCGGATCCAGCCGCGATGCCTTCACCGCCGGCCACACCCCGAAGAACAACCCAATACTGACGGAAACGCTGAATGCGGTCACCAGCGCCCAACTCGGTACGCTACTGGGAAGCGCAGGCACAAGAGCGCCAACCAGCATAGTAAGCAGGACTGCGAAGACGATCCCCAACACCCCGCCCGCTCCGGTAAGCGCCATTGCCTCCGCCAGGAACTGGCTGATGATATCCACCCGCCTTGCACCCAGTGCCTTACGCACTCCGATCTCGCGCGTTCGCTCGGTGACGCTCACCAGCATGATATTCATGACGCCGATCCCGCCCACCAGCAGGCCCAGCGCGGAAATCGCAATCGCCACCAGCCCGATGATGCCGGTAATTTTGTCGAACTGCTGGATGATCTGATCCGGTGTAGAGATCGAAAAATCATCGGCGTCATCTTTTTTCATCCCGCGGATGCGCCTCATAATGCCGTCCACTTCGTCATAAGCGTCCTGACGATGGCCGGGTTTCGCTTTCGCCGTAATCATGTAGCGATCCAGTTGCGGATACCGCGATTCCGCCGTCTTCAGCGGCATCTCGATCACCGAATCCTGCGCGTTCTGTCCGAAGAATCCGCCTTTGGCCTTGGCGAAGACGCCGATCACCGTGAACTCCGAGCCATCCAGCATGAACGTCCGGCCATCCGCTTCTCCGGAAGGAAACAGCGCGTGCGCCAGATCGTAGCCGAGAACCGCAACATGCGACACCCGTTCATTTTCTTCGTCGGTGAAGAAGCGGCCCTGATCGAAATCACGCGGCGCCAGGTCCTCCGCATTGGGCAACGTGCCGATCATGTTCAGGCTGTCCGTCTCGAATCCAGGCACTTTGGCGGTAATGATGGATCCGCCAGGGGCGGAGGGAATATAGAGCGTCAGGCCGATATCCTGGACGTAGGTGGAAGCGCGCAGGATCATGTCGCCATATTCCTTCTTCATCGGCCGGCGGTGGCGCTCCTTGATGCTGGCAAATTCGGAACTCGGATCTCCGCTGGTCTTATATAGAAAAACATTGTCCGGGCCGAGTTCGTCGAAAAACTGCACAATGCCGGCGCGCAGCCCGGTCAGCAGAGACGCCACCACCACCACCGTCGTGATGCCGATCACGATTCCGATCACCGTCAGCATGGAGCGGAAACGATGCGCCCACACCGCATCCATCGCCATTGCAAAATTCTGTCCCGGGGATATGTTCACTTTTCTTCCGCTCTCTATTCCGCCCGCAAAGCCACAATCGGATCCAGTTTCGAAGCCTTCAGCGCCGGGTACCAGCCGCTGACGATTCCAACAGTTGCCGACACCATCACCGAAAGCAGCACATAAAACCAGGTCACACGAAGAGTAATCCCGAGCGCCGCGGTCAGACCCACCGTAATCAGAGCGCCGATTCCCACCCCGATTCCTCCCCCCGCAAACGACATAATCACGGCCTCGATCAGAATCTGCAGCATGATGTCGAAACGCCGGGCGCCCAGTGCCTTTCGGATGCCGATTTCACGTGTCCGCTCCGTCACGCTGACCAGCATGATGTTCATGATGACAATTCCGCCCACCACCAGCGAAATCAGAGTGACCGGAATCACCACCGCCGCCACAATCGAGAGCAGGCTGTCGATAAAGCCCCGAATCGCATCCGGAGTCAGAAAATCGAAACGGTCCGCTTCACCCGGCTTCTGGTGAAAACGGTTGCGCAGTGCCACGCGCGTCAGGTCGAGCGACTGCTGCATGTTCAGCCCGCTCTCTTTTCGCGGCCGGGCAAAAAGCGCCATCCCCTGCCCCGCTCCGTAAATCCGGTTATAAGCCGTGATGGGTATATAGGCGGCGTTATCCTGGCTGCGGCCAAAAGCCGAACCCAGCTTCTCCACAATCCCGACCACCGTGAATTCAATGCCCTGAATCTTGAAAACCAAACCCAGCGGCGAGTCGTTGCCGGGAAACAGCGTCGTCTTGACCTCATCTCCGATGACAGCCACCGGCGACCCGTTCATTTCTTCCGGAGGCGTGAAGAAGCGGCCGTCCACCACATTGATATCCCGGATATCCACCATGTCGGCCGAAACCCCGAGGATGGACGTCTCTTCCAGAATCAACCCTTCGCGCTTCGTATCCGAAACATTCTGACGGTATGGCGAGTACATGGTGGTCTCGCCATTCATGGTCTGAAGGTAGCGGTCATGCTCCAGTGTGATCGGATGGTTGAACTGAAGTTTGGCCTGATACTCTTTGCGAGTCATGCCTCCCGCGCCGGCCACCTGCGCCACCAGATAGGATTCGCTGCCGAACGCCTTCGCGGTGCTTTCCTGCGCATAAAGGCCAAGGCCATCAATCGCGGAACCAACCAGAATCACGCTGGCCACACCGATGATCACGCCCAGCAGCGTCAGAAAACTGCGTAGTTTATGGGAACGGATGGAATCCCAAGCCAGCCCCAACGCGCTCGAAAACTGGTAGCGGAACTGAATGTGGCCCTGAACCTGTGCCAATTCCTGTGCGTCATTACTCCCCGTCATTTCCGTTCGCAACCTACGGCCGTCATAGTTTCAGGATATCCTTTAAGCTTCTACGCAGACGGTCAGCCGTTTGTTCGTCAAAAACGATATCTTCCCCATGCCGACGCGCCTCATTCGCCCCTTTCTCATCGTCGAATTCCTCATCGCAATTGAGGTCTGGCTCACCTTTTGGACTCAGGTGGGCGGTCAGTATCATCTGGATCTGATGTTCTGGCCCTGGAAATTCGGCCTGACTGTGGCGGCCGCCTGGCTCATTACCGCCATCACCGCGGAACTGCTGCATGAGGTTCCCGATGGTATCCCGAACAAACCGAGCCCCTTGACGCGGCGCGCGCTGCTATACGCGGGACTGCTGTTCGCCGTCGTCGTCGCGGCCGGAATCGTCACGTATTACTACCACATGAACGAACCGGCCGACGACGAGAATTCCGACGAAACCCCGACGACTCAGACTTATCTGAAGCCCGCCTACCAGACCCGGCAGGCTTTGGCCGCAACCATCGGCTTACCGACTGTGCAGCCGAAAGCCTTCTGAAATTCCGGCATGTTCTGCACAACCCCGTTCGCACGGTCGCGATTGATCGCATGCGGATCGGTCTGCGCCTGGAGTTGCTCGACTTCAGGTGTATTGTTCTCGCACCAGTCCTGCCCGAAAGCCAGGAAGAAACGCTGCGCCGTCGTGAAGCCAGCCACATTGGGCAGTGTCTTTCCCGCCAGAATATTCTCCAGCGCCATGTAAGCAAGACGTGTGCCGCCGTTATCCGCGGTGTTCTCGCCCAGCGTCAGCTTGCCGTTCAGATGCACGCCCTTCCCCACTACGAACGCCGAATACTCCTGCACCAGACAGTCGGCCTTGCCTTCGAACGCCTTGGCATCCGCTTCCGTCCACCAGTCGTCCAGGTTTCCCTTCGCATCGAACTGCCGGCCCTCATCGTCGAAGCCGTGCGTTAACTCATGCCCGATGATCGCCCCGATCGCGCCCATATTCTCCGCATCGTCCGCCGTCTTGCTGAAGAATGGCGGCTGCAGAATGCCTGCCGGAAAATTGATGTTATTCATCTGCGGATCGTAATACGCGTTGATGGTAGGCGGCGTCATCTGCCACTCCAGCCGGTCCACCGGCTTGCCGATCTTCTGCAACTGCCGGTTCACCTCGAATTCATTGGCCCTGAGCGAATTCCCCATGGCGTCGCCCGCCTTGATTTCGAGCGCCGAATAATCGCGCCACTTATCCGGATACCCAATCTTATTGGTGATCGCCGCCAGTTTTTCTTCCGCCTTCTTCGTGGTTGCCGGCGTCATCCACGTCAGCTGTTTCAGATCCTGCCCCATGGCGATTTCGATCTTCTTCACCATTTCGAGCGTGCGCGCCTTGCCATCCGCGCCAAACGTCTTCTCTACATAAGCTTTCCCCAGCGCTTCGCCCAGATCGCCGTCTGTGGCCCGAACGCAGCGCTTCCAGCGCGCCTTCTGTTCCTTCTGGCCTGCCAGAAACGTGCCCTGGAAGTTGAATACTTCCGTATCGAATGCCTGCGGCAGCAACTGCGCCTGCGAACTCACCAGATGCAGCTTCAGATAGGTCTTCCACACCGGCAGCGGCTGCGACTTCATCAGCGCTTCCTGGCCTTTGAAAAAGTCCGGCTCCACCACGTTGATGTTGTCCATCTTCGGGGCCTTCAGCACCGCGAAATACTTGCTCCAGGAAAACGAATCGTCCAGACCTTCGAATTTCGAAAGCGTCATCATGTGATAAAGCGACGATGGATCCCGCCGCGCCGTCACGTCCGCCGACACTTTCGCCATCGCGGTTTCAAGCGCCATCACATCGGCAGCCTGCTTCTCCGCCTGCGCCTGCGCCACGCCCATCAGCTTCAGCATCCGTGTCAGATGCGCCACATATTCCTTGCGCGTCGCCACCGAGCGTTCATCGTCCCGGAAATAAAAATCGCGTTCCGGCAGACCCAGACCACCCTGATCGGCATTCCCGATCACCGCCGTGGAATCCTTGAAATCCTGTCCCGACGAAATATTGAACAGTACGTTCACACCCAGCCGATGCAGATGCGCCAGCACGGGCGCCAGATCCTGCGTCGTCTTCATGGCGTCGATCTTGTCCAGTTCCCCCTGCAGGGGCTTCAGCCCCTTCGCGTCGATCGCCTTCTGATCCAGGCACGATGAGTAATAGTCGCCGATCTTCTGCGTATCCGCATCCCGCGTCTTCGCCGCCGCAGCCGCCTCCAGAATGTCGCGCAGAATAAGTCGGTTCCGCTCATTCAGTTCGCTGAAGCGTCCCCAACTCGCCTGATCGGCCGGGATCGGATTGTTCTTGAGCCAAGTCCCGCACGCGTACTGGTAAAAGTCGGTGCAGGGATCGGCTGCCCGATCAATGGCCGCCGGATCGAATACTTTCGCGTCTTTCGGCTCCGTGCTCGTCTGCGCGAATATCGCCGCGGTGGACAGGGCGCCGGTAAGCGCCAGGTGGAATATCTTCATACCGCTTATTCTGCCATGAAACAGGTTCGGATTTGGTTTATTGGGGGCCAACCCGCCTGTTTTCACTGCCAACCCGGGACAGAATCCTGTAACTCTCGTATAATGCAGGTCAATGCGTCTGACCTTCTTAGTCGTGGTTCTCAGCCTGGCCACCTTCTCCTGCTCCCGCTCTTCTAACTCCGACTTCCCGAAGCTGACTGAGGAGTTCGTCTATAAGAGCCTCTCTTTCTCGCCGGTCTTCGCCTCCAGCCAGGGCCTCCACCAATACGGCGGCGTGAACTTCGATACGCAACTGGACGATGTCGGCATGAGAGCCATTCAGCAGCAGCGCGATTTCTACGCGAGCTTTCACAAACGTCTTGAGGCACTGGACAAGAGTTCGCTTTCTCCGGAAGACCGGGCCGATTACGAAATCATCGAATCGCAGATCGGGCTCGCGCTGTTCGATACCGACATGGCGCAGACGTGGCGGCACAGCCCGCAGTCTTATGTGGAACTCATCGGCAACGCGCTTTATAATCCGCTGCTTCTTGAGTATGCCCCGAAAGAAGATCGGTTCCGGCATATCATCGCGCGCATGAATAAGATTCCGCAGTTCATGGAAACGGTCCGCCGGCAGTTGTGGCAGGCTCCGCCGGAATGGGTGAAGGTTGCGAGCGAGGAAAATGACGGCAACATCGACTTAGTGGATAAAACAATCCGTGCGGCGGTTCCCGCTGGATTGAAGGCGGATTATGATGCAGCTGCCTCCCCTGCCCTGGACGCGCTTCGCGGCTTCAATCGCTTCCTCAAAGATGAAATCATGCAACGCCGCGGCCAGGCCCCCGGGTATCTGGGAACCGACTGGCGCCTGGGTCCGGATAAATACGCTACAAAATTCAAACTTGCGCTGGCGACCGACCGCACGCCCGATCAGGTTCTCGCCGACGCCGAAAGCAGATTGAAAGCCGTTCGCGCCCAGATGCTCGATCTCTCCCTGCCACTCCACGCGAAAATCGCCCCCGACCACAAAGATCACGCCGACCTCACCGGCGACGCCCGCGTCAATCAGGTCGTCAAAGAGGTGCTCGACAATATTGCGCAAAACCATTCCACGCCAGCCAGCTATATGGACGATGCCCGCAAAGATCTCGAAGACACCCGCAACTTCGCAGCCGCGAAGAACCTGCTCACCCTCCCCGCCGGCAGCAATCTCCAGGTCATCCCCACGCCCGAATTCCAGCGCGGCATTTACGGCGTCGGCGGCTTCAATCCCGCGCCCACCTTCGAACCCCAACTGGGCGCCTACTTCTGGATCACGCCCATCCCCCCGGATTGGCCCAAAGAACGCGTCGAATCGAAGCTCCGCGAATACAACTTCTATAACCTGCAACTCCTCACCATTCACGAAGCCATGCCCGGGCACTATGTACAGGGCGAATTCGCCAATCAGATCCAGCCCAAGATCCGCGGCGTTCTGCGCGCCCTCTTCAGCAACGGCCCCTACGTGGAAGGCTGGGCGCAATACATCACCCAGGTCATGCTCGACGAGGGCTACATGAACAGCGCGCCCGAACTGCGACTCACTCTGCTCAAGCAGGAATTGCGCGTCGATACCAACGCCATCATGGATATTCGCCTCCAGACCAACCGCATGACCGACGATCAGGCCATGGAACTCATGGAGAAGCAGGGTTTCCAGGAGCACGAAGAAGCGGTCGCCAAACTCCAGCGCGCGAAACTGTCATCCACTCAGCTGCCAACCTATTTCGCCGGCTGGCGCGACTGGCTGCGCGTTCGCGAAGCCGTCAAACAGGCGAAGGGTTCCGCCTTCAGCCTGCACGATTTCCATGACGCCGCCCTGAAAGAAGGCGGAGTCCCGCTGCCCGTCCTCGCGCGTTTACTGACAGGCAAAGATCTCCAGTAAAATCCGCGACCAATCGTTTCCGAGCCGCAACCAACTGACCTCGATGAAACGCTGGCTCAACCGCAACATCCTGGGCATGACCCTCACAAGTCTGCTCTCCGACGCATCCCACGAAATGGTGATGGCCGTCCTTCCCGGCTTCCTTCCCACCATCCACGTCGCAGCCGCCGCGCTCGGCTGGATCGAAGGCGCATCCGACGCCCTCTCCAGCTTTCTCAAACTCTTCGCCGGCTGGTACTCGGATAAAATCGGCCACCGCAAGCTGATGATCGTAATCGGCCAGTTCTTCACCGGCACGGGCCTCTCGCTCTTTGCACTGGCCAACAGCTGGGGATTAATCCTGGCTGGCCGCATGGTGAGCTGGTTCGGCCGCGGACTCCGCGGAACTCTGCGCGACGCCATGCTGTCCGAATCCGTCGCACCCGAATTCCGCGGCCGCGCCATCGGCTTTCACCGCACCGGCGACACCATCGGCGCCATCATCGGACCCATCCTCGGCGTTCTTCTCCTCGCCCGCCTGCCGCACGGCGCAACCCCCGACCTCCCCTTCCGCACCATCTTTCTGCTCTCGCTCATCCCCGGCCTCGCAGCGCCCCTCGCCTTCCTGGTCATGGTGAAGGAAACCCGCCGCCAACCCAAACCGTGGATGAACTTCCTGCATTCGCTCAACGAACTGCCGCCGCGATTCCGCCGCATGCTGATCGCCGTCGGCCTGTTCGGCAGCGGCGACTTCTCCCCCGCCCTCTTAATCCTCGCCGCCGCCACCCTGCTCCGCCACGACTACGGCGCAGTTCACGCCGCGCAATGGGCAGCCATGCTCTACGTCGTTCGCAACGTCGTCTACGCCGCTGCTTCTTATCCCATCGGATGGCTGGCCGATCGCCGCCGCAAAGCGCCCCTCCTCGCCGCGGGTTACTTTTGCGGCGCACTCACAGCCACGCTGGCCGCCGTCATGTTCGGCAACGGCTCATCCTCATTGCCTATGCTGACCGCCATATTCGCGATCGCCGGAATCTTCGCCGCCGCGCAGGACACTCTCGAAAAAGCCATCCCGCCCGACACCACCGACCCCGCCATTCGCGGCACAGTTTATGGGGCGCTGGGAGCAGTCAACGGCGTTGGAGATTTTGTCTCCAGCGCATTGGTCGGAACGCTGTGGACGCTAGCCTCGCCGGAGACCGCGTTTGCAGCAGCGGGAGCCCTGATGCTGCTCGGCGCAATCAGCGTACGAATACTGCTGTAGGGCGGACGTTATGCAATTAGCACTATACTGGCCTCAAGTGCCTGCCTCATTGAGCACCATAAATCTGCCGATTCTGACAACCTTCGCGCTATTCGCCGCAATGGCGGCCGCGCAACCCGGTCCTGCCGCTACCGGAACCATTGAGGGAACAACTTTCGGCGCGGCACACCAGCCTTTGCCAAACACGTCGCTTACCATGCTGCCGATCCCCGGCCCGGCCTCCAGGACGGATCAGATAAACAATACATACACTGTCGAATCAGATTCCCTGGGTCGATTTTCCATCGACGGCGTTTACCCCGGATCTTACGCCGTTCTGGCTCAACATGCCGACTACTCGCCGAGCTATATCAACATCGGTGCGCCCAACACCCCGATAGCCGCGACCGTTACAGTGGCAGCCGGACAGCACGTGACCGGTGTTGAGATTCAGCTCACCCCCATGACCGTACTCTCGGGCAGAGTTACCGACGAAAACGGCGACCCCCTGCCGGGAGTAACCGTGCGCCCCATGGTTGTCGATAACTTTCTCAATGGCCGGCGGCATCTCATGATTCAGGGAGGCGGCGTTCAGACGGATGCCGATGGCCGGTACACGATGCCGGTATACTCCGCGCACTGGTTCCTGCGTTTCATTCCCGCCAAATCCGGGGAGCCCGGAACAAGTTATGAAACAAGCTATGCGGCAACCTATTTTCCGGGCGTCCGCGATGTGAGCCTGGCCTCGGGTTTCGATACCGTTGGTCAGCCCATTTCAGAACTCAACGTCCGGATGGAACGACTACGGGTCTACCACGTGCGAGGCAAAATAACCGGGCCCCTTGCCCAAACAGCTAATCCGGATCTTCGAATATTGCCCTGGGAGGAAACCGGCAGCCTGCGGCCCAGTGTCGTAGACGAAGGCCGGCCGCTCGCGCCGGATGGCACGTTCGATATCGCGGGACTGACCGCCGGCAACTGGACGCTGATTCTTTGCCAATACGGCAAGCCGGGAAGTCTCGGCCGCCAAAAGGTGCGGATCTCCGATGCCGATTTGGACGATATCGTGATCCCCTCCCAGCCGCCCGCCGAATTCCGCGGCTCCGTGCGCGAGATTCCCGATCAGTCCGTGAGACAGACGATTTCGAAGCCGCTGGTAGTCGCCCTGACACCGCTGGAAGCTCTCCTGACTTCAGCGGCCGCTCTGGTGCTGCTGCCCGATCCGGCGAAAACCAGCGGCTTCTCTTTCAGAACTGTGGAAGCCGGCATGTATCGCGTGGACGTGACCGCGCCACCCGGAACGTATGTGAAATCATTGAAACTCAACGGCCAGGACTGCCTCGAAACCGGAATCGATCTCACCAGCGGCGCGGCTTCTGCCGGCGTAATGCAGATCGTCCTGAGCACCGCGGCGGGGCGCTTGAGCGGGACCGTGACAAACCCCGATGGCACGGCCTTCACTTCGGCAACCGTGACCCTCCTTCCCGATCGTCTTCCCGGCTCCCTCGATCGTCCGGAACTGCGCCCCGTCACCATCGCCGATGCCACCGGACATTTCACCCTCACAGGCATCGCTCCCGGAAGTTATCACGTCTACGCCTGGGAACGGCTCGACGAAGTCACCGCTCCCGCCGTGGCCCGTAATGCCATCCACTTCCCGGATCCACAGTTCCCCAGGCTCTTCGACAATTTCGGCGCAGCGGTCATGATCGCGGAAAACGATTCCAAACAGGTATCGCTTTCCACCATCTCAGCCGCCCGATTAAGCGATGAACTTCGCCGACATCGTTGAATCTCTTCTGGGATAAGATCGATGAGTCATGTCCACCAAGACACTGCTCCTCGCCCTTCCAATCGCCGCCCTCACCCTCCACGCCCAATCCGACTGGCGCACTCCGCCCTCCAAAGATTTCCCCGTAGTCGGCGGCAACCTCGCTAATCAGCGCTACTCCACCCTCACCCGCATCACCCCCGCCAACATCGCAAAACTCGGCGGCGCATGGATGACGCACCTCGCCAACGGCGCCAGCGGATCCAATCTCGAAGGCACCCCGGTAGTCTCCGACGGCATCATGTATCTCCCGGGCGTCGCAGGAACAATCCTCGCCCTCGACGCCACCACCGGCGACACCAAATGGAAATATCAGCCAGCCCCCGGCGGCCCCCGCGGCGGCACCAATCGCGGAGTCGTCGCAGCCGAAGGCAAAGTCTTCGCCACCGGCGGCGGCAACAACCTCATTGCCCTCGATCAGAAAACCGGCGAACTCCTCTGGACCACCAAAGTCGGCGACCGCGGCACCACCGTCGCCCCAGCCCTCTACTACGGCGGCCTTGTCTACATGGGCGTCTCCGGTGGTGAAGGCGGCATCCGCGGCTTCATCGGCGCCTTCGATGCCAAAACCGGCAAGCAGGTCTGGGGCTTCTGGACCATCCCCGGCCCCGGCGAAACCGGCCACGAATCCTGGGAAGGCGACTCCTGGGAACACGGTGGCGGCCCCATCTGGACCGCCTCCGCAATCGACCCCGACCTCGGCATGATCTACGTTCCCGTCGGCAACGCCTGGCCCGATACCGACGGCACCAAACGCGGCGGCGACAATCTCTTCACCGCCTCCGTCGTCGCCCTCGATCTCAAAACCGGCGCCCTCAAGTGGCACTTTCAGGAAGTCCACCACGATGTCTGGGATTACGACAACGCCGCCTCTCCGGTCCTCGCCGACATTCAGTTTCGCGGCGCGCCCCGCAAGATCCTCATGCATGGCGGCAAGACCGGCTTTCTCTACATTCTGGATCGCACCAACGGCAAACCTCTGATCGGCATCGAAGAGAAGCCCGTGCCGCAGGAAGAACGCATGAAGACCGCGAAGACGCAGCCCTATCCCGTCGGCGATTCATTCGTGCCCACCTGTCCCGAACCCGACAGCGTGCTGCCCGGTGTGAAAAGCGCCTGCGTTTTTGGCGGCTATTGGGATGAGCCCGTCGTACTCGCGCCCGGTACCTTAGGAGGAATCTCCTGGGCGCCTATGACCTACAGTCCCCTCACGCACCTCGTCTACATTCCCGGCGCGATTACCAACTCGCAATTCACTCTGGGCGGCGGTTTCATCCGCCCCGCCAATGAGCCGCGCTCCGGAACGCTCACGGCAATCGATCCCACCGCCAACAAGATCGTCTGGCAGAAGCGCATGAAATATCCGATCGCCGCCGGCAGCGGCCTGTTGAGCACCGCCTCGGGCCTCATGTTCCATGGCGAACCCGATGGACGCCTCGTCGCATACGACATCAAAAACGGCAATGAGCTCTGGTCATTTCAAACCGGAGCCGGTGCCGACGCGCCCGTGATCACCTACGAGGTGAACGGACAGCAGTACCTGGCGATCATCGCAGGTGGCAGTTCCTTCAATCTGTCGCAGCATGCCGACACGCTCTGGGCGTTCAAGCTCGGTGGAACCGTTCCGCCCCTGCCTGCGCCGGCAGAACCGCCAACCCGCCAGCCAGCCGCCGCCGGTCGAGGTGGCCGTGGACCAGTCGCAGCGCCGCCGCCCGCAAATTAAAAAGCGAAACCAAAGCTGATGTTCGTGTACTCGGTTTAGACTCTCTAAAGCTCATACACCATTTTGGTGCATAATGGTGTTATGAAGTTGGCAGAGAAAGCGGTTCGTCAGAGCGTTAGCTTGCCGCCCAAGGTGGCAAATCAGGTAGGTCGCATGGCCAGGAGCCGGAAACTGAGCAAGAATCGCATGTTGTTGGAACTGATTGAAAACGGAATCGACGCAGAGAAGCGAAAGCAGCAGCAGTTTCTCGCCCTCGCTGAACGTTTCCGCAATGAGCAGGATACGGAAGCGGCTAACCGTTTGGGCGATGAGCTCGGAAGAATGGTCTTCGGCGGCTAATGCCGCAGCTCGAACTCTGGGACAGCCTGCCCGGAGCGGTACGACAACATCTGATCGAGCGGATGCGTGATCGCGCGATCAGCCTATCGGATCTGAATCAGCTCCGCGTTTGGGTAGAGACCCGCCCCGAAGTACCCGACGGTGATTGGTACAAGGATTTCGGCTCCTTCAAGCTCTGCGGCAGCGGATCCTACCCCAAAACGTTCCTGGTCCCAGGGCAAGCTGCGAAGGGTGAAGCCCTCTGATCAAGACGCCTCAGTGGCAGTAAACGCTGCGCCGTTAATCTCGGGCCAGGACCGCCGGATACAGCCCCTATCCAGGTTTGCGTCTTCGCTGTTAAGCCCCAGGAACGGTTGCTAAACTCGATTCAAACGATGCTCAACCATCGCGTCCTGCTCTGCTTCTCGCTCTTCCTCTCGCCCCTGATTCTGCCCGCGCAGGATGTCGTCACCTTTCCGAGTGGTGACATCACCCTGCACGGTGTTGTGTACAAGCCAAAAGGAACGGGCCCATTTCCCGCCATCGTTTATAACCACGGCAGCGCCGCCGGCATGTTGAGCAAGCAGGCCTTCGACGCACTCGGTCCCGTGTTCGCCAGTCACGGATGGGTATTCTTCGGACCCTACCGTCGGGGTCAGGGCTTGAGCGCCGCAGCCGGACCCTTCATTGGCGATCAGCTTGACGCGGCCTCAAAGCATGGCGGCACATCCGCCCGCTCCGCCACCATGGTCCGCTTGCTCCAGACCGATCACCTCAACGACCAGTTGTCCGCCGCGGCCTGGCTCAGAAAACAGAACTTCGTCCAACACGATCGGATCGCCGTCGCCGGGAATTCGTTCGGCGGGATTGAGACCGTACTCGGTGCCGAACAAGGGAATTACTGCGCCGCGATTGCTTCAGCCGCGGGAGCCCAAACCTGGGCGCAGGCACCCGAATTGCAATCGGTCATGACTCGCGCAGTCCGCAACGCCAAAGCCCCGGTCTTCTTTTTCCAGGCCGCGAATGACTATGACCTCTCCCCCAGCAAAACTCTCTCCGAAGCCATGAAAGCCGCGCACAAGACATACGAGATGAAGATCTATCCCGCCTTCGGCAAATCCACCGGAGACGGCCACACCTTCGGCTATTTTGGATCCGCCGTCTGGGCTGACGACGTCTTCCGATTTCTAAACCAGCAGTGCGGCAAATAGTTTGCTCGCCCGATTTACTTGAGCCGCAGCGAGCAACTCGTTTCGCTTTCACCTGCCGGGCTCTTTGACCGCTCGACGATCTTCAACTCCTCACCATTCTCTGAAAACGTCAGGCGTCGTTCGAAAATCAACGTCGTCCCCCGCAGTTTCCACTTCGAGTGCTCGACCAGCGTCTCCCCTTCCCATTCATGAGATCCGCGATGTTCGTAGTGCCGTAGATCATCGTCCGCGAACCGTGCGATGCCTCCACCACCACCGCCCGACGAGAAACCGCCCCGGCCCGTCATCACCACCGCCCCGGCGGGCGGAATAAATTCGAAAACATCATCCGGGAACGAAACATTCACTTCGATCTTCTGCACGGAAATAGTATGGGTGTTCCAGGTAATCTCTTCTTCCGCCGGACTCCGAAGGCCCACCT
>JAICJH010000023.1 GCA_025928545.1 Bryobacteraceae bacterium | reverse complement strand
GCGTCGCCGGCCGCGGCGGCAGGGACGATTCAGAGAGCCGAGGCGCCGCCGGCAGTGACGCCTCTCTCCCATGCGTTACCGATTCCTGAACCAACCCGCCAGAGTTTCGATCCACGGTCGGATTTGTTTGCCGCCGGGATTGAAGCCGAGTATGTATTGCACCGGCAGAATGTCTGCACCGCGGTAACCGTACACCTGTCTCCCCAGGGTATCGTGCTCGTGCAGGGTATTGCTCAGTCGGAGCGACGACGCCAGGAGATTCTTTCAGAGCTGAATACGGTGAAAGGCGCATCTTTGTTGAAGATCGATATCCGCGCGATGAATCAGCCATCGGAACCCTCGCAAACGGCCGCCAGGCAGCCAATACCCGAGGTTCGGACGCCGGATGCGGTTTCAGCGGCTGATCAGGCGCTTATTGAAGCAACCGGACTTTATCTTCTGACTGAGCTGGACCCGCTGTCCGCCAATGTCGCTATACCGACGGAATCCAGCCAGCATCTGGAGGAGATGGTTCGCGATCATCTGAAGGAAATCTCCGCGAGACTGGTTCTTATTGAGCACGTAAAAGCGTTCAATGTATCCGAAACGAGCCACGCGGGTGATGCGAACCGAACCCAGAAATGGCCGGAGGCAGCGGTCTCAGTGTTTCGGGATGTCCGGTCGCTGGATTCACTGCTGAATGGTGTACCGGCGGGGAACGTTCAGGAGTCGTCAGACTCAGCGAAGGACGCTGCGCCACAGCTTCTCCTGAGCAGCCTTCTGTCGCGGACTGCCGACCCCGTGGCGACTGTTACCGGCTGGTTTGCGCCGCTTTCCTACGCAACGCCGGCGCACTGATCTGTATCGATAGAGATAGCCGACGCCAACTGGAAGCGTCAATGGGGAATCCCTCCGCTGCGGATCTGCGGCTGGTGATTTCGCCGCTGAACAACAGAGCCTCAAAGTGATATAGTTTCGTATCGGAAAGAGGCTCTCATTCATAACAAACAGAATTCCACCCGACGCGATTTCATAGCGACCACCGGAGCGGCCCTTGGCGCCGCAGCCCTGACGTCCTGCGCCCGGCGCGACAAACGTCCGAATGTCGTCTTCATCCTGGCCGACGACCAGCGGTGGGATGCGCTGAGTTGTGCGGGGCATCCGCTGCTGAAGACGCCGAATATGGACCGCATCGCGAATGAGGGCGTGCGTTTCGCCAATGCCTTCAGCACCACCTCTTTGTGTTCTCCCGCCCGCGCCAGTTATCTGAGCGGCCTCTACGCGCACAAGCACGGAGTCATCAACAACTTCACCGACTATCCGAAGGATCTCCCCAGCTATCCGCGCCAACTCCAGGCAGCGGGGTACGAAACGGCGTACATCGGCAAGTTTCACATGGGTGAACAATTCGACGACGCTCGCCCCGGTTTCGATCATTGGGCCAGTCACAAAGGTCAGGGAACCTACTACGACACCGAATTCAACATCGACGGCAAACGCGACGTGCTGAAGGGCTACTACACGCACCGCGTGACGGAACTGGCGGTCGACTGGCTGAAAAAGCCGAAACAGAAGCCCTTCATGATGGTGCTGGGACACAAAGCCCCGCATATGCTTTGCACCCCGGAACCGAAATACGAGCACGCCTTCGATCAATCGCCGGTCAACAGACCAGCCACCGCGGACGACACGGGGAACGGCAAGCCGGAGTGGGTGAAGGAGCGGGTACCCACGTGGCACGGGATCGACGGGCCGCTTTACGGATCGAAAGACTATCCGGACTTTGCGCGAAGATACCTGGGCACGATTCAGTCAGTTGACGACAGCGTAGGGCAGATCTATGAAACACTTCGGGCGGCAGGCGAACTCGACAACACCATTCTGATGTTTGGAGCCGACCACGGCTTTCTGCTTGGCGAGCATGGCTGTGTGGATAAACGCGCCATGTATGAGGAAAGTATTCGCGTCCCGTTTTTAGTTCGTTATCCGGAGCTGATTAAGAAGCCGGCCGTGTTGCAGCAGATGGTGCTGAATGTGGATTTTGCACCCAGTGTGCTGGACGTTTGCGGAGCTGCGCCGCTTCCGGAGACGCATGGAAGATCATGGAAGCCTTTGCTGGAAAACCCGTCGGCACCGGGACGAACCTCCTGGCACTATGAGTACAACTACGAAAAGGAATTTCCCTATACGCCGAATGTTCGCGGGGTGCGCACGGATGAATGGAAATACGTCCACTCCCCGAATGGCGACGATCAGCCCGACAAGTATCGGGCAGAACTTTACAACATCAAAGCGGACCCGGGTGAGACCAAAAACCTGATCGACGCCGAGCCGGAGCGGGTCAAACAGTTGCAGGCGGAGCTTGTCAGACTCCAGACGGCAACCGGTGCGATGCCGGATCATATGCCGGTGAATCCGTCGATGAAGATGGACCTTCCGGATCAAAAAATCCGATAATTCTGTTCGGGTACGATGGCGCGGGCAACTTCCCGGTGAACCCTTCGCGTACTCGTGCGTAATTACCGTGGGAGACAAAAGCATGCTTCGCCGAATGACCAAAGGTCTGGCAACCCTCATCTGTTCCTCTTGTCTGTTTGGCCAGTCATTCGAGACAGCCTCACTTCGCGTTCAGGACGCGTCCGGGACGCAGTCCGGGATTCAGGCGACGCTGGGTTCGTTTATCGTGCGCGGAGCAACACTGAGGTCGTTAGTGCAGTGGGCCTGGGACGTTCCGCCTCTTTCGGTATCCGGCTTATCCTCGATCGATGAGTTGCGTTACGATGTCACAGCCCGTACCGCGCAACCGGCCACCAATGCCGAGATGCGCGTCATGCTGCGCAATCTACTCGCCGAGCGGCTCTCGCTTCAGGCGCATATCGAAAAGAAAGAAAAGAGGCATTACGCGCTGATCGTGACCGCGGATGGCCCGAGATTCAGGGAATCGGTGGAGGAGGGTCCGGCAGAGTTTACCCGAAGTATTAAGGATGGCAGGACGGCCCTGGTGGTGCGGCGCGCCGCCATGCCGGAGCTTGCTGCCCAGCTTGCAAGAAAACTGAATGAACTGATCGTGGACGAGACCGGTCTGAAGGGACGTTACGATCTCAGCATCGATATCACGCCCTACGCCGGCGCGCCCGGCGATCTGAACATCGCCGACAACGATGTGCTCACGATCATGTTCGCCTCATTGCCTGCGCAAACCGGACTGAAACTCAATTCGAGCAAACAGCCTGTCGATCTCCTGATCGTGGATCATGTGGGATCGCTCAAGGATAATTAACTTTCGCGTCCGGCCGCGGTCGTAAATTCGTCAATTTTCAGAAGGCCTTTCCACGTGGTCAATCCTGAGGAGTTGCGCCGACCCTTTCGCCTCGCGCATTTGAAGCCCGAGTTTCTTCACCGCCGCCGCGACTACGGAGCCGTCGCCATCAGGGGCGATATCGTCTGGGTTGAGGTCGACATGTACGTCGAAGACCCCGGCAATCCCGGTTTTGTCGAGGATCTCGCGGTCAGTGTAAGCCGATAACTGGCGGCAGAGGTCGGCCATTGTCACGCCGGCAATGTCGAAACCACCGCGCAGGTTCGCTCGCAGGACTCCGCAGAGCACCGGAGCCGCTTCGCCGGACGCCGGCGTGGGCAGCGGATGATTGCGATCGTTCACCACGCAACCCGCTTCTTTCGCCCGCTGGAGTTTCGGACCAGTCCTCGCCACGATCAGTTCGAAAAGGTCCCTCTGCTTCGTCTCCCACTGGATTCTCAGTGAGAATCTTTCTTCCAGCAGACTCCGCATCATCGGTCCTTTCATCATTTCGACGTTGACGGGCTCCGCGCTCTTTGCGTCGACAGTGTAACGGTCCGAGTCGATCCACGCAGGCCCCCCGGAAATGGGCGCCTGAAAAACTGCGGGGGATACAGGTACGTTCGGTTGGCCCGTCGGAAACACAGGGTATGCCAGCCGGATGAGGTTCGAGGTGGTGACACATTCCAGGTGCAGCCTGCCGGGATCGGGATCGCTTCCCGCGGGCAGTCCGTCATTCTGACATCGCTTCACGGAGGCGACTTCGAATGACTGCGCGACGGCGTAACCAACCATCAGCCAGGACATGACAAGCGCAAGGCGCATCTTTGTGCCCACTTTGCTCCTCGACCGCTAGACGATTCCGCCAGTGAAATCGTGCAGGCCGTTTTGCGAACAGGCGGATGAAACGCTTTCAGCGCCGAACGGTCGCTGGAAAATGGATTCGAGGTGAGCTGGTAGCTCGCCAACGTAGACGTTCTTGCGAGCGGGTTTTCAGGCCGCGATGATTCCGTCCGTCCCGTCACCGTGGGGACTTTCGCGCGGCTGGATCCGATTTGGCGGAAGCGTGACGGTGGGCAAACCCCGCTCTTTCTGAATTCTTTTGAAATCCTCGAAGATCGCGTCCACATCAAAGTTGAACCGTGCGGCGTGTTCTTCCCGGAGCTTCCAGATTTCCTCAATGATTGGATCCGGCATGCCTCTATTTTCCCATTAGTTGGTTCGGCAAAGAGAGGGCAGCCTGTAGCCGAGTTCAGCGGCGGCTGACGCCAGACCTTGCATAATCTCGCCATTTGCAATGTGCCGGCATTCAGGTGAGCAGGTAGTCCATACCGTTTACTGTGGCGATCGCTACGTGGAACGCATCGTCCGCGGCTTTGACGGGAAACCTTACTGGCGGGAAAGCGCTTCGCAAGTTCACGGGCGTCGCTTGTGACATCCAGGATTGGGAATTCCCGCCAGCTCCGATATTCATCGCGCGGCGGCCTCTCCGTCGCCGCGTTCAGCCTCTTCGTAAACCCGCGGCGAAATAAATAGACTGAACCTGTGGCGGTGTTGGGTCCACCACTCGATAGTCAATTCCTGGTGAGCGGCGATAACAAGATCGCGGCTAATGCGGGCGGTGAGGTAGCTGGAGATTGTGGTTTCGAGATAGACTTTTGGCTTCGTCGTCTCATGTCGGTGGCGTCGCGCGCTCACCTTTCAGCCGCTCAGACAGGTCCCCATTCGACGTTCCATCGTATCGTGCCTGGAAACCGCTTGCCAGCCGCGCTTAGCCCGGTATCGTCCTGTGGCATGTTCAGCCGCGATTGGAACAGAACTGGTCCACAGTTACTTTTCTGGTGCGAGGCCGAAATCGCACTTGCCGGTGTTGTAGAACGGCACTTTGTGCTGGCCAGAGCTTTGTGCCACGGTGTACCATGGTTTCGAAGCCGATGAATTTCCTTGATGCGCTGGCCCCGACGGGGAAGGACCGGATACTCGCGCTCGAAATCGATCCGCAACGCATTCCGGCGCACATCGCCATCATTATGGATGGCAACGGACGCTGGGCGAAGGGCCGTGGTCTGCCTCGTTTCGCGGGGCACAGGGCGGGCGTCAACCGGGTTCGGTCGGTTGTAGAAGATTGCTCGCATCTGGGAGTCAGGGCACTGACGCTGTACGCGTTTTCGGCGGAAAACTGGAAGCGGCCACACGCCGAGGTTCAAATGTTGTGGCGGCTGATGCGGATTTATCTGCGGCGCGAAATCGCCGATTTGCAGCGCAATAATATCCGGCTGCAATCGAGCGGACGTGTGGAGGCGCTGCCAACGGGCGCTTACGAAGTGCTGCGCGAGGCCGAGCGCGCCACCGCGCATTGCACCGGAATGCGGCTGAATCTCGCCATCAATTACAGCGGCCGCAATGAACTGGTGGATGCCGTCAACACGATCATCGACGAGGCGCGCATCGAAGGGAAACTTTCCAGCCTGGTGGTGGACGAAGCGGCGATTGAGCGCCGCCTGGCCACGGCGGGACTGCCGGACCCTGATCTGCTGGTCCGGACCTCGGGTGAAATGCGCATCAGCAATTTCCTGTTGTGGCAGATCGCGTACGCCGAGTTGTACGTGACGAATACCTACTGGCCCGATTTTGATCGTGCGGAATTGCTGAAGGCGATCCTCGAGTTTCAGCGCCGCGATCGCCGCTTTGGTGGACTCAAAGGTACGGTGCCGTCAGAGGCTTCCGGGGCCCACAGCGATCACGATAACGACGAGATTTCCGCTTCTCTCACCACCGCATCCTCGAAATGAAGCGCGCCATCACCGCACTGGTCCTGGTGCCCATTGCCGTTTACTCGGTTCTTTTTGCCCCCTCGCAGGTGTTTCTGGCGGTGGTCGTATTGTTCGCGGTGCTCTGCTTCCGTGAATACGCGCGTATTACCGAGGCACATGCAATTCCAGGGTATGTTGCCGGCATCCTGATTCTGGTTGCACCGCTCAATCAGGCGGCGCTGATCCTTTTTCTGACTGCGCTGGCTGCACTGTGTCTGACAATGTCGTCCCAGGACTTCGCCCACGGCGCGCGGCGGGCAGCCGCCCTGGTGATGGGAGTTGCGTACATCTTTGGATCGTGGAAGACAGCCATTCTGCTGCACGAGATCGATGCGCCGGCCTACCGGAATGTCGCGGCGGGCCATTATTGGCTGATGTTCGCACTGATCGTGAACTGGATCGGCGATACCGGCGCTTACTATGTGGGCCGCAAGTATGGAAGGCACAAGCTGGCGGCGCGGGTGAGCCCCGGCAAGTCGTGGGAAGGCGCGGCGGCATCGGCTGTGGCCGGTCTCATTTTCGGCATGATCTATTTGCCGCTGACCATTACCGGGTTACCGCTTTGGGCCGCCGGAGCAATCTCGCTGATCGCGAATGCCGCTGGCCAGGTAGGCGATCTGGCCGAATCGGCACTCAAGCGCGGCGCGGGCGTGAAGGACAGCGGTACCCTGCTGCCCGGGCACGGCGGGATGCTGGACCGCCTCGATAGTTCGCTGTTCGCGATGCCGGTGGTTTATACGCTGGTCATGCTGCTCGCGCAAATCCGCTAATACTCACGCGCGCACCTCAGGATTGATCCTTAGGGGATCATCATGACCGGCGCTTGCCAGAAGGACGCTTTCTGACTGGTGGGGTCAAGCACCGTGACCTGGCAGTTGTATTCGCCGGGCTTCAGGCTGGTCAGCGGGAAGCTGAGCTTGATCGGCAGCATGTGCGACTTGGGATCGATTCCGTCCGTCACTTTGATGGGAGGCGTTTCCATTACTTTCGAAGTGCCCTTGAAGAAGGTCACGTAGGCCACCATCGGCTTTACAGTCGCTGGTGCGATCTTCTTGCCATCGGCATCGAGATCGTATTCGTAAGCCTGGAGGTAGACGTACATGTCTCCTTTATTGCTGAAGACGCGGGTGACGCTCGGAATGAGCTTCTGGCCGTCCTGAACAAGCGGATTCACCGACTGAGTGGCTGCCGCTTTCGCACCTTTGTCGGCTGCGATAGCAGCGGCCATTGACGCGCGCTGGCTGCTGAGAACGACCGACGAGATGGGCACGCGCTTTTCTTCCTTATCCAGATTGGGGACGACGAAGTTGCCCATATAAGTGCCGATGCGACCCGTCTCGCTGTCGCGCGCCAGGACCTTGATCTTGTAGGGGCCGGGCAGCAGGTTGTAGCCCGTATCGTAGGCGATGGGACGTTTGGTCCATTCGGCCGCGGTCGCATCGGTCAGCTTGATATCGCGGTAATCGCGGATATTCTGAATCGTGGTGCCCTGGTCGTCTTTGATTTCGCCGATAAAGTCGATGATGGTGTGTTCGGCTCCGCCTTTCTTGGCGAGCGCGAGTTCGCTGCCGGGGATTTTCACCATGATCGGCACAAACGATTCGGCTTTGTTCTGGCGGAAGTAATTCACTTCCAGCGCCATGGTGAGTTCCGTGATGGGATCGCCCATCATGAGAGCGTCTTCGAGCTGGCGCTCTTTATCCGCGGCCGTGAACTTGGCGAAAATCTTGTTGGCCCAATAG
This sequence comes from Bryobacteraceae bacterium, assembly GCA_025928545.1. Taxonomy (GTDB): domain Bacteria; phylum Acidobacteriota; class Terriglobia; order Bryobacterales; family Bryobacteraceae; genus BOG-234. The sequence continues at coordinate 79,373 of JAICJH010000023.1, read as the reverse complement.
CCCTGGCGGTATTCGAGAGTGGCCTGGACGCCGTTGTTGAGCGTAATTTTCACTTTGCGGAACTTGCCGTCCGGCGTGTCGTTGGTCGTGTAATACCCAATGATGTAGTAACTGGAGATGGCTTTCTCGGCGTTCACGATTCCCTGACCCAGATCGTTGTAATCGAGCATCGCCTTGCCACCGGTGTCGGCCGCCAGGGTATAAAGCGTGTCCTGCGATTTGGCGAAGTTCATCTGCTGCGCCATGGCTGCCGCGCCGGTATACATCTGGGAACTCCCCTGCGATCCACGGGTGGCGTCGCCCAGTGGAGAAGAAGCTTGCAGGCCGCGCGCATCGATCGGCCAGAAGGAAACGCCGGCGCGAACGGCATCGTTAATGGTGGAACGAAGCTGCGCCTGATTGTCTACGCCCTGGAGCTGGAGACCGCTGGCGAAGTAAATCAACGACTTCTTCTCGTTCAGGGAGGCCAGCATTTTGGTCGCGGTTTGCAGAGCGGCTAACTGGCGGTCCGTGTTGAAGATATTGAATTCGGAATCGTCCTGGCCAAAAGCTGCGCCCGAGTCGGCGGCGCTGGCGCTGCTGTCGGCTTCGCCCGTATTATCCGCCTCGCCGGCAACCAGGGTCGCGACGATGGTGAGCAGCTTCTCCTTATCGCCGGTGAAATCCTGAAGAACTTCGACACCGGTGCCGGTGTATTGCATGATCGCCATCATGTCGGCCGGGCTCATGTTCTTCTTGATGAACTGGGTGGCGGCATCGAGCGCATGCAACTGATCCAGGATCTGCATGGAGCTCATATCGAAGTAGATGGCCAGGAGACGGCGATCCTTGTATTTGACGGTGCCCTGAGGCTCGGGAGAGATCTGGGTGCGGGTGAGCTTGGGGAGCGCGATGGGTTCCGGAATGTGCTCGGTCTGGAGAACCGGCGCCGCCACTACGTCATCCAGCTTTTCATAGTCGAAAAACTTGATGACCTGGGGCTTGTTGTCTTCGGTGACGGTAAAGTCTTCCTTTTTCAGGCCTTCGATGGCTTTGCCGTCTTTGTCTTTGACGTTCACCTGTTCGAGAACAAGCTGGGCAGTGGCGGTGAAAGTTGCCACGCCGGTGGATGCCTGCACCTGCGACTGCACACTTTTTTGAGCGGGGGCCGGCGCCGGCGCCTGTGCCGAGGCCAGCAGCGGGAGCACGAGGAAGCCCCTGAAAAGCCGGGCCTTGAGAGAAGCGGGTGTTGCGCAGAAAGAATTGTTCATATCAGAACGTAAGCCTCAGATTGGTCGTCACGCTTCGCATGCCGTTGGGATTGACAGGCAGTCCGAACTGCGGACTGGTGGCCAGAGTTTGCCAGGAGTTGAAGACCACGTGATTCAACGGATTGTTGGCATTGATCTGGAGGTTCAGATTAAAACGGTCATTGAGTTTGAAAGCCCGGGTCATGGAGCCGTTCATCGAGAATTGGCCGGGGCCACGGATGGAACCGATTCCGGCGTTGCCCCACTGTCCAAAGGCCGGCGCGGACACAGCCAGCGAATTAAGAAATTCGCCGGGGGCGGCGGCGTAAAGGTCCTTCCCGGTATAACTCGCGCGAAGATTACCGGCGTACACGCTTCCGAGCGTCCCTGGATAAAGCGGAGTCAGTGGAAGGCCGGTGCCGAGGTTGATGTTGTCGACGAAAGTCCAGTCTTTCAACACTTTGCCGCGCCAGCCGGTGAGAAGCGCTCCGCCGCCGACGCCCATACCGGAAGTGTATTGCAGCTGAATGGTAGCCTTGTGCCTCTGATCAAAAGAAGAGGGCCCGCGCTCTGCAGCGAGATTGAGCCAGTTCTGTGCTACCGAGCCACCGGTGCCGCCGCCGATTAGCGCGGCATCGTCGATAGATTTGGAATACGTGTAAAGGACGGAAGCTGTGAAACCGTTATGAAGGCGACGGCGAACATTCAGCGAACCTTCCTGGCGGGTCGAGTTTCCACCGGAGGTGTAATACGTATAGGTGGAAGGGCAGGTTGGGCAGGGATTAACGGCGCCGATCGGGTAAGTGTTGGGCACAAATTCCTGCATCTGGTGCGTCCCTTTGCTGCCGGTGTAAGTGGCCTGCATGACCAGGGAGAAGGGCATATCGCGCTGCACTGAGAGGTTCCAGACCTGTGCGTAGCCGATCTTGAAATTCGGATCGACCGCAATTGTGTTCGTTGTGCCGTTGGCGGGGGCATTGAAGCCGTTCACCAGGCTCAGCGGAGTGGCTTTGCTGTTGGTGAGCTGAAGCGTCTTCGAAAGCGGCGACTGCTGCGCCATCTGATTCGCAAAGCTGTTGTAGACGCCGGTGTTGTAGGAAATGCCATAACCGCCGCGCACCACCATGGACGACGCCGGGAAGGGCCGCCAGGCAAAACCGGGCAGCGGCCGGAATTCATGCTTGTCGGGACGGACCAGCGAAGACGGATACGTCACGCCGGATAATGGTCCCTTTGGACTGCTGCCGACCACCGGGGCGATCGCCGCGAAACCGGGCGCCACATCGAGGTTGACCAGGCGGCCATACTTCTCGTAAATCGGCGACGTATATTCCCAGCGGAAACCTAAAGTGACGGAGAAACCGGGGCTGACTTTCCAATCGTCCTGGAAAAAGAGGTCGGGAGATTTGGAACGAAGGTATTTGTCGGCGTTGCCGAACGCCAGGGCGCTGTTGTCGGGCACCCCGAGCAGGAAGTCGGCGAAATCGTATCCGGCGGCGGCGCCGGTAAACGTAAACCGGCCGCGCGGATTGTTCTGCGAGAACGTATTGTACTGCTGCCAGCGGAAATCGCCGCCGAACTGGATGTTGTGGCGACCGTGATTCCATGTCCCGAGGTAGCTATAAATGCTGGATTGATTGTGAGTAATCGAGGCATTGGCATCGCTCAGACCGGAAAAACCGCTCTGCGAAAAGCTGAGTGAGGGGGGACCCCAATCGAGGGGTTGCTGGTCGTTGCCTGTGATTCCGGCAGCTCCGGAAACGTTCGTCTTGTTCGAGAAGAACGGGAACGTCTGGATCGATTGCCGGCTGAACTGGTAAGTAAACGTCCCGTAGAAACGCGGAGTGTACGTGCGGCGATAGCTGGCCGTTGCCTGCATGCCGAGCTGGCGGCGCAGATCGAGAAAGTTGAACTGGCTGTTGTTGTCGCTGCGGGTATCGCTGACGCCATACACGCCGGAAATGAAATTCTTGCGCTTGAAGTTCTTGCTGATGCGCGTCTGCAGGTTGTCGGTGTGGGTGTTGTTGATGAGCGGCACCTGATAGTTGTAGGCGCCGGTGAAATTCGGCTGCGGATAATACTGGAGCAACGAAAGCGCGGCGCCGCTCAGACGGCTGACGGGAATAATATTGCCCGCGAACGGCTGGTTATTCAGGGGATCGAAGATCTGAACCGGCTGACCCAGAGCATTCACCGTCTGGGAGAAATTACCGGCGCGCTCGAGGGCGGTCGGCATCAGGTCCGTGCTGACGTTGGAACCGCGATTGTCAGTGCGGGAATAGTTCACACTGAACTGCGGGCCATTGCGCTGAATCAAATGCGGAATCTTGATAGGACCGCCGAAATTGAAGCCGCCCGTCAGATTGTTCGTCGGCGGCTTCACCGTCTGCTGGCCGTTGAGAGAGTAGGGCGCGGCGTTGAGGGCGGAATTGCTGTCGGTGAGCGTGAGCGAGTACGTGTAGAGGCGCGGACCGCCTTTGCGATTGTTGCCGAAAGCCGGGCTTTGCGCAAACGGCGACGCGGCGCCGTTTTGGGCGCTGCCATTAATCAGGTTGGCGTCAGCTGCTCGCTGATTCAGTTCGCTGGTGACTTCGGGTGGCGGACCGGCATCGGCAGCAGGCGCGCTGGCTGAGCTTTTCAGATCCGTACGCTGAAAGGCAGTGGCAGGGCCGACGACCGGGGCGCCGTTCTTGCCCGTGGGGGGCTTCGCTGAAGCGATGGAAGGAACAGGAGGCGCGGCAGCCGGGGCTGCATTCGATGTCGTCTGAGCCGGAGTTGCGGTTGGCGCGGGTGTGGCAGGGGAGGCCGGCTGAACCGTGGCCTGAATCTGATCCAGGGGAAGCATTTTCAGCTCAAAAGCGGGGCCCGGTAAACCCGACCCGGGGGTGGCCTCCTGTTTAACCGAGGTGAAGCCGAGCATGTTGACTTCGAGCTGCCAGGTTCCTTCCGGCAGATCGGGAAACACCCAGTTACCCTGCTGATCGCTGACTGCGCTGAACTTTTTATCGCCCTGTGTGGCGGTGACGGTCGCTCCAGGCAGCGGCAGACCGCTGAATTTCACCTGACCGCGATATTCGGCGGCGAGCAGAGGAAGCATGGCCAGGCACGCTGTTGCGATATATCTTATGTATTTTTTCAATTGCATGAACTCCCTGAAAGCCCTGTGTGTTGCTGCGCCCCGGATCCGAATGGCATCGGCCGCGGATGCCGTACCTCTCAACTAACGATGATGGCAAACAATATGTTCCCAGTTTAAGGGTTTGACGACTCCAGTACTGTTTTGTGTAGCATCTCTTTCAGTTTTTCTTCAGAATTGGGCGTGAGCGTGTTTCCACCCGGTTTTCTTACAGTTAAGACCGCTCAGGACCCGATTCGTTACAGAAAACCCTGTATAGCTGTAATACGTCCGACGCGCATCGCGGTTTACCCCCGCCGCAATACGATTTCGGTCAGTTTTCGGTCGGTTTTTCCTCCAGATGGTCGATGACGATGATCGGCATCGGCCGCTTCTGCATTTCGAGCTTCAAGCCAAGCTGTTTTTCCACAGCCTCGAAGATCGTCAGAGTGCCGCTCGGATCCGATGCCATCGCGGTTTCGGATGGAGCCGGGCCGCCTTCCCCGCCCCTGCCGCCGCCAGCCGGCCCGGCGAGGCCGCCACGTCCGTAGGTCAGGACAAAATCCCAGCCGCCGTCGATCCCTGTCTTGTCAAGGACCGGCCAGTTCAGCGCCTGATCCATCCCGCGAAGCCGATCGGCAAACTGTTCCATTGTAATGTTTTGGCAAGTCAGTACCTGGGTGCCGGGCGGCGACCCGGCCGGCGCGTTGGACTGGATACAGTGGGTGCGGCTGGCCGGGTCGGCCTTTTTCATCTTCGGCTTGGCTGCCACCAGTGTGTAAGCATTGACCGGCCGATCTTCAGTATGGGTTTTGAGCTTAAACCTGTCTTCGAGCAAAGCGCGCAACATGGGACCGGTCGAATTGAAATCGGTGGGGGTGTCTGCCGGCGCCTTGGCGTTTATATCGAAGCGGGCCGATTCCGTCCATTTCGGAATTCCGGCGATCGCGTCGCTCCCGCCCATCATCCCGCCAATGCCTTGAAACGCCTGCCGGAGAAGGCTTTGCATCGGCATTCCCTGCGCTGTCACACGTCCGTTTTGAGTTCGCATGTTGCCGCCCTTGTAATCCGGGTCAGTCGGCTTGATGTCCGCCACTTCAAAGGTGGTGGCCGTCGGGATGACGGGGAGAGCCTCGGCTACACCCGGTGGATTTGGCGACGGAACTTCGTTTACGCTGTCGACGACCATCACGGGCGTCGATACCGGCTGCTGTTCCAGTTTGAGTCCGAGTTGTTTTTCGACGGCATCAAAAACCGAAATCCGTTCGGTCGTGTCGCCCGCGGGGCCGCCGTTGAGCTGAAGCGACCACTTCACGTCGAAGTTCCAGCGGCCGGCCAGATTGGTCTTATCCATCACCGGATTATTTCCGACGTTCGCGCCTAACATAGTACGCAGGCCGGCAGCGAAAGCTTCCATGGTCATGTTGCGGCAGTTGTACTGGATTGTCATGCCGGGACCCAGAACGATTGGGCCACTTCCGTTCAGCGCGATCATCGTGCGGGGGCCGCCGTCAGTGGGCGCGGAGGACGATGTCTGCATCCGGCAACCGGTATCGCCCGCGCCATCGGCTTCTTTTAACTGCGGTTTCTTGCCGGCCATGAGAGCGTACGTTGGCAGCGGGCGGGATTCCTTGTGGACGACCAGTTTGAAGCGATCGGCGAGCAATGCCTGAAGCATTGGTTTCAACGCTTCGGGTGTGGCATTGGGCGGCGCGGCATTGCCGGAGCCGGTGTCGCCCGACACCGAGGGAGTACCTGCGGGGAGTTTGGCGAGGATGTCGAAACGGTCCATCTCCAGCCAATGCGGTCCGCCGAGAACTTTGTCGGCATCGAAATCGTACGCAGTGCGGACGAGATCCACCATGGTGGCGTTATGGATTTCGTAACGGCCGTTACGTGGCGGCGTGACCCGGACAAACGGGTTGGGAGCTTTTGGGCTGACGTGGACGTCGGCAATTTCGAACTTAGGCGCGGGGGCCGGCTGGCCGAAAGCGCCGACCGCTATTCCCGTTAACAACCCCAGGTAACCAAGTATTCGCATCGTTCCTCCCCAACCTTTTATTGATCGTAAGACGCCCGCAAGCGGGCCGGCGGTTACATACATCCTAATACATTAGTACGATCAGAATCCAACGGAATTCGTCCCAAGGTATTGCCCGCGCACGCGGCGTTTAGTTCCTTTTTGTTGCAGGTCTTGAATGCAGTTCTTCTATTAAGTTCCTCCCGGTCTCTGTCGTGGACTCCGGCATCGACCGAATTGTTCCCCACCCGGTTTTGTAATATGACGAAACGCGGACGTTTTTTCGTCAGGCGGGCAAGCCCGATTCTGCCTGGCACGCGGCGGTCCAGTTCAAATAATGCGCCGGAATCGGCGTTTTATTGGGTGCGGCCCGCCGCGGAATGAGCGCGCCGGGCTCACGTGTGAGATGAGCGCACGGAACGAATTAATCGGGAAAAGCAAACGATAACGGCATTAAACGCAACGTTCCGTGTTCCGAACCGCGGCCATGTCAGTTTTCCGACGGGCGCTCGACGTGATCGATAACGTAGTGTCCCTGCGGCCCCTTCGTCGGCTCCAGTTTCAGGCCCACCTGTTCGAGCGCTGTGAATATCGACGGGCCTGAAGGAACATCGGCGCGGGGAAACATCCTCTCCGTCATCGCCGGCGGAAGATTCCCTGGCGTCGATCCGTCGTGGGCAAATTTCAGATGGAACGTGTACAAGTCAGTGACCCCGGTTTTATCGAAGACATTACGGTCCAGGGTCTTGGCCAGCATCCCGACAAGATTGCCGGGCGTCTGCCCCCCGGCATCGATGGCCCAATCCGGACCCGCCGTGTGCAGCACGATCATGCATGGCATCGTCTTGCCCTCGGGAGACCAGTTTCCTGTGATGAAGATCCCCCTCGCCGCCGGCATCCGCGCGGGATCAGGCGCACTGCAACCGCCTGGCGCCATGGGTTTCAGCTTGAGGCCGCCCTTCGCAACGGTCAGGTTATACATCGGGACCTCCTGCGTCTCCTGATGGAGCTTCAGTTGAAAACGATCTTCCAGCGCCACCTGAAGCATTCGCTCCAGCATTTTGTCCGCGTCGTTCAGCCCCTTGCCATTGGCCCCCTTCGCTGCCGGGTTGTCCGTTTTTCCCTCGACCGTGTATAAATCCGAGTTCACCCAGCCGGGCGCTTTCCTGAGCCAGTTGTCGTCGCCGATCGACGGCATGTAATTGAGGAGTCCCTCGCCCTCCCCCAGTTGGCCGAGATAAGCGGCGTTCATCATAGCGCCGACCGTCATGCATTGCATTCTGATCCTGCCGGGCGAGTATTGAGGACCAGTCCCGCGTCCGCCACCTTCGCCGCTGGAAGGGCCCGGGAGTCCATTGGGATTGCAGCGCTTCACGGAGACGACGTCGAATTTCGGCCGCGCCGGGAGTTTCGGCTGAGGGGCATTTGGAGACTTCGCGGCAGGCCGCTGCGATTGCGCGAGCAGAACAGGCTGAGGGGGATTCAAAGCGGGAGGGCTCATAGGTAATGCCCGGTGCGGGGACTGCCCGGTCAGCCCCACTGTCGCGGCGACGCAGATGACGGGTAATCCCATTAACGCCAGGGCAATCTTTGGACGGGAGAGTTTGCGCAGATTACCGCCCGCGAGTTCAAAAACCTGATCGATGCGGCGCCCCATGCCGGAGCGGGACGCCATTCCCAGCCCCGGGAGTGCTGCGCGATAGCCCGCGGCATTCACGGTCTCCGCGAAGCCGAGCAGGATTCGGGAGTAGCCGCCTGGATCGCCATTTCTTTCCAGGACGACCGCGTCGCACGAGAGTTCGGACAGATCCGCGATCTGCCGCGAGACCCACCACGCCAGCGGATGAAACCAGTACAGGCATTTCGCCAGCCGGGTGAGGAACGAAATCCACATGTCGCCGCGGCGGATATGCGCGAATTCATGGGCGAGAACGGCGCGCCTGGTGCCTGGATCCCAATTCAGCCATCCTGCGGGAAGAACAACCGATGGCCGCAGAACGCCTACCGTGACAGGTGTCACTACGTCGGAAGATTCGCGCAGTTTCCGCCAACGGAGCGTCTTTGACCTGGCCACGACGCGCGCCAGCATCATCCAGCCCGTTACCCGGTAAGCCGCCATGACCAGCGCTCCGGCGAGGTAACACCACAGCAGTATCGTCCCAGGGGCGGGCCAGTCAAAAGCCTTCGCGTGCGGCAGTGGTGCGTCGATGGCCGATTGAGCGGCGTCCGGGACTAACCCGGAAAAATCGTACGTCGTATTGTTCGTCCCCGCCGCGGTCAGCATCGCGGCGTCTTCGCGGCGGGGCGCCAGGGGTACTTTCCAATGCGGCGCGATCACGCGCCGCAGCCGATATGAAAGCCGGGTGAGTCTGGCCGGCACCACCGGCAGTTTCCAATGGGGCGCGATCACGCTTGCTACCGGCAATAACAGCATGCCAATTAACACCGCCGACCAGACCGCATGATGCGAAGCCGGGTGCCGGACTTTCAGAATGCGAAGAATCAGCCACGCCGCAGCGGCCAGAATAAGGGGCCGCACTAAGGACGCGGTAAGGAGCGCGATCATCTGCGATTGCCAACTCATGATTTCCTCCCTTTTGATTTATCCGAAGAATTCCGCGCTTTTTCCAGCGTCTCGATCTTTTCGGCGAGACGCCTGAGTTCGGTGCTATCGACCACGCGATGATCCACCATGCCGGTCAGCAGTTCTTCGAGCGAGCCGCTGCAGAAGTTCCGCAGCGCGCTGCGCACGGCTTCGGCAGCCACCTTGCGAGGCTCGCGGGAACTGGAGTAAATGAACTGCCGCCCGTCCATTTCGTGCTTCACGTACTGCTTGGCCTCGAGACGGCGGAGCACGGTCCGGATGGTGGAATCGGTCAGGGAACGATCTTTGCTGACCGCCGCACGCACCACGTCACCAGTGGCTGGCCCGTTGCGCCAAAGAAACTCCATGACCTGCTGTTCCAGATCTCCCAAACTGTTTTGCGCCATATCGCCTCACCGTGACCAGTCGTCACGTTACCGATGGTAACGGCTGCGCGCGATCAAGTCAAGGGCGGTTTTGTTTGGGAGTATGGATTTTCGGGCGGAGGGTTATTCAATGCCCGCGAACGCGACTGAATGCTGAATCGGCGCGCCGGCACGGATGAGCCTGGCTGGCCCATTTGTGCCGGCGCACTTCGTAACAAAACGGCTACTTAGCTACTTTGGTCGATTCCGAAGCGACGGCCTTCCATTTGCCGTTTTGCTTCACGAATACGTCGGTCCAAAGATACTTGCCGCTTGTATCCTTGCCCTTCTCCATGCTCTTTTCGGTATCGCTGCCGGTAACGACCGCGGTGTTGCCGAACACGCGTACTTTCATGGGGCCCAACTCGATGCTGTCCAGTGAATTGCCCGCCGCTTTTAAATTGGCCAGAGCTTTTGCTTTATCGGACGTCTGGCCTTCCCAGGTGATGCCTGTCCATGAATCGGCCAGAATTTCGCCGAGCTTGTCGGCATCCTTGGCTTTAGAGGCTGCCACCCAGTCGTTTTCGATTTGTTTGAGTTCGTCGGAAACGGCGCTGTCCGCTGCGGCGGGCGCTTTGGCAGCTGCCGGAGCTTTCGCTGCGGCAGCGGGCGCTTTCGCTTCGGCCGCGGGCGTTTTCGGTGCGGCCGCGGGCGCTTGAGCGAGAGCCGCAGTGGCGCAAAATGCCGCCGTCAAAAGGAATATCGATACACGTTTCATAGTCAGGTTGTCCTCGTTACGATTCCGGCAGCGCAATGGCGTACCGGTTTCAGGAGTATACCTCGCAACGTGCCGGTTGTAGAGGAACTTAATGTGCCGAATGACGCTTACGGGCACTCTGGCTGAATGCGCCGGTCAAAATCTCATTCGTAATCTGTTCCATGGTTTCCATTGCAATCCGCCGGGGTCTGTACAAAGGGGCCTCGTGCGTAATCGGTTGCAATCTTGCGATCGCCTGCTCCACATCCCAGGGACGAAAGTCCGGGATGGACATGCCGCGAAGCTCCGGACCCTCAGCTCGCAAACATTCCCAAAGCAGGCCGATCCATCCGATCAGAATGACAAATTCGCAGAATTGCAAATAAGGCGCCGCCACATTCGACAGAACCAAGCCTATTCCTGCCAGTACTACTATGGTCAAAACAGCGGAACGGACATGGGCTACTCGCTCTCTTCGCATTGGCAGAATCCTCAGAATGCTATCTAAAGATAAATGTTAGAAGTAATACAGAACCGATTCAACTCCAGTAGTACCGGTACTTGACGGCGAGTTGTTCAGGCGCGGAATTCAAAGCCAAGAGCGGTGAGGCCGGCAACGAGACGGTCGTAGAGGGCGGTGATTTCGGGCGAGGAAAGAGTACGATCCGGCGCGCCGGCCACGATTCGGAAAGTGACGCTCTTGCGGCCCTGCGGAAGAGGCGCACCCTGAAACTCGCGAACGTATTCGACGTTCTCGGCAAGTTCGCCGGCGATTTCCCTGATGCGCGATTCGAGATTGGCTGCCAGTTCGCGGGCGCCGGCAATGACGGAAAGATCGAAAGCGCTGGTGGGGAAGCGCCGAACAGGCTTATACGCGATCCGCACCGGTTTGAGCTGCCGGAGCAGTTCCAGATCCAGATCGAGAATTGAGGCGCGGCCGTTATCGAGCAGGCCTGGGTGAAGTTCGCTGAGACGGCCAAGCGACTTCCCCTGCCACGAGAGATCGGCGCATCGGGCCGGATGCTCCCACGACATGGCCGTGGCCGATTGCGCGCCGATTCCGGGCGCCAACGATTCGGCGATGCGTTTGAGTTCGAGAATTCCGAGCGAACCATCCTTTGAGTAGACGGCAGCCATCAGATGAGCGCGTTCCACGGGTTTGTCTCCGGCAACCGCGTGGATTTCGTGGCCAATTTCGAAGATGCGGAATTCGTCGAAGTGTTTGGCATTCTCGACAATGTTGTTGTAAATCCCGGGGAGAAGCGAAGTGCGCATCAGTTCCTGACCGGCGGCAATGGGATTCAGAACACGAACGTGGTCTTCGATGGCGAGGCCGAAACGGCGCGCGGAGTCTTCGCTGATGAACGAATAATTGGAGACTTCGGTGTAGCCTCTTGCGGCCATCATGCGGCGCGCGCTGCGCAGAAACTCGCGCTCCGGCGGATCGTACGACGGGGCACAGGGGACCAGCGGCGGCTGCGGCTCGATGGAATCGTAGCCAATCATGCGGCCCACTTCCTCTACAAGGTCTTCGGGCATCGCGACATCTTTGGTGGCCCGCCAGGAGGGGACCGTCACCGAGAAAGTTTGCGGATTGGTCTGAGTTACGCCGAACTGGAGGCTTTCGAGAATGCGGCGGACTTCAGAAGCATCGAGTGCGCGGCCGAGTTTGCGGGCGAGCCATTCGAGATCGAGCAGTATGGGGGCGGGTGCCGCGAGATCCGCGTGTCGATCGGCAAGGCCGCCTGCGAGCCTGATGCCGGGAGAAAGCAGGGGCAGGAGTTCTATCGCGCGGGCCAGGGCACGGGTTGTGTTGTGCGGATCCTGCGATTTCTCGAAGCGCATGGAAGCATCGGTGCGGAGTTTGAGAGCAACCGAGGTCTTGCGGACGCTGGAGGCGTTGAAATTCGCGCTTTCGAGAACGATAGTTGTGGTGCCTGCCGAAATGGCGCTTTCTTTACCGCCAATGACGCCTGCAATGGCGATGGGACCGGCGGCATCGGCGATGACGACATTGGCCTGGGTAAGAGCGTAACTCTCGTCGTTGAGCGCTGCTATTATTTCGCCGGCGCGGGCGGGTCGGGCGAAGATCTGATCGCCATGCAACCGGGCACGGTCGAAAGCATGCATCGGCTGCGCGAGTTCCGCCATGATGTAGTTCGTCAAATCGACGATGTTGTTGATCGGGTTGAGGCCGACAGACGTCAGGCGGTGCTGCAGCCAGAGAGGCGAAGGCTGAACTGTAACGTTTTCAAAGACCAGGGCGCTGTAGCGCGGGCAAAGGTTGAGATCTTCGATCTCGACCTGAATGGGGGCAGGCGCAGCGGGAATTGCTTTTGGGTTGACTGGATCGCGCAGGGTTTTTCCCGTTATCGCGGCTACTTCGCGCGCCATGCCGTGATGACCCCAGAGATCGGGACGGTGCGTGATGCTCTTGTTGTCGATATCGATGACGGTATCGGGCGGAGGAAGCTGGTCGCGGTCGCAGTCGGCGAGTTCGATGATGCCGGCGTGGTCGCGGTTCAGACCGAGTTCGGAGGCGCTGGCAAGCATGCCTTCGCTGACGACGCAGGCGATGGTTTTCGAACCGAGAGGAACGTAGACGGTGGTTATACCCGCGCGGCAGTTTGGCGCGCCGCAGACGACGGTTTTGCGACCGTATTTTCCGGCATCAACAATCGCTTTGACGACATGTTTACCGCCTTCAATCGCTTCCACGGATTCAACCCGCGCGGCCACAGCGCCGTTGAGAAGTTCGCCCGCGGTTTCGATGCCTTCGCATTCGGCGGTCTTCATGGTGATGAGGCGCTCGAGCGATTCGGCGGGCACGTCAAGCCCATCGACCATGGAACGAATCCAGCTGTAGGAAAACTTCATTTCAAAACTGCCTCAGGAAGCGGAGATCGCCGCTTTGCAGCCAGCGGATATCGTCTATCGCGTAGCGCATCATGACAAGGCGGGTGAGACCGAGGCCGAAGGCGAACCCGTTCCATTCGGCGGGATCGATGCCGCTTTTGCGCAGTACGTGCGGATTCACGAGACCGCAGGGCAGCAGTTCCACCCAACCACTCTGTTTGCAGACCGGGCAACCGGGACCGCCGCAGATCAGGCAGCGGATATCGAGTTCGAAGCCAGGCTCGACGAAAGGAAAATAACCGGGGCGCAGGCGGACTGTTACTTCCTTTTTGAAGATCGCGGTGAGCAGCGTCTTCATGAAGTAAATCAAATTGCCCACGGAAACATTGCGGTCAATCATCATGCCTTCGAGCTGATAAAAAGTGTGCTCGTGGGAGGCATCGACGGATTCATTACGGAAGACGCGCCCTGGCGCGATCATGCGCAGCGGAGGACCGAGCTTCTCCATACCGCGCACCTGGACGGGCGAGGTATGGGTGCGGAGCAGGTGTCCGCCATCGAGCCAAAAGGTGTCCTGCATATCGCGGGCAGGATGATCGGCGGGAATGTTGAGCGCGTCGAAATTATGAAATTCAGTTTCGACTTCGGGGCCATCGAGGACGGTGAAACCCATGGAACGGAACAGGTCTTCGATTTCCCACTGGATCTGAGTAATGGGGTGGAGGCTGCCGGGCGGAACGCCGGGCGCGGGCACGGTGAGATCCATCCATTCAGAATCGAGACGTATGGCTAAGGCGTCATGATCGAAGGCGGATTTCTTCGCGTCATAGGCGGATTCGAGCGCCTGTTTTGCGGCGTTGATGAATTTGCCGCGGGCTACGCGCTCATCGGCGGTGAGCTTGCCCATATCTTTGCTGAGCTGTGCCAGAACGCCTTTGCGGCCGAGTACTTCGACGCGCACGGCTTCGAGGTCGTCGGCTGTCTGGGCAGCCGCGATACGGGCGAGGGCGCTATCGAGAAGATCCTGCATTTATGGTTGGCCCGGGGAGTCAGGCGGCGGGAAGAAACGCCCGCGGTTCGGAGCCCAGTTCGCAACCGAGGTGGTTGATATAAAAGAGCAGCAGCGATTCCGGGTATTCCGCCTTAAAGCGTTCGAAGGCACGGGCCTGCCAGCCTTCGGTCAGATATTTTGTTGCGTCGATTTCCTTTTCGAAAAAGCCCTGCTGATTGGGGATTTCGAGGAAATTGAGCACCGCGATAATCATCTCCATGTGGGCGATGAGAATGGCCTGGGAGAGATCCGTTGCAAATTCGGCGTCCTGTTCGGTCAGCCGCTTCCAGAAACGAGGCACCGCAGCGCGCAGATTCTCGGTGTTCAGTTTGGTGAGATGGGTACGAATCTTGAAGCGTTCGTAAAGCTGGTACGTCCTTAGTTTTCCGATGGAAATACCGCGGACGAGTTGCCGCAGGCGCTCTTCGCCGAGCTGCAGAAACACGTCGGAAATGGTCATAAGAGGTCAGCGTAGCACAGCACGCTACAATTACGAGTTGGCCGCATCAGGCCACAACTTTCTTCATGAGCAATCTGATTATTCTCGGCGCGCAGTGGGGCGACGAAGGCAAGGGCAAGCTGGTGGATATCCTTGCCGACCGCTTCGATTACATTGTCCGGTACCAGGGCGGCAACAACGCCGGCCATACGATCTGGATCGGCGACCGCAAATTCGTGCTGCGGCTGGTGCCCAGCGGCATCCTGCATCCCGGCAAGACGGCGGTGATCGGCAACGGCCTGGTGGTGGATCCCATCGGGCTGTTTGAAGAAGTGGAATCGCTGAATGCGGCGGGAATCGATGCGGAAAAACAGCTGCGCATCAGTAATCGCGCGCAGGTGTTGTTTCCCTCTCACCGGCTGGTGGAAAAGATCAGCGAAGCGGCGCCCGGACGCATCCCGATCGGGACGACTCTGAAGGGCATCGGGCCCTGCTACGAGGATAAGATCGGGCGGCGCGGAATTCGCATGGCGGATCTGCTGGATCGCGAATATTTCCGGGAGTGCGTGCGGCAACTGATCGCCGATCATCAGACGCGCGCGCGGGCATTCGGGATCAACGATGAGATCGACGCAGACGCGATCGCGGTGCGTTACGCGGAGGCGGCAGAGCGGATGCGGCCGATGATCTGCGATACGTCGGCATTGCTGGATCAGGCGATGCGGGACGGGAAGAATCTGCTGTTCGAAGGCGCGCAGGGCACCATGCTCGATATCGATCACGGGACGTATCCGTTTGTGACGTCGTCGAGTTCATCGGCGGGCGGGGCGTGTACGGGGAGTGGAGTGCCGCCGACGAAGATCGATGCGGTGATCGGGATTTCGAAGACGTATACGACGCGTGTGGGCGGGGGTCCGTTCCCGACCGAAGCGCTGGATGCGGCCGGCGACGAGATTCGAAATCGCGGCCACGAATTCGGGAGTGTGACTGGCAGGCCGCGCCGGTGTGGCTGGTTCGATACGCCGGTGCTGAAGTATTCGGCGGCGATTAACGGCTTCGAAACGATGGTGGTGACGAAGCTGGATGTGCTGGATGAGCTGGACGAAATTCCGGTTTGCGTCGCTTACAGCATTGACGGGAAAGTCACGCTGGAGATGCCTGCGACAGTGCGGGAATTGGCGAAGGCGGAGCCGATTTACGAAGTCTTGCCTGGGTGGAAGAGTTCGACGGTCGGTATTTCGGACTGGGATAAGCTGCCGGCCGCCGCGCAGCGGTATGTCGATTTTCTGGAGGCGCGGACAGGAGTGGAGGCAGGATGTGTTTCCACCGGCCCGGAGCGGACGGAGACGATTGTTCGGAGTGGGTCGAAGTTTGAACGGATTACGGGGTAACAGCGGCGTTTTGTCCCCCGAAGCGATGTTAGCCCGAAATACGGGCTAACATATAGGTATGCAGCAATTCAACGTTCACGAAGCCAAGAGTAATCTCTCTAAACTGCTCGACATGGCGCTTGAGGGTGAAGAAGTCATCATCGCCCGGCACGGCACTCCGATCGCGACACTGACCCCGGTACGGCGCAAACACGCAAAACGTGTTTTGGGTGCGGGCCGTGGGTCCGTGACAATCCTCAGCAAAGATTGGGACAAGCCCATGACAGATGACGAGGTCGATGCATTCTGGGCTGGACGGTAGTGAGTCCGACCCACCTCCTGGATACCGCCACTCTGCTTTGGGCTGTTGAGGATCCCAGAAAACTTTCAAGGCTTGCACGCAGGATTTGTTCGGAGCGGGATCCCGCGGTCAGCGTGGTTTCACTGATGGAACTGATCGTGAAGACGCGAAAGGGAAAACTTAAACTGGCTCCCGACCCCGTCAAGTGGTGGAATCATAATGTTCCTGCCCTGGGCTTCACAGTGCTTCCGCTTCGGCAAACCCACGTGGAACAACTGTGGTCGCTTCCGCCAATTCACGCCGACCCCGCCGATCGGCTCTTGATAGCACAGGCAGTTGTCGAAGGAATCCCGCTTGTTACTTCTGACGAAATAATTCCCACCTATCCCATTGAGACGATCTGGTGATGGGAGCCGGAACCTTCACGCCTACTTCCCGTACTCCTCAAAGAAATGCGCGATGGTCCGAATTCCATCGTAATAATTCCGGATATTGTATTTCTCGTTCGGCGAATGCAAGCCATCGTCCGGCAGACCGAAACCCATCAGAATCGTCGGAATGCCCACATGGGTCGCGAAATCGCCAACAATCGGAATCGATCCGCCCGAGCGCGTGAACACCGTCGGCTTCCCATAAATATCGCTGAACGCCTTCGCCGCCACCTGAATCGCGTGATGATCGGTATTCACCATGAGGCCCGGTCCCGCACTGAGCACGCGGACTTCAAACTGAACGCCCCGCGGACCGTTCTCCTTCACGAACTTTTCAACCGACTTCACTACCTTGTCCGGATCCTGCTTAGGAACCAGCCGAATACTCACCTTCGCGACAGCTTTCGCGGGGATCACCGTTTTCGCGCCAACTCCGGTGAAGCCGCCGCCGATCCCGTGCACTTCCAGCGTGGGCCGCGCCCAGGTTCGCTCGAAAACCGAATAGCCCGCTTCACCTGTGAGTTCCGTCGAACCGACTTCGTCCTTCAGGTATTCTTTCTCATCGAAAGGCAAGCGCTCCCAACTGGCCTTCTCATCGGCTGACGGCGGCTCCACATCGTCGTAGATTCCAGGAATTTGAATGCGTCCGCCGGCATCTTTCATCTTCGAAAGCAGTTCCACCAGACCGAAAACGGCGTTTGGAGCGGCGCCGCCATACAGTCCGGAATGCAGGTCGCGGGCAGGTCCGCGCGCCTCGATTTCCATATAGACCAGGCCGCGAAGCCCCACGTTCAGCGTCGGCAGGCCCGGCGCATACATCTCTGTGTCGGAAACCAACGCAACATCGGCCTTCAGTTTCGCCGCGTTCTTCGCGACATATTCGGCCACCGAAACGCCGCCCACTTCCTCTTCACCTTCAATCAGGAATTTCAGATTGACCGGCAGCGTGCCATTCGCGGCCCGCAGAGTCTCCACCGCTTTGATATGCGAATACATCTGGCCTTTGTCGTCGGCCGAACCGCGCGCGTAAAGATTGCCGTTGCGTTCAGAAGGTTCGAAGGGCGGCGTTTCCCAGAGTTCCAGAGGATCGGGCGGCTGTACGTCGAAATGCCCGTAGCAAAGTACTGTGGGTTTGCCGGGCGCATGAAGCCAATCCGCGTAGACCAACGGGTGCCGCTCCGTCTCGATCAGCTCAACATTCTCCAGACCCGCCGCCTTGAGTTTCTCCACTACGAATTCAGCCGCGCGATGCGTATCCTTCGCGTGCTCCGGCGCCGTTGAAATACTGGGGATGCGAAGAAATTCCTTCAGCTCTTCGAGAAATCGCGCTTCATTCTGACGAACATAAGTATCGGTAGCCTGAGACATGTTGGTTTGATTCTAGCGTGCCCGGCCAACTTACTTTCGCTCCGTCAGCTTCACCTTCGCGGAAATCTTCTCCGTGCCGCGCAGGACCTTGACCTCAACCTCGTCACCAGCCTTGTGCGCCCGCAACGCGTACGTGAAATCGTAGAGATTGCGTATCTCCAGATCGCCAAACGCCACCAGAATATCGCCGGTCTTCAGGCCTGCTATTCCGGCCGGTGAATCCGCGTGGACGTCGGCGAAACGAACGCCCGTGGGCGGCTCAGCGAAATCCGGCACGCTGCCGAAATACGGACCATAACCGCCGCTGCCCGATCCGCTGACGGAGCCCGCGTGAGGATTCGTTTCTTCCGTGACCCGCACGAACACCGGCCGGTCCTTTTCATCTTCCAGTTTGCCGACCATGCCGGCCACCAACTTCAGCACGTCCACAGCACGCGGCGCGTCGATCTTGTCCCATGTATCGCTGGGCTTGTGATAGTCGCCATGCAGCCCCGAGAAGAAAAACAGCACGGGCACTTGTTTTGCGGTGAATGAAGTATGATCGCTTGAACCGTAGCCGCTGTCGGAATAATCCACATGAAAGCTGGTGTTCGAAACCAGCGCATCCAGATCGGCACGGAACGTCGTCCCCGTCGCAGCCCCGCCGATGAACAGTTTGTCGTCGTGAACCCGGCCGATCATGTCCATGTTCAGCATCGCGACTGCTTTATCCAGCGGCAGTTCCGGATGGTTGGCGTAATAACCCGAACCCAGCAGACCAAGCTCCTCACCCGCATACGTCATGAACAGGATGCCGCGCTTCGGCTTGTTCGTTCCGGAATACTCAGCGCTGAAGTAACGCGCCAATTCCAGAATTCCGGCTGTTCCGGAAGCATTGTCGTCTGCGCCGGGATGCACGGTGCCCGTCATGGAGGGAGCCAACGAGTAGTGACCGCCGAGGCCAAGGTGATCGTAATGCGCGCCCAGGACAATGTATTCGGGCGTAGTGCCCGGAAGGTAGCCAATGACGTTGTGGACAGTCCTGACAACCCGTTCCACGTCGATATTTTCGCGAACTTCAACGCCCGTCAGGACAAACGAGCGAGGCTTCAGATCGGAGTCGATAGCTTGTTCCGTTCCCGCGAGGTCTTTGCCTGCGGCGCGAAACCACGGTTCAACCGCCGACTCTTTCACCTGTACAAAAGGAATCCCGGCGTCCGTCGGTCCGGTATCGTTCCCGAACGTTTCTATTTCGTCCTTGCTGTCCTTATGGTTCACGCGGTCCAGAACCAGAATGACCCCGCGCGCGCCGTGCATACGCGCATTGGCCGCTTTGGCGAACGTCTCGGAATGTACGGTGTAGACCTTGCCGTCGAAGACACTGTTGGCGTCCGATTCCTGCGGCTCATGGGCCAGCACGAGAACAAATTTTCCATGGACGTCGAGACCGGCGTAATCGTCGTAGTTATATTCAGGCGCCGTAATTCCATAGCCGGCAAAGACCACCGCGCCCGAGGCCTTCCCGCTGGCTGAGAAAGTGTAGGGTACGAATTCTTTGTTGACCTGGAAGTTTTCAACTTCGCCGCCGATCACAGATGCGAACTCATTGGTCTTGCCCAGCCTGGAACTGGTGGCAACTTCAAACGGCTGGAGATAGCTGCCGCCGAGAGGCTTCAGGCCATCGGCATGGAACTTGTCGGCGATGTATTTCGCGGCTTTTTCGAGTTCGGGCGAACCGCTCGCTCTGCCTTTGAGTTCGGGCGAAGCCAGATATTTGATGTGATCCAGATAGCGACCGGCGTCAAACCCAGGCTGTTCGACCGCAATCAAAACAGCGGAGACCGCAAGAAACAGGATGCCGGCCCTGCGCATCACTTCGGATTTGCCTTTCCGGAATCCATTCCCGGCAATGCCAATTGAACGCTGCAGCAGTCAGTAGATTTCTTCTGCGCCTTCATCCAGGCAATCTCTTCTTCCACCACCATCTTCAGATCATCGAAGGCAACCGTCCCCACCAGTCGCCGTCCGTTGATAAAAATCGTAGGCGTGGAGTTGATCCTGAGCGCGTTTCCCATCGCGACGGTGCGGTCGACTTCGTCGCGGGGCTGCGGCGCCACCGCGCACGAGGTCAGCGTCGCCACATCCAGATTCTTGTCGCTCTTCGCGTACTCCACCGCTTTCTCGCGCAGGTTTGCAGGCGTGATATCGGCCTGATGCTCGAAAATCCAGTCATGATAGGCCCAGAACGACCCATTGTTCTGCTGATATATGCATCGCCCCATAACCGCCGCGCCGCGTGCGAACGGATGAAGCTGATCCAGCGGAAAATCCATATAGAACAGCTGGACGTCGTTCGGAAACCCTTCCACCAGTTGTTTGCGCAACACGCCCGCTTCCTGTTTACAGTACGGGCACTGGAAATCCGAAAACTCGACGACCGAAACCGGCGCGCCAGGAATGCCCAGGAACGGCTGATCGTTCGTCTTCAGCAGATCGACTTCAGCCTGGAAGGGGCTCCGGGCCACATCCAGCACCTCACCGCGAATCACTGTCTTGCTGTCCGCTGAAACGAAAAACTCGGCATCCTGGTTCTGGCCGCCAAGAGAGCCGCGAACTTTCAGGCGATAAAAACCGGGCAGGGGCGCAGCCGTCGGATTACCAATCGTCACTTCGACGCTCGCCGGCCACATCAGCAGGTGGCGGAAATAGCGCTCCAGCCCGGGTGTGTCGAGTGCGGGCGCGGGGCCGACCTGAGCTGCCAAAGCGGCCACGCAGACCAGAGCGATAATCCATCTTTTCAGCATTCGTTTATTCCGCCTACAGCACCGGACCAATACGCCACGGCACGAATTCACGATGCCCCAGAATCTCAGCCTTCGTCTTCTCGCCCGAAGCGACCCGCAGGAGGGTATCAAAAATTTCCTGGCCAACACGTTCCACCGTCGAATCGCCATCCGCGATCACGCCGGCATTGATGTCCATATTGTCCTTCATGCGACGGCCGGTAGTTGTGTTGGTGGAGATCTTGAGCACTGGCACAGTCGGGAAGCCGATCGCACTTCCCCGGCCGGTGGTAAATGCTATGAGGTTGCACCCTCCGGCCGCCAACCCTGTGAGCGAGACGGGATCGTAGCCGGGGGTGTTCATAAAATTGAATCCGGGAGCAACCACCGGCGCGGCATAATCCACCGCGTCGTTTAAAGGTGAAGTTCCGGCCTTAGCCACGGCGCCAAGCGATTTTTCCAGGATATTGGTCAGGCCGCCTTCTTTATTCCCGGGTGACGGATTGTCATCAAAGCTACCTCCAAATCGGTTGAGGTATACCTTGTAACCAGTTACAAATCCAAGTAGTTTATCCGCCACTTCGCGATTGCGGGCGCGCCGGACCAAGAGGTGCTCCGCGCCGAAAATCTCTGTCGTTTCCGCGAGGACTGCCGCCGCGCCCACAGCCGCTAACATATCCGACGCGACCCCCAGCGCAGGGTTAGCCGTAATTCCGGAAAAAGAATCCGACCCTCCGCAATTCAAACCCACCACCAGCCTGGAGGCCGCGACCCGGGTTCGCTTCTCGCCCGCGCATTCCTCCATCAGCGCGCGAATATGCTTGCGGGCGGCTTCGAGTGCGCCGGTGGTTCCGCCGCTTTCCTGAAGCGTCATTCCGACCAGGCGGCTGGAACGCGGGGCGGAATCCCCCAGGTAGTGAGAAATCTGATTCGTCTCGCAGCCGAGGCCCAGGATTATGGCGGCGGCAACATTCGGATGCGCCAGTGTGCCCGCCAGGGTCCGCTGCAACTGGATGGTGTCCGGCCCGATGGTCATCGCGCAGCCTTCCCCGTGCGGAAAAGCCACTACGCCGTCGATATTGTCCGGCAGCTTCTCACCGCGGAACGATTCAGCGATACACTCCGCCGTGTGCGCCGCGCAATTGCTGGCGGCGACAACGGCGATATAGTTCCGTGTGCCGACGCGGCCATCCTCGCGAACGTACCCCATGAAAGAGGGGCCGTCCGCCGGAGCTTCCGGAATCGGAAGGTCGGTCGTCGGGTATTCGTAATCGAATTCAATCTCTTCGAAGCCGAGATTGTGAGTATGGATGTGTTGGCCGACCTCAATGGACGTTTTCGCGCGACCGATCCGCTGGCCGTAGCGGATGACTTCCTCACCCGCATGGATTGGCTTCAGCGCTATTTTGTGTCCGGGCGGAACGCTGTCGATCGCGAGGAATTCGTTACCGTCGACTTTCACTGTTGTCCCGGCAGCTAATGGAACCCGCACAACCGCCACATTGTCGCTCGGGTGCAGGCGAATCACGAGATTTTCAGCCGTAGGGGCAAGCCGGATGCCGACCAGATCGCTCACCGTGCACCTCGCCTTCGGGTGCTTGCATCCGGTAGTGCTTTCTGAAAGAATGCGGTCGGTGGCACGAAATACCAAATTTGGAATAACGCTTCGGAACCAGCTGCCAAATTCCGGGTCCGCGCGTCTAAGGGTGTAGACACAGCGTTATTATAGTGGTTAGGGAAGTGGTCCGTACGGCACGATGGATCCGAGGGGTGACGCGTGGCTGTCAAGTTGCGGATTTCATTGACGTTTAATTACTTGGCACACCGCCGTCCCGCAGCTTAAGGTGTAACTTAGGAGCCCTTGCTCTCGTCGATTGTACAGTTACGAAGTATTGTAGAGGGCCAAAACCGGTAAGCCGTTCAGTTCCAGTGGATTTGTGCTAGACTCCAACGGAATGGAACGGAAGTTGAGGGGTTTCCGTTTTATGAAGAAAGTGGTAATCGAGGTTTCCAGAGTACATTCGAATGTCTGAATCTCAAAAGCACCATCATCACTACGACGCTGAAGTAGCGGCGCACGACGCTCAAGGTAACGTCAAGCTGCAGCTGGAGGCCGACGACCATCTGGCCCGATTGCTCGCGCCGGATACCGAGATTCCCTGGTACAAGTCGATCGTCGAGAATGTTAAGGAAATGATCCAGCCGGAAAAGCTTCCGCCGCTGGAGTTGACTTCTACGCCAGTTGCGGTGAAGGACATCTGGGGTGAAGGCACGAACCCAAAGCGCGTCGCCGCCTCGGTGATTATTCAC
Organism: Bryobacteraceae bacterium; assembly: GCA_025928545.1. Taxonomy (GTDB): domain Bacteria; phylum Acidobacteriota; class Terriglobia; order Bryobacterales; family Bryobacteraceae; genus BOG-234. Next base: position 56,415 of record JAICJH010000023.1, on the reverse strand, counting down.
GCCGGCATCTTCGCTCTTTTGATTGCGATCGGCACCAACGACAAAGTTCAAAAAGCGATCAAGAACGTTGTTCTGGTTGCTCCCCCGCCACCACCGAAGACTGTGGTGAAAGAAATCAGGAACGCCGGCGGCGGCCAACGCTCGCCGCTTCCGGCTTTGAAGGCGGCGCTTCCCCGCCCTGCACCGAAAGCCTTCACTCCTCCGCTTGTGACGATTGAGCACCCGGTTCTGACCATGGACGCTTCGCTCATCGCTCCGCCCGACGCCTGGGCCGCGCCAACCGGCGCCATCGGCAATCCGCTCGGGTCCATTGGCGGTGGTGGTGGTTTCGGCAGCGGCGGTGGTATTGGCAACGGCCGCGGCACCGGCATCGGAAATGGCAGTGGTAGTGGCGTCGGCGGAAATGGCAATGGCATTTACTCCGTCGGCAATGGCACCACTCCTCCTTCGGTTCTTTCCAAGGTGGACCCGGAATATTCCGAAGAAGCCCGCAAGGCCAAGTACAGCGGTTCCGTGATGCTCTCCATCGTGGTCAACACGGACGGTAAGGCCGAAGACATTAAAGTGGTCAAGAGCCTCGGCATGGGACTCGACGAAAAGGCCATTGAAGCGGTTCAGAAATGGCGCTTCACCCCCGGCAAGAACAAGGGCCAGCCCGTCAAGGTGCGAGCCCAGATCGAAGTCAACTTCCGGTTGCTCTGATCGCCTGGAACAGTTAAGCTGAAGACGCCCGCCTCCGATCGAGGCGGGCGTTTTTTCTTTCCCCCCACCATGCCAGCCAATCGCCTAGAGCACGAAAAAAGTCCCTATCTCCAGCAGCACGCCCTCAACCCGGTCGACTGGTATCCGTGGGGTGAAGAGGCTTTCGAAAAAGCCCGCCGCGAGGATAAGCCGATCTTCCTTTCGATTGGTTATTCCACCTGCCACTGGTGCCACGTGATGGAACGCGAGTCGTTTGAAGTGGAAGCCACTGCGGAGATACTGAACAAGTGGTTCGTAGCGGTCAAAGTAGATCGCGAAGAACGGCCCGACATCGACAGAATCTATATGAATTACGTGCAGGCGGCAACCGGCGGCGGTGGCTGGCCCATGTCGGTCTGGCTCACGCCGGATTTACATCCTTTCGTCGGCGGTACCTATTTCCCGCCGGACAATCGCTACGGCCGGCCTGGGTTTCCGGAGATCCTCACGCGCGTTGCCAATGGATGGCGCGACGATCGGGCGCGCATTGTCGAATCGAGCGCGCAGGTGATGGAGGAGTTGCGTCGCCAGTCGGCCGTAACATCCAACGGTCCCGACCATGTTCCGCCCAGCGTCATGGATAGCGCCTTCCAGCAGTTCCGGCGCACCTACGATTCAAAGCTCGGAGGCTTCGGGGGCCCGCCGAAATTTCCCCGCCCGTCGGTCCATAATTTCCTCCTGCGCTATTGGAAACGCACCGGCCAAGACGAGGCTCTCGACATGGTGGCCGAAACTCTGGTCGCCATGGAAAAGGGCGGAATGAACGATCAACTCGGCGGGGGCTTCCATCGGTACTCGGTCGACGAATACTGGTTTGTGCCGCATTTCGAAAAAATGCTCTACGATCAGGCGCAGCTGGTCACGTCCTATCTGGAAGCTTTTCAGATCACCGGTAACGCGACCTTCTCGCTGGCTGCGCGGCGCACCATCGACTACGTTCTACGCGAGATGACGGCTCCGGAAGGCGCGTTCTGGTCGGCGGAAGATGCCGACAGCGTCGTGGATCCCGCCGACCCGCATCATAAATCGGAAGGCTGGTTTTACATCTGGAGCTGGGCCGAAGTCGTTGACCTGCTCGGCGAAGAAAAAGCCCGCTGGTTCGCGTTCCGCTACGGGATGGAGCCGGATGGCAATGTCGCCAACGATCCGCATCATGAATTCACCGGGCGGAATATTCTGTTCGAGGCCCACAGCATCGAAGAAACAGCGCACCATTTCGAACGCGGCCCCGACGAAGTGATGCAGGCTATTTTCGACGCGCAACAGAAACTCTTTGCCGCTCGCGCTGCAAGGGTCCGTCCTCATCTGGACGATAAAATTCTGACCGCCTGGAACGGCCTGATGATTTCCGCGATCGCTCGCGGAGCAGCGATCCTCGACGAACCTTCCTATGCGGTTGCGGCGCAGAAAGCCGCCGATTTCCTGCTGGCGACAATGCGGGCACCAGATGGCGGACTGCTCCGCCGCTATCGCCAGGGCGAAGCCGCCATCGGGGCCATGCTCGACGATTATGCATTCTTCATCCAGGGTCTGATCGATCTGTACGAAGCAACTTTTGAATTCCGCTATCTCGAACAGGCGGTCGCCCTCACCGACGATCAACGCTCGAGGTTCGAAGACCGCGAAGGCGGAGGGTTCTTTGCTTCCGCCCAGGAAGATGCCGCGCGCCTGAATCGGATCAAAGACGATTACGACGGAGCCGAACCTTCCGGCAATTCCGTGGCGCTGATGAACCTGCTCCGACTGCATCGAATCACTGGCCGGGAGGATCTCCTCGCTTCCGCGAGAAATCTGATCCGGGCGTTTTCCACGCGCCTTGCCGCGACAGCGTTCGGCATGCCGCAGATGCTCGCCGCCTGCGAATTCGACCTTGCGCCGAACCGGGAGATCGTAGTGGCGGGAGATCCCGACCCTGCCATGATCCGGCAGCTTTGGAAACACTTCGACCCGAATCGCATTCTCCTGAAAGCTGCGCCGGAAATCGCGAAATACAATCCGGCCGTGACCGAACTCGCCAAAGCGGGCGCAGCAGTTGCCATTTGCGAAAACTTCACCTGCCAGGCTCCTGCGCGAAACGCGGATGATCTGGCGCGGCTGTTGAATTCCAACTCGTGATACTATCGACCTTATTTCGACACTCTCTGCTGCCCACCTCGATATCGTTGTGCCCATCCTCAACGAAGCGGCGTGCGTAAATGAACTGATCGACCGGCTGACCCGCGCCTGCCCCGGCGCGCGCCTGATCTTTGTCGATAACGGGTCCACCGACGGCACGCCCGACCTTCTTGCCAAACGTGGAATCGACACGATCCGGCACGCCACTAACGAGGGTTACGGAAAAAGCCTGCGCGACGGAATCGCGGCCGGAACTCGCCCGCTGGTAATGACGATCGACGCCGATCTGGAGTATCCTCCCGAAGCTGCCCCTCTTCTGCTCGAAGCGCTCGCCAAGTCGCCCGTTGTATACGGTTCGCGTTTCCTTACGGGTGCGCCCGACATGAGTCTGCCGCGCCGGGCCGGTAACCGCGCTTTGACGGCAGCGTTCAACCTGGTCTGCGGCCAGGCGGTCACGGATCTCTACACCGGCGTCAAAATCTTCCGCCGTGAAGTCTTCGACGGCGTTACCTTCCACGAATCGGGTTTTGACTTTGTCGTGGAGTTCGCGGTTCACGCAGCACGGCGCTGCCGCATCGCCGAGATCCCCATGGAGTATCACGCACGGGCACGCGGAACGTCCAAGATGCGCCACATTCCGGATGGCGTGCGGGCATTAGCGTCACTTCTGAAGTACCAATTGCGGGCGGCGGCCTGATCGCATGACCGGAGTGATTGCGGCCGCAGGCAGAGGTACTCGCGCTTATCCTCATACGCGCGTCATCCCCAAGGCAATGCTGGACGTGGGTGGCGAACCGGTGATGCACTACACAATCGCGATCCTGCGCGACCAGCTCAGGATCACCGATATCGTGATCGTGATCGGCGCGCACGGCGGCCCCATCCAACGCCATTTCGGGGATGGCGCCGGTTTCGGCGTGCGCATTACTTACGTCCGCAATGAACGGCTCGATCTGGGCCTGACGCATTCCGTGCTGTTGGCGCGCGAGCACATCAGCGGCTCTCATTTCGTCCTGATGCTTTCCGACGAACTCTACTGGAATTCCAACCATCGCGATCTGCCGGCGACGGATCTCGAGTCGGCCGCCGCTACCATTGTCGTCCGCGGGCATTCCACCGATCGTGAAATTCGCAAGAACTTCAGTGTCGAACTTTATGGCGAACGGGTTCGCAAGCTGGTGGAAAAGCCGTTATCCGGCTCCAACGGACTCCTCGGCTGCGGCACGTATGTTTTCAGCCGCGATATTTTCGCCGTCATCGAACGCCGCGCCAGCCATCCAAAGGCAGGCGACCTGACCGCGGCTATCAACGATCTGATTGCGGACGGAAAACCAGTCCGCCATTTCGCGCTGCATTCCGAGTACGTCAATATCAACTACCGCGAAGACATCCATCAGGCTCGCTCTGTCGTGCGCCGCGACCGGCTGCCCGGCGCACGCATCAGCCTCGTGATGCCCTGCGACGGCGAACTCCCGGCCATCGAAGAAATGCTGCGCTCTGCCCGGCGGCGCGCCCGGGTCTCGGAATTAATCCTGGTCGCGCGGCACGAGAGCCCCGGCCTGCTGGAACTGGCGCATCGATACGACGCGCGGGTGATTCCAGCGCCCGAATTATCGCCGCGATCCTTCGGAGGTTTATTTCGCGCGGGTATCGCGGCCGCCAGCGGCGATGTCATCGCTCTTACGATGGATGACGACAGCTTCGACCTAGGCGATCTGGAAAAACTGCTCGCCTACCTTTGCGATGCCGACCTGGTCGTCGGTACACGAACCACCAGTCAGCTTGTGCAGCAGGGATCGAACCTGAACCGCTCCGCCCGCGTTGGCAACTGGATGCTTGCAAAAATGGTGCAGCTTCTCTGGTTCCGGCATGGCGTGCATCTCACCGACACCGCCTGCACGTTTCGCGCGTTTTGGCGGGACGCATGGGTCCAGCTCGAACCCGGCATCTCTTCAGACGGCCCGGAGTTTGCCCCCGAAATGATTGTCGAAGCCCTGCGGCGCCGCATGTGGGTCCTTGAAGTGCCGATCAACTACTGCCGTTCCACGGAGGAGAGCCGCATCCGCGTAGAACATCGGCGCATCGGCGTTTTCTTCTCCATGGTGTGGATGATTGTGCGCCGGCGGCTACGGAGCGAGTAGGCCGGGTTGCTTGTGTTCGGCCCAATTTTTCCAGGAATCGAAGGTCAGCGGCTTCGCAGGGTCTCCCCCGTTACAATCGCCATCGACTCCTGGCGCCCACTTGCCTGTCGCACGATAGTAGAACTCGCTCCAGACATCGCAGTGGCGCGGCCATCCCTCCGCTGCCTCCTTCATTCGCTCCGCAACGCGCGCTAACCAGACGTTAGCCACGGCAAAATTGTATGGCGTCACTCGCGCCGGATGGGAGTCCGGTTCCACCAGCCACGCGGTGCGGTCCCGATAATAATCGAGCAGTTCGCGATTGCGGGCGGGATCCAGTTCCCGCGCCCATACGACCGGCGCTTTATCCGGATCCGCTCCGTTGTAAACCCACTCATCGCCAGGATCGTGCATCAAGGAATACCGGACGATGGCCAACTGCCTTCCGCCCCCTGCGGTCATCGTGCGAGCCGCCTTCTGACGTTCCTGCCCGCTCCCGACGCTGAAGCCGCCCCGCACCACTGGTATGGCGAGCGATAGCGCACACAACACAGGCACTACCCATCGGCCCCACCGCGCCTGGCGGAATTGGCGCAACCCCTCTACCGCGAGGAGAATCGCGGCCGCCATTCCGGGAGCCGCATAGTGCGGAGCGTGCCACACCTCCGCAAAAAGTGCCAACGCCATGAAACCTCCGATCGCCAGCAGCCATCGCACACGACGACGACGCCAGCCGAATAATGCGGCGCACATCGCGAGGCCCAGCACCGGTCCGGCATAAAATCGCGAATACACTTTGAACTTATCCAGCGATCCGCGCGGCGCCTGGTTAGCGCGCGCCTCCCTGTAACTCAGCACTTCCCAGAAATGGTAATAGTCGCGAGTCACCCAATTCGTATAGTGGGGCTCGGGCCGAAGTGGCAGGAACAGAAAATGAGGCACCTCCGTGAACTGAGCCCGGAAATATTGGTACGGCATCACCATTGGATTCCCGGTATATTGCGCGAACCAGAAACCCATCCCGACCGCGGCCACGCCCCAAACTACGCCGAGGGGCACAATGACATCACGCCGGATGAGGTCGGCTCGAAGCTTCCACACCAGCAATAACGAAACCAGCAGAGAAAATATCAGGCCCTCATAAGGCCGGCTGTTAGCCAGCACCGCGACTCCCAACGCAAATATCACCGCGTCGCGCCGCCGCCTCCGCCGCAGCATGCGACCCGCTGCCCCCAGCACCAGGGCCCCGGCTGCAGCAGGAACAGCGCCGCCATAGTAGGAGTTCACCCAGTAACTGAACACGCCGAACCGGGCTGCGGTCAGCACGGCGCCCAGCAGTGCCCATCCGGGCGAGACCCAGCCCTGCAGCATCCAGAGTGTGGCTGCGGACATCAGCCCGACACTGATCAGCACACCAGCCCACGGATTGCCGAACACCACCTGCCCGAGAGCCAGCACCGCGCCCTGCGCCGGTGGATAGGGGCTCGCATACACCGGAGTAGACAGAATGTGCATGCTGTCGAAGTGAAGCCACATCGGATGGCGCGGATTGACCACTCGGCCATGCGCGATGGTATCGGCGAGCAGCAGGTGTGAGAATTCGTCGTGCAGGCGGGGCGCCGGTTGCGGCATCCACGGCAGCAGCGCCAGGCGCACAGCGATGGGAGCCAGAGCAAGCAGCACGATCGCCAGCGTCTTATTCATCCAGGACACTACACTAACATTCGAATTTCCGAAACCCACACTACGCACGGATTCGCCATCCGGCCGCGGCGTACCAGCCGCGCACTTGCGTCATCGCTCCTGGCTGCTAAAATGGAGCATTCACAAACAACCACGCGCGTGCGAAATCTTAGTTCTCTGCGCCTGGAACCCAACAAACACAGGAGATATAACATGGAACGCCCAGGCGCCACTACCCTTGGAGGCAACCCGATGACACTGCTCGGACCCGAACTCAAAGTTGGAGATACTGCTCCCGATTTTTCCGCGGTCGACGGCGCCCTCAAAGAGGTAACGCTGGCCGGCACCGGCGCCTCTACCCGTATCTTCAGCGTCATCCCGTCGCTCGATACGCCGGTCTGCGACGCGCAAACCAAGCGCTTCAACGAAGAGTCCGTCAAGCTTCCAGGCGTCGACATCTATTCGATCAGCATGGACCTGCCTTTCGCGCAGAAACGATTCTGCAATTCCTTCGCGGTTGACCACATCAAAATGATCTCGGACCACAAAGACGGCTCCTTCGGCCAGGCTTACGGCACCCTGATCAAGGAACTGCGCATCCATAGCCGCGCCATCTTTGTCGTTGGCCCGGACAACAAGATCAAATACGTGGAATACGTTCCCGAAGTCGGCAGCCATCCTAATTACGACGCAGTCCTGGCGGCGGTTACCGGATAAAATCGGCACTGCGAATACCGAGTTTCCCCTGACAGCCCCCCTATCCAGTACGATCGCGAGACTGCGCCGCAGCGCTTTGGTGCGCGGCGGTCTCGTGATTGGCGCGGGAATCCTGATCGGTAATATTACGGGCTTCGTTCGGGTCGCGATCGCGGCTTATCTCCTCGGAACCCGCGCCCGCGCCGATGCTCTGGCGGTCTCCACCGGCCTGGCCGACACCGTCAACAACATCATCATTAACACTCTGTTGGTTGCGTTTGTGCCCATGCTGATGTTGCGGCACTCGCACGAACGGTTGGCCGTCTTCGCGCGGGCCGGCCGGCTGTTCGCCTGGATTCTGGCGGGCCTGAGCGTGCTCGCAGCCTTATTCGCACCCCAGTTGATCTCGCTGCTTGGCCCTGGCCTCGCCGCTGAGCAGAAGCGCACCGCGGTGATCCTGCTGGAAATTCTCGCGCCTGGTATTCTATTCTCGGGCGCGTCTGGCATCTATGCCGCCCTGCTCTACACCGAGCGCCGCTTTATGGCCCCGGCGAGCTACCAGCTTTGTCTCAACGGTTCCACCATATTTTTTGCGCTGGTCTTCTGGCGCGCTATCGGCGAATACGGATTCGCCGTGGGCTATACGGTCGGCGCGGCAATCCAACTGGCCGTGACATGGTACGCCAGTCGCGATCTCCGCTCCACCCGGCCCGAACGCATTTCCCTGCCCTCCCGCGAGATCCTTTCCAAACCGGGACTCTATCTTCTGTACGCCGGCTTAATGTCGGCGAACATCGTGCTGGCCCGCGCCTTCGCGACCCACGCCGGTTCCGGCGATGCCGCCGCCCTCGATTACTCCATGCGCTGCGTCAACGTAGTGATTGCCTACCTGGTTTATCCAGTCGCAAATTCACTGATGCCCGAAATTGCACGGCTGCGCGGCACGAACGAAACCGCTCACGCCTATAAACTGATGAGCCGCAGCGTTGCGTTGATGGCAATCGCATCTGTGATCTCCTGCGGAATCGGTCTGCTGCTCCGAACCCCCGTGATCGCCTTTCTTTTTCAGCGCGGAAGTTTCACAGCCAAATCGACGGCCCTGGTATCGAATGTCTTCATCGGTCTCGCCCCCAGCCTGATTGGATGGACGCTGATGGACCTGATCTCACGCTGCTGTTTCGCGCTCGACCGTTCCCGGCTGCCGCTGACGGCTGCCTTCGTTCCGGTGTCGGTAAATGGCTTGTTCCTGGTGGTTCTGCGTATGCGAGGAGAGTTAGCGGACCCTATGCTGCTTGGCCTGGGCGCCTCCACCGGATTGCTGGCCGGTTTTGTAGTTCTTTTCGCGATGGCCCGCACCGCAAGAGCCACTGCTGATTGACGGAAGCACTGTTCTGTGCCACAATTCGATTTTCGATATCGAAAGTCGATTTGTTTCGATGATCTTTCCGAGCCGTGCGGCAGCAATATGAAAGGGACAACAAAGTCTGGCCTGGGTGACCAGGATCTTTATTCCGGCTTAATCCGGCTTCACGTCCTGCACCATGCGACGGAAGAACCAATCTTCGGCCTGGGCATGATTGAAGAACTCCGCCGCCACGGGTACCGCATCAGTGCGGGAACCCTTTACCCGATGCTACAGCGTCTGGAAGCCAAAGGCTATCTGCGTTCCGCCGAAGTGAACAACGGAAAATCCCGCCGCAAGGTCTATAGCGCCACTGCGCAGGGGCGCAAGGCACTGGCAACCGCAAAGAACCGGGTTCGTGAGCTCTTTCACGAACTCGTGGAGGGTGACTAAACCATGCGGCGTCCGGCATCGTCCACGGCGGTTCTTCTCGGCATGTGGTGCGGCATGTGCGCCGCCCAATCCGCGCCCACGGGTCCACTCAGTCTCGCGCAGGCGGTAGATCTTGCCTCTAAGAATTATCCCTCCATCCGCGTCTCACAGGAGCGCATGAACGCAGCAGCGGCCGGAATCCTACTCGCCCGCACAGCCTACCTGCCCAAAATCGACGCTCTGGCCCAGGAAAACCGTGCCACGCGAAATAACGTTTTCGGTCTCCTTCTGCCCCAAAGCACGATTCCCTCGATCTCAGGTCCCGTGCTCGGGTCCAACAATACCGGCACAGTTTGGGGAAGCGCATTAGGAGGCCTGGTTTCCTGGGAGCCCTTCGATTTCGGCCTGCGCGCCGCCAACGTAGCGGCGGCGGAAGCTGCACGGGCGCAATCGGAAGCAACCGTGAAACGCAGCCAGTTCGAAGTGGCCGCCGCCACTGTCGATGCGTGGCTCACGCTGGCCGCCGCACAGGAAATGGTTCGCGCCGCGCAGGCCGGCATCGAACGCGCTGAAGCCATCCTGAGGACTACCCGCGCACTGTCCGATGCCGAACTGCGCCCCGGCGCCGACACCGCGCGCGTGGAAGCCGAACTGGCAGCGGCGCGCACTCAAATGGTTCAGGCACGCCAGGCCGTGGAAGTAGCCCGCGTCTCCCTCGCTCAGTTTGTAGGTGGCGAGCCTGCCCAGATTGAAATCTCCACCGCAGCCCTCCTGCAACTCCCCGTGATTCCTCCCAGCGCTCCGGTGAACTTCAGTTCCAATCCTCTGGCACTCGAACAAAACGCCGCCATCGAGCAGGCACGCGCGCAGCTCAGAGCTCTCGAACGTTCTTATTTTCCGAAGTTCGCCGCACAGGGCGCCATCTATGCGAGAGGTACCGGCGCGGACGTGACCGGCGGCCGCGAAGGAGGCTTCAACGGCCTTGCCCCCACCGTACAGAATTTCGCCGTCGGCTTCTCCGTGACATTTCCACTCATGGATCTGGCCGCCATCCGCGCGAAAGAAGCCGTGCAGTCAGCTAACATCCGGGCTCAAACCGCACAGGAAGAACAGATCGTCACGGAATTGAAGACACGCTGGAACACGGCGCAGGCGCAACTGCGCGGCGCTCGCGATGTCGCGGATATCACCCCGGTGCAGATTTCCTCCGCCAAAGCCGCACTCGATCAGGCCAGGGCGCGTTATCAGGCGGGCCTCGGAACAATCGATGCGGTTGCGGAAGCCCAGCGCCTGCTCACCCAGGCCGAAATCGACAACGCACTCTCCCACCTGACTGTCTGGCGCGCTCTCTCCGGACTCGCCACTGCCGCGGGCGATCTGCGTCCCTTCATCGCGGAAGTGAGCAAATAAATGCGGCTGGTCTTAGCGGCACTCACCCGTCCCGTCACCGTTGTCGTTGCGCTCGTGGCAATCGCCCTGTGCGCCGCGCTGGCATTGCGGCGCATGCCGGTCGACATTTTCCCTCAGGTCGGCGAACCCGCTATTTACGTCGCGCAGCCCTACGGCGGCATGGACGCCGCGCAGATGGAAGGCTACGTCACTTATTACTACGAGTATCACTTCCTCTACATCACCGGCATTGACCGTGTGGAGAGCAAGAGCATCCAGGGCGCCACCCTGATGAAGCTCATTTTTCACGAAGGCACCGATATGAGTCAGGCGATGGGCGAAGTGGTCGGCTATGTAAATCGTGCCCGCGCCTTCATGCCTCCCGGCACGGTGCCCCCCTTCATCACACGCTTCGACGCCGGCAGCGTAGCGGTGGGCCAGTTGGTGTTCGACAGCGCAACTCACAGCCGCGCCGAACTGCAGGATTTCGCCCTCAACCGTGTGCGGCCTTTATTCGCGACCCTGCCCGGCGTCTCGGCGCCTCCACCGTTCGGCGGCAGCCAGCGCACGATTGTTATTACCCTCGATCCCGGCAAACTGCGCCAGTACCATATGTCGCCAGACGAAGTCATCGCCGCGGTGACCAAAGCCAGCGTCGTGATGCCATCGGGTAACATTTTCACGGGCACGCTGAATCGCATCGCGCGAAATAACGCCGCGCTGGGCGGAGACCTTTCCGAATTGCTCAGTGCTCCTATCCGCCCCAAAGCCGGAGCAACCGTCTATCTGCGCGACGTCGGAACCATCGAGAGCGGTACCGATCTTGTAACAGCCTATGCCCACGTGAACGGTAAACGCACTGTCTACATTCCTGTCACAAAACGTTCCGACGCTTCCACTCTCGCCGTCATCGCAGCTGTGAAGGCCGCCATCCCCACGTTTAAGAAAGCAGTACCGGAAGACGTCGATGTCCGCCTGGAATTCGATCAGTCGCCCTACGTCACTAACTCGATCCGGAATCTCGCGCAGGAAGGTCTTCTCGGAGCTCTCCTCACCGGTCTGATGGTGCTGATCTTCCTGCGCGACTGGCGCAGCGCTTTCATCGTCGTCCTGAATATTCCGTTCGCGCTGCTGGCAGCCGTGATCTTCCTCTGGGCCGGCGGACAGACCATCAACATCATGACGCTTGGCGGTCTGGCCCTCGCTGTAGGCGTTCTGGTCGACGAAGCCACTGTCTCCATCGAAAATATCCATAGTCACAGGCAAGCGTCGGGCGGTTCGCTGGCGCGCGCTGTACTGGAGGCATCGCAGCAAACCGCCCTCGCCCGGTTGCTTTCCATGCTCTGCATTCTGGCTGTCTTCGTTCCCTCATTCTTTATGGTGGGCGTCGCCAGACAGCTGTTCGTGCCCCTCTCTTTGGCGGTGGGTTTCGCGATGATCGCCTCCTACCTGCTCTCCAGCAGTCTGGTGCCGGTGTTTTCGACCTGGTTGCTGAAGAAGGAACACAGCGAAAAAACGCGCCCTGGCTTGTTCGACCGCTTCCGCAATTTCTACGAACGTTACCTTGGTGTCGTACTCCGTTTTCGCTGGCCTCTGGTGCTCGCCTACCTGATCGCGGCAGCGGCGATCGTTTATGTTCTGATGCCGCAACTGGGCACGGAAATCTTTCCCGAAACCAGCTCCGCCCTCCTGCGCATCCGTCTTCGCGCTCCAACCGGCACCCGCGTCGAAGAAACCGAACGCATGGTCCTGAAGGCTCTGGATGTGATCAAGCAGGAAGCCGGCGCCAACAACATTGCCATCACCAGCGATTTCGTCGGCGTTGTGCCATCCAGTTATCCGGTCGACTTAATCCACCTCTTTACCAGTGGCTCGCAGGAGGCTGTCATCCAGATCGCCATGAAGCCAGGCGCGGCGGCCAGCGAAACGCTTCGCGAGAAACTGAGGGCCGGCCTTGCCAGATCGTTACCAGGAACCGACGTGTCCTTCGAGGCAGGGGACATCGTCAGCCAGGTGATGGGATTCGGTTCACCCACGCCGGTCGAAGTCGCGGTGATGGGCACAAATCTTCAGGATGATCTCGCCTTTGCGCAGAAGGTTCAGCCTCAGCTGTCGAAGCTGTCGTTTCTGCGCGATCTGCAAATCGCCCAATCGGTCAACTACCCTACTGTCGATATCAACATCAGCCGCGAACGTGCCGGCCAGTTTGGCCTGACCATGGCCGATGTGGCCCGTTCCATCGTGCCGGCCACATCCTCGTCGCGCTTTACTCAGCCGAACTACTGGCGCGACCCGGCCTCCGGCAATGCCTTTCAAATTCAGGTCCAGCTTCCGCAGAATCAGCTGCAAAGCGCCGACCAAATCCGCAACATCCCCGTCATGGAGGACGGGCACAGCGATACCCGCCTCGCGGATGTCGCTTCGTTGAAGAATGGCACTATCCCCGGCCTGATCGAGCGCAACAACGGTCAACGCGTGATCAGTCTTACCGCGAATCTCCACGGCATCACGCTGGGCGATGCCGCGCCGCAGTTGCGCGCCGCCGTGACCCGCGCTGGTGCGGCCCCGCGCGGTGTCTCAGTGATCTATCGCGGCCAGCTTCCCGCACTCGATCAAACGATTTCAGGCCTGCGCACCGGGTTGCTCCTGGCCGTACTGGTGATCTTCCTGCTGCTCGCCGCGAACTTCCAGTCGCTGCGGCTCGCGCTCTCGATCGTGCTCACCATCCCGGCCGTTTTATGCGGAGTCCTGTTGATCCTGAAGCTGACCGCCACAACTCTCAATATCCAGTCGTTCATGGGCGCAATCATGGCAATCGGAATTGCCGTTGCCAATTCCATTCTGCTGGTGAGTTTCACGGAACGGTTTCGACATGAGGGAATGCCGCAATTCAAAGCCATTCAGGAAGGCGCAGGCAGCCGCCTGCGAGCCATCCTGATGACAGCTACCGCTATGACGTTCGGCATGCTCCCGATGGCGATCGGCGCGGGCGAAGGTGGCGGACAGGCTGCGCCGCTCGGTCGGGCCGTCATTGGCGGTCTGATCGTTTCTACTTTTGCGACCCTGACCATCCTACCTTCCATCTACGCCATTCTGCAGTCGCGGGCTTCCACCGCGTCCCCGTCCCTGAACCCGAACGATCCGGAGAGTCGATATTATGAACCGGTTTAATCTCACGCGAAGCACTCTTTGCCTGCTCGCGGCAGCGTCTATGCTCCCGGCGCAAAAAATCGAAATGGTGGCCGTGACGTCGAAGGCAACATCCCGTTCCGTCGATTTGCCCGGCGAACTGGAACCCTTCATGAGCGTGACCCTGCATGCCAGAGTGCCGGGTTATGTCGAACGTGTGACAGTGGATCGCGGCTCCAGTGTGAAGCAGGGCGACCTGCTCGTGGAATTGAGCGCGCCTGAAATGGCGTCGCGTATCGCGGAGGCGCAGGCGCGCATACAAGCCGCCGACGCGGATCGCCTCCAGGCCGAAGCACAACTCGCGGCTACACGCAGCACTCTCGATAAGTTGAAGAAAGCAGCGGAAACCCCCGGCGCAATCGCTGGAAACGAAGTGGTTCAGGTGCAGCAGCAGATCGAAGCTCAGCAGGCGCTGATTCAGGCGCGCCGCCAACTGAGCCAGGTTGCGACGGCCAATTTGAAAGCGCTGCAGGAAACTCAGGGCTACCTGCGAATCACGGCGCCGTTCGATGGCATGATCACCGATCGCCTGATCCACCCTGGGGCTCTGGCAGGGCCGGGCGCGGATTCACCGCTGCTCGTTCTCCAGCAACTCTCGAAACTGCGGCTCGTGGTGTCGGTGCCGGAAGACGTTTCCGGTGTCGTTCCGCATGGAGTGAAGGTTGCGTTCCACGTACCCGCATTTGCGGAACGAGTTTTCTCCGGAGTTGTCGCGCGCAGTTCTCATATTCTCGATCCGAAGACCCGCACCTTGTCCGTAGAGATGGACGTCACCAACGCCGATGGCTCGCTCGCGCCCGGCATGTATCCCACGGTTCACTGGCCTGTAAAAGAATCGCGGCCGGCTCTTCTCGTGCCGCCATCGAGTGTGGTGACCACCACGGAACGGACGTTTGTCGTCCGAAATCAAAACGGTCACGCCGAATGGGTGGATGTGAAAAAAGGTCCGGCCAGTGGAGATCTGATAGAAGTCACCGGTCAATTGAAAGCCGGCGACAAAGTGGTGAAAAGGGCTTCCGACGAAATCCGCCCCGGCGCGGCACTGCCGCCAGGCTGAACTTCAAGCCCCATACCCCAACGACAGCTGAAACCCCTCACCCAGATAAACCCGCCGCACTTCCGGATCAGCCGCCAGATCATCCGGCCGCCCACTCCGGAAAATCTTGCCCTCGTTAATAATGTAAGCGCGATCCGTCACACTCAACGTTTCCCGCACATTGTGATCCGTCACCAGAATGCCAATTCCGGATTTCTTCAGATCCAGAATAATTCGTTGAAGTTCCAACACCTGAATTGGATCAATTCCCGAAAACGGCTCATCCAGCAGGAGAAAACTCGGATCAATAGCCAAAGACCGCGCTATCTCCACCCGCCGCCGCTCACCGCCGGAAAGCACATACCCCTTGCTTCGCCGCACAGTCCCCAGCCCCATCTCCTCGATGAGCCGGTTCATCTTTTCCCGTCGATCGCGCCCCGTCATGCGGCGCGTCTGCAGTATCGCCATCAGGTTGTCTTCCACGGTCAGCTTCCGAAATACGGACGCTTCCTGCGGCAGATAACTCACTCCAAGGTTGGCCCGCTGATACATCGGAACGTTCGTGACGTCCTTGCCATCCAGCAGGACCTTGCCGGAATCCGGACTGATCAGCCCCACCACCATGTAGAACGATGTCGTCTTCCCCGCCCCGTTCGGCCCCAGCAAACCAACAATTTCGCCCGGCCCCACGGTGAGAGAAACATCGTTCACCACGCGGCGTCCACGGTACGACTTCGCGATCTCAACGGTTTCCAGCTTTTTCATCAAACTCTGTCCCGGCCCATTACGATTTGCCCGGCCGGAAGATGCGGCCTTCGACTTTATCCTTCGGAGCTCCGTCGTAAATCAGCTTGTCGTCGTTGGTAAAGTAGGTCAGCTTATCCCCGTGCACGTCGCCCTGTTTGGAGTCTTTCAGATAGGGACGCCCACCGGTCAGGATAATTTTCCCCTCTTCTGTATAGTATTCTCCGTGCTCGCTCGTGCCCGTGCGCTGCCGCGCGGCGATGGTCTGCACAATTTCGACTTTTCCATCCGCGATCGCATGGTCGATTCGCGACTCCGGTGTTTTCCCGTTCACCGGTTTGCCGTCATTCATGTACGCCTGCAGCGTTGCGCACTTCACCGTCAATCCCGCCCGAATCATGGTCACATCACCGGTGTAGGTCGCCAGACGGGCCGCATCGGCATAAACCAGTTTCTGAGAACGTACCTGCGTCGTCGTCGGGACCGGGCCGGGCTTTCCATCCGCTGATGTTTTGGTGGAATCCTGGAGAAGTGAAACCGCGTGTCCATCCGCAATCAGCGTCTTCTCTTTGCGGTCGATATCTACACGGTCCGCCATCACCTTGCTCCCACCCTGCCAGACCTGGGCATTGCCGATGTAATTCAACTTGCTTCCGCGCGATTCCGAAACCACGTGATCGGCCTTGCCCTGCATCGCCTCGCCCGGGTCGAGCATTCCCCCGGAGTCGCCCGTTTTCGCCACTGTCTTCGGATCTTTTGGATCGGGCTTCTGCTCGGCCATATGCGTCGTACTGACACTGCCCCTCGCATCCATGGAATCCTTCGTCTGATCGATCTGAATATGGTTCGCGGCCGTCGTTCCCGAATCGTCCGAGATTCGCGCATGCCCGTCCAGATCCATCAGGTTTTTTGAATTATCCATCACGGCGTTATCGGCCTGCGCTTTGCGCACACCCTCCGAGTAATGGAAATTGCCCGATTGCAGGATCTGTTTCACCTGGCCTTTTTCGTCGAATGCCACATCCATCGTCTTGCTGCTGGTCACCGCAATATCCGTCGCGGTCTTTTTCTTCCTGGCGATCTCATCCTGCGACGGATGCGTCTCTGTTGCTGCCGTATCGGCGTGAAAACTCTGGATCTCGTTGTTCGCGCCGTATTTCACCAGCATGCGGTCCGCTTTCACCTGACGCCGCTCCCTCGCGGTCTGATTGGGAACGAATTCCATCGTTCCCGGCGCAAGAGTAGCCACATGGTCCAGATCCTTGCCATCCGGCTTCATAAAAACATCTACTGAATCGGAGTGCAGGATTTTCGTGTCCGGCGTGAGCCCACCCGCCACCGGCAGGGATTTCGATTCCACTACCGCATTGCCGCGCGCCTGAGCCGAAGAAAGCACGCTGTCTTCTTTTCCCGCGGTAAACAACATATTTAAACGGGCGCCGGACATCGTGGTATCGGCCGCTTTCGAATGCGAAACCAGCCGCGCATTTCCAGTGGCGTCGAGTTTTTCGATTTCACCGTGCTCGTTATAGTAAGCCTTTACCAGGTCCGCGGAATACTCCAGATTCCGCCCTTCTTTCTTGTCTTTGGCCTGTTGCTTATCGGTTCCCTTCGCGTTCGGCGCATCAATCGTGTCGATCTTCCGGCCAAGCGGAGAATTTTTCAGATTGACGGTAGTTGCTCCCGCCTCCATCACGGTCTGATCGCGGGTCATTTTCGACCACGGCGCCATCTTCACGGTAGAACCGGTTTCGCTGTAGATCAACTCTTCGGTCTCGACCTTCATCGGCCTGCCGCCAGGAGTCTTGCTCTTCAGATTCATCACAACTCCGTGCATGAGATGGATCTCTTTGCTCAGCGGGTCATACGACGCGCCGTCGCACGTCCCGGTTCCACCTTCAAACGTAAATGCGACATGCTGATCGGTCAGAGCTTTACCCGATTCGCTGTCAAAGTTAATTCCTGCCGCTTTGACGACGGTCAAACGATGTTTTGGCGCACCTTCAACGGGAACGTCGAGTGTGATTTCAGCCTCGCCCGGCGCATAGAGTTTGTGGTCGTCGTTATTAAAATCCGCGGAGTCAGTGCGGACCTGATCGTAAGACTTCCCATCCGGCTTGTAAATGTGGAGTTCGACAAACTTCAGCTGAGCTTTTTTGGAGTCGGCAGTCAGCCGATAGTTTTTCGCGCTAAGGGTGATGGCAGGTTTGCCGCCCGCGCTCTGGCCCCACTTCCAGTCGAGCGCGCTGGCCCTATCGTCGAGCGCCATACTGGCAGGCAGCGGACGCTGGGTCGCTTTCCCGGCATTCCGCTGAAGGCGGTAGAACTGGAAAACGCCGGCAACAACAACGGCGATGATGACCAGCAATAGCCAGCGCAGAATTCGCATGCGGGAAATACCAGTTTAGCGCTTCCCGCCCGACTTGCCCGCAGCCGCACCGGCCAGCGCACAAACCTACGGCACGATAACGTTAGCCATCGTCTTCAGCGAACCCGGAACAAAGGCCTGGCCGGAGCTGAAACTGAAATTCACCGCAACAGGCTTCCCCGCTACCACGGTCACCTGCTGCGTGCTGGCGCCGTACTTTTCATGCAGTGCCTCAAGCGTATAAGTCCCTGGAGGCAGATTCTTGATCTCAAACCCGCCATCCGCGCCCGACACCGCGAAGTACGGATTCGAAATCACATGGGCAACGGCCTTCATCCACGGATGCTGATTGCAGACAATCCCCATCGTCGCTTCCGGCTTATCGAAAATCCGGATAATCGGACCCGCACCGGCGCGCTGGCCGATATTGAAATCCGGATTGACCTGCGCGAGCGCGTGAACGTTGTGCGTCGTAGCGTCGCTGTTCACGATCTTCAGATCCTGCCCCACGACAACACCCAGCACATGCGGCTCATACACGCAGCCGACCTGATTCAGTGTCGCCGGAGTCTGAGGCGCCGGGAACGTCTTTCCTTCAAGCCCCGTCTTCACATAAACAAAAACATTCTTCAGCGTGCCGTTCGGATTCACGATCACCGTCTCCGGATACACTTTGCCCGTGTGTTTGGCGGCGCAGGAAGGTTCCGAATCCATCGCAATCGGCTTCGATACGGGTGCCGTACCCTTGAATGACACTCTGCCCATCACCGCCACATCGGGGCCGGAAGCCGTGGCCGGAGCATCAGCCTTTGCGGCGGCCTTCGGCGCAGCTTTTGCCGGCGCTTTCGCGGCCTGCCCGTAAGCGGTTGCCATCGCCAAAAACATCGCACCTGCGCTCAGGAATGTGGAACGTGAGAATAAACGGATCATGGTTTGCCAGTTTAGCATGCACTTTGCATACCGTATACGAAATTACGCGCAACCCTGAGCTTTGATGTATATTGATATACGCTCGTCGGTCCACCGTCCAGTTCCGAATTCAATCGAGAGGTAGAAGTCTTCATGCGCACAGGAATCAAACGCTCACACCCTGGCCGTCTCGGCTGGGCCATCGCGACCGCGACATCAGTCACGCTGATTGGTCTGGCCCTGTTTGCCCAAACCCCGGCACAGCCGCAACCGCCCGCTCAGGGCGCGGGACGCGGAGCCGGTGGTGGGCGCGGAGTTCTTCCGGCGGCGGGCAGAGGTGGCGGCAGAGGAACGGGCGATGTCACGGTCGACAATCCCGGCGCGGACTTTACCCCTAAGGAGCCCATTAAGCCGCTCCCCGCGCAGGAAGAAGCCAAACACTTCATCCTGCCAGCCGGTTTCCATATGGAACTGGTCCTTTCGGATCCCACAATCATCAATCCGTCCTCCATCGAATGGGACGGCAACGGGCGCATGTTCATCACGGAAATGCGCACCTACATGCCGGATGCCGACGGCAACAACGAGTATGATCCCGTCAGCCGGATCAGCACACACGAGAGCACGAAAGGCGACGGCAAGTACGACAAGCATGGTGTCTTCGTCGACAAGATGGTTCTGCCACGCATGGTTCTGCCGCTGGATAAAAACAAGATCCTTTCGATCGATACCGACGCCAGCGATGTCATGGAATACGTCGATACGAAAGGCACCGGCACCGCCGATCAGAAGGAAGTGTTCTTTAAGGGCGCGGGCGTCAGAGGCAACCTGGAACATCAGGAGAGCGGCTTCATCTGGGGCCTGGACAACTGGATTTACAGCACCTATAACGCATTTCGCTTCCGCTGGACCCCGAACGGCATCCTGAAAGAATCCACCGGCCCGAATGGCGGTCAGTGGGGTCTCGCGCAGGACGATTACGGCAAGATGTGGTTTGTGGACGCCGGCGGCGAGCGTGGCCCGGTCAACTTCCAGGTTCCGATCCAGTACGGCGCGTTCTCCGTTGCCGACCAGACGGAGCCCGACTTCCTGACCGTGTGGCCCGCTCCGACAATCGGCGATATGCAGGGCGGAACACGCCGCGTTCGCCTGCCCATCGGCGCGCTGAATCATGTCACCGCATCGAACGGCCCTGCCATCGTTCGCAGCGACCGTTATCCGGAAGACATGCAGGGCGATCTCCTGTTCTGCGAACCCGTCGGACGCCTGATTCGCCGCGCGAAGATCGTCAAGACCGAAGGCCTCACGCAACTGCGCAATGCCTACCCCGGTTCCGAGTTTGTGCTGGGTACCGACCCGCTGTTCCGTCCCGTCAACATCCGCGTGGGCCCCGATGGCCTGATCTACATCCTGGATATGTATCACGGAATCATTCAGGAATCGCAGTGGACTCCTCCAGGCTCTTACCTGCGCGCCAAGATCGATCAGTACAAACTCGACAAGGTTGTGAGCTACGGCCGCGTCTGGCGCCTGGTGTATGACGGCAAAGCTGCCGCCACGGAACAGCCTCACATGCTGGATGAAACGGCAACCCAGTTAGTGGCGCATCTCGATAACCCCATCGGCTGGTGGCGCGATACGGCGCAAAAGCTGCTGGTGCTCAAGCAGGATAAGTCGGTGGTCCCTGCTCTTGAGGCCATGGTGAAAACGTCGAACAATCAACTGGCGCGCATTCACGCGCTGTGGACTCTCGAAGGCCTGAATGCGCTGGATCCCGCCCTGGCGCGCACCGAAATGCGGGACTCGCATCCGGAGATGCGCGTGCAGGCCATCCGCGCGAGCGAAACGCTTTACAAGGCCGGCGATAAATCGTTTGCCGCGGACTACAATCGCGCCGCTCAGACCGATAAGGAAGCCGACGTCACCATCCAGGCGATGCTCACGATGAACACGCTGAAGGACCCGGATGCGCGCAATACGATCCACTCCGCCGAAGAGGCAAACAAAGCCCGCGGCGTGCGTGAAATCGGCAACCAGATTCTCTATCCCATCCAGACTTTCTCACGCGCCGGTCTTTCCCCTGCCGAGTTGCAGACCATGCAGCGCGGGGCGGCGGTTTACGAAGAACTTTGCTTCAGCTGCCACGGCGACGATGGCAAAGGCGCACCGCAGGCCGGCGCCGGCCCGGCCCGCACGAAGGCTCCGCCGCACGCGGGTTCAGCGCGCGTCCTGGCCCATCGGGACTACGTCATCAACGTGGTGCTCTCCGGCCTTAACGGTCCGGTGGATGGCAAAACATACACGGAAGAAATGGTTCCGATGAACAAGAACACCGACCAGTGGATCGCGGACGTCGTGTCCTATCTGCGGAACAGCTTCGGCAATAGTGCGTCGTTTGTCACCCCGGCCCAGGTTGCCGCCGTGCGGGCCGCGAATCCGAATCATAAGAAGTGGACCGTTCGCGAACTGGAAGCATCGGTACCCGCCGTTGTCCCTGGTCAGCAGAACTGGAAAGCGACGGCCAGCGTGAATCCCGAAACTGCCGCGAATGCCCTGGCTGGCAAACCGGGAACTTCGTGGACCACCGGCACCGCGCAGACAGCCAGCACATGGTTCCAGATCGAGTTGCCCGCGGCAACTACGCTGGCGGGAATGGAACTCGTCGCGCCCGCACCGGCCCAGCCCGGGGGCGGCGGCAGAGGCGGCGCCGGAGCGTCCGGAGGTGGTGGTCGCGGCGGTGGCGGTGGTGGACGTGGCGGCGCGGCCGGTGGTCGTGGAGGAGCACCGGCGGCTCCCCCGGCGGTCGCGGATGGCACTCCACCCGCGGCGCCTGCGGGCGGCGGTGGCTTTGCGGGTTTTGCGGGCTTCGGTGGCGGCGGCCGTGGAGGTCAGAACGCCGGCATGTGGCCACGTGGTTATAAAGTGGAGGCCTCTCTCGACGGCAAGACCTGGGGCGTCTCGCTCGCTGAAGGCCAGGGCGACAGCAATACGGTCGTGATGGACTTCAAACCGACGAAAGCGAAGTTCATCCGCATCACACAAACCGCAACGGCCACCAACGCTCCTGCCTGGGCAATCCAGAAGGTTCAGTTGTACCAGACACCAGCGCCGGCTACAGTATCTGCGAAGTAATCGAGGCGTTCAGGGCAGGGTTAAACTGGGATTTCCCCATGCAACCCTGCCTGAACTGCATCGCACCAGCGTGCCGCGCGTCTTTCGGAATCAACGAAATCATCTATAACTGCCCGAAATGCGGCGGGCTGCTCGAAGCGAAGTACGATTTTTCAGATATCGACGTCCATCTGCTGAAGCGCATCTGGCGCGAACGCCGTATGGAGAATAATCCGCTCGATCAAAGCGGTGTCTGGCGCTACCGCGAACTCTTTCCGTTTCTGGATGACTACAACAGCGTGGTCACGTTGCGCGAGGGCAATACACCGCTGCTGCAATCGGTCCGCGCCGCAGCCTATGGCGGTCTCGCCAACATCACCTTCAAGCACCAGGGCTTCAACCCCACGGGTTCTTTTAAAGACAACGGGATGACCGCCGGAGTCGCACAGGCCCGTCGTCTCGGTATGAAGCGTGTGGCCTGCGTCTCCACAGGCAACACATCCGCCTCCATGGCTGCTTACGCCAGCGCCGGCGGACTCGATCCGCTGATCTTCATCCCGAATGGCAATATCGCGTACGGCAAGCTCGCTCAGGCCCTGGAATACGGCGCCAAAACTTTTCAGGTGGATGCGAACTTCGATCAGATCCTGGCTCTGGTCCGTGTTCTGACGGAACGGCTCGGCATCTATCTGCTGAACTCCATCAACCCCTTCCGCATCGAAGGGCAGAAATCCATCGTCATCGAAATGATGGACCAGCGCGACTGGAAAGTGCCCGACTGGGTGGTTCTGCCGGGCGGTAATCTCGGCAATGTCTCGGCCTTCGGCAAGGGCTTGCGCGAACTGCATCAACTCGGTTTCATTGACCGGCTGCCGCGGCTCGCCGTCATTCAGGCAGCAGGAGCTTCGCCGTTCTACGAGTACATGCGCGAGAAGGGCTCGAAACCATTTGAGGCGCAGGGCCATCCCGAAACGCTCGCCACGGCGATCAAGATCGGCGATCCCGTGAGTTGGCCGAAAGCGCAGTTCGAAATCGAAACTTCCAATGGCGTGGTCGAAAGCGTCACCGAGCAGGAGATCGCGGATGCGAAGGCAGTCATTGGACACAGCGGGATCGGCTGCGAGCCGGCGTCGGCCGCAACTCTCGCCGGGATCCGCAAACTCAAACTCGACCGTAATGCCGATGTGGTCGCCGTGCTCACCGGCAATGTCCTGAAGGACCCCGATTACATCTATCGCTATCACACCGGCGCTTTACAGGCCCCCGATAGCTCCCCGATCAAGCCCAACTTCGGCAATGCCCCGATAGTCGTTCCCAACGACGCCGAGAAGATCACAGCACTGCTCGCCGGTTAAACTGGCTCATGCTTCGGCGCACCCTCCGCACTCGCGAAATTACGTTCTTCGCTCTTGCCTGTATCATCGGAACCCGCTGGATTCCGGCCGCGGCGCACGCCGGTCCGGGCGCGATCCTGCTGTGGTGCCTCGGGGCGCTGGGGCTTTCATTACCGCTCGCAATCGCGGTGGCCGCTCTCACGGTCCGTCATCCCCAGGCTGGTGGCATGTATATCTGGACGCGCCACGACTTCGGCCCCTGGCACGGCTTCCTCTGCTTCTGGCTCTACTGGATGAGCATCGTCGTGTGGCTCCCCGGCGCCGCCATGTTTTATATCGGAACCGCCATCGGTCCAACCGGCCGTGCCTCGCTGCTGATCGTGTGCCTCGCTGCGATATGGCTCGCCTTGGGCGTAAATATTCTCGGCGTCAGGACCGGTCAGCTGACCGTCGATTTAGGTGCGGCGGCGTCCTGGCTTCTCGCCATCGTCCTGGTAATCGCCGCGTTGCGACACCACCCCTCCGCGACCTCGTTTCATGTGCTCCCCGACTTCAACTGGAATACGGTCAGTTTTTGGTCCGCCATTGCCTTCGCCATGAGCGGCATGGAACTCGTCGGCCTGATGGGTGCCGAAGTGCGCGATCCCAAACGCACGCTGCCGCGCGCCGCATGGATCTCATCGCTCGTGACGGTCGCCTTCTATGCGGGCGCAACGGCGGCAGTTCTCGTGCTGCTTCCGGCTGACAAGGTGAGCGAACTGGACGGCCTCAATCAGGCGGGCCATGCCGCGGGAATCGCGCTCGGCTTGCCATGGCTGCCATCGGCATTCGCGGCTCTCGTCTTTGTCTCCGCGGTCGGACAGTTCGGCGGCCTGGGATCGTCGGTATCGCGAATGCCCTTCGCTGCCGGTGTGGATGGCTTGCTTCCCGCCGCCTTCGGGAAAGTTCATCCACGCTGGAACACGCCGCACGTTTCGATACTTGCTTTAGGCCTGCTGGCATCGGCCCTGCTGGTGCTGATGCAGATCGGCGATACCGTCCGGGCGGCCTATGACACCATCGTTTCGCTGATGGTGATCGTGGGCTTCATTCCCTTCGTCTACATCTTCGGCAGTGCCTGGAAAGCGGGCCACCGTCTGAGCGCGATATCGGGCTGGGGAGTCACGCTGCTCGCAATCCTGTGCGCCTGCGTACCACCCGGAGGCGTCACACAAGTCTGGATCTTCGAAGGCAAACTCGCCGTCGGAACCGGCGTCGGGATTCTCTCGGCATGGGCGATCTACCGGCGCAAAGCTGTCGCGAGTTCGTCGAAAGTCATCGCTCCCGGATGATAGAGCGTCACCTTGCCGGCTGAGTTCAACAGCACCAGCGTCGGTGTTGTGCTGACTCCGTACCGTGCGAAGTTCGCCTCGCTGAGCGGAGTTTCCACATTGCCCAATCCGGCGTAATACTGCGCAAAGATTTTCCCGATATACGGCGTTTCGATGGAGCGCGGCGCATCCTCACCACCTGCGACGTAGCCGTAGTGCTGGGTCGGCGCAATGATCTCCAGTCCCTTCGCTTTGTAAGCCTTCTGGATCTGCTGGATAATCGGGATCTCCTGTTTGCAATCCACGCACCAGTGGGCCCAGAAGAAGAGCAGTACGGGATGACCTGAGTGCGCCGTCAATGGCCGGGGCTGCGGCCCGGCCACGTGATTTGCAATATCGAGAGCAGGCGCCGGCTTGCCTTCGAGCGAAAGGAGATTAATATTCTTCTGGATGCGCGCCTCAATAGAAGTTGCCTTCCACTTCTCCAGTTCGGCCCGCAGGAAAGTAACGCCCTGATCGAGTTGCCCTGTGTGGGCCAGGGCCTGACCGGTCACCTCGATAGATGCACCCAGTGCAGTCGGCAGACTGGGTTCGGCATCCAGCTTACGCCCCGTCAGTTGCTTCAGGCAGAGATCGCGGACCGCCTGCGCATTGTCGAGAGCAGCTTGATATTTCTTTGCCCCCAGTTCGCCGCGCCCGACCCACGAATACGCCTCCACATACTCCGGAGTCACACCCCGTTGCGCGCGATAGGCCTTCAGCATCGACTCAGCCGTCTTGAAGTCGCCTGCCCGTGCAGCATCGGCAACCGCAGGCACAAGAACGGACCCACCGAATGCGATAACGGCAGTGATGACCAGGAGCAACGACAGCTTACGCATGGTGCATGGGAGCGGCCACAGTAAATCCAAGCGGTGCGTCGCTCTCCTTCTTGGCATCGGCAGCGCGGCCCAGTACCCTGAGCGCGGCCGCAGTCACGTTTTCAGCGCGGAATCCCAGGCGCTGCATCACTTCTTCACCTGGCGCCGAAGCGCCGAAGCGCTCAAGACCGATGATCTCGCCTTCGCTGCCCGCCCACCGATCCCACCCGAACGTCGACCCTGCTTCCACTGTGACGCGCGCCCGAATTGCCTTCGGCAGCACGCTCTCGCGGTAAGCCGCATCCTGTTGTTCGAACAGATTCATCGACGGCATACTGACCACGCGGGCATTCACGCCGTAGCCCTTCAGCCGCTCTTTCGCCGCCACGCAAAGCTGCACTTCCGAGCCTGCCCCGATAAGAAGCACGTCGGGCTTTCCGCCATCCGCTTCGGCAAGAATGTACGCGCCTTTCGACGCATCCCCTTTCGCGGTGCTGCGGTCCAGATGAGGAACATTCTGTCGCGAGAGCGCAAACAGCGTCGGGGCTTCGCGGCCAACTGCGTAGACCCAGGCCTCGGCGGTCTCGGTAGCATCCGCGGGACGGATCACCGTCAGACACGGAATCGCGCGAAGCCCCGCCAACTGTTCAATCGGCTCATGGGTAGGCCCGTCTTCTCCTACGCCGATGCTGTCATGCGTGAAAACCCAAATCGATTTGAGATGGCTGAGCGCCGAGAGACGAATCGAGGGCTTCATGTAGTCCGAAAACACGAGGAACGTCGCGCCAAAAGGAATGACGCCGCCATGCGCAGCCATGCCATTCACCGCCGCACCCATCGCATGCTCGCGAACTCCGAATGCTACGTTGCGGCCCGCATAGTTCCAGCCGCCACCCACCGCGCCCATGTTGGAAGCACCTTCTACTACAGGCTGAAAATCGCCCGCACCTTTGAGAGCGGTGTTCGTCGAAGGATTCAGGTCGGCGGAACCACCCATGAGATTGGTGATGCGCTTCGCCAGCGCGTTGATCACTTCCCCGCCCGCCACGCGCGTCGCGATCGGCTTATCGCCTGCCTTCCATTTCGGAATGTCGGCGGCAAAATCAGCCGGCAGCTTACCCGCGGTGAAGGCTTCAAATTCCGCGGCTTCCGCTGGAAATGCAGCTTTGTAGGCGTTGAGGCGGGTTTCCCATTCGGCCTGCGCCTTCGCGCCGGTATCGATAGCTTCGCGGAAATGCGCCACAGCATCCGCCGGCAAAAAGAATTTTTCTTCCGACGGCCAGCCGAGGGCTTTCTTCGTGGCCAGCAGTTCGTCTTCACCCAGCGGACTGCCGTGCGAAGAGAAATTATCGTGCTTTTTCGGGCTGCCGAAGCCAATATGCGTACGCACGAGCAGCAGCGACGGCTTCTTCGTCTCGGCCTTCGCCTGATCAAGCGCCGCGCTCACGGCCGCCGTGTCATTGCCATCTTCCACGTGGATGGTCTGCCACCCGAGAGCTTCGAAGCGCTTGCCGACATCCTCCGTAAAGCAAAGATCCGTGCCACCCGCGAGCGTAATCCGGTTCTGATCGTAAAGGAAAATCAGCTTGCCGAGCTGCAGATGCCCGGCGAGCGATGCAGCTTCGTTGGTGATGCCTTCCATCAGATCGCCATCGCCGCAGATCCCGTAAGTGTGATGATCCACGATGGTGTGGCCGGGTTTGTTGAAGCGTGCCGCAAGCCAGGCTTCAGCGATCGCCATCCCCACCGCATTACCGAAACCCTGACCGAGCGGTCCGGTCGCAACTTCCACGCCCGGGGTATGCCCGCGCTCCGGATGGCCGGGGGTCATACTTTCCCACTGCCGGAAGCGTTTAATCTCATCGAGCGAAAGCTCGTAACCGGTCAGATGGAGCAGGCTATAGAGCAACATGGAGCCGTGACCGGCCGAGAGCAGGAAGCGATCCCTGTCGGCCCAACCCGGGTTCTTCGGGTTGAACTTCATGTGCTTCATCCAGAGCGTATAGGCCATGGCGGCTGCGCCCATTGGCATGCCCGGATGGCCTGAATTTGCGTTCTGGACGGCATCGGCGGAAAGGATCCGGATGGTGTTAATGCACAGGTTTTCGAGGGTCTGCGCGTCTTTAGTGGACAATGAACTCTCCTGGTAACTCATTTTAACCGTTGACGATGACCGGCTCGTGACGAACCGGAAAGTTGACGCTTCGGGCTACGAAGCAAAGCCTCCCGGCCTCCTCGTGCAATGCCATCGCTTTGGCCGAACTGGATTCGGGTGTAATCGTGACCCTGGGGCGCAGCATGACCTCTGTGAACTCGCCCGACCCATCGCGGTTTTCGTTCATCGTGCCCCTTGCGTTGTCTTCATAAGCCGTCACGACCACCTGATTGATCGCGCACAGGTGCAGATAACTCAATAAATGGCAGGCCGAAAGAGCCGAAACCAGAAGATCCTCCGGGTTGTAGCGGGCAGCGTCCCCCCGGAAGTGCGGGTCGGACGAACCGTGAAGCGTGGTCGTCTTTGCCGGTCCGGTGATTTCGTGATCGCGGCCATAACTGTTGTATGCGGAGGTTCCGGTGCCACGGTTTCCCGTCCATCGCAGAGTCGTTGTGTATTCGTGTTGTTTCATGTATGCAGAGTGTCCCGCTAAGATTAAAGTACATGAGTCCCGGACAACAAGCGCAGCCGAAGCTGCCAATAGCAGGTGTGAAGAATCTGATCGCAGTTGGCAGCGGAAAGGGCGGAGTCGGCAAGACCACGGTTTCGGTGAACATCGCGATCGCTCTCGCCCACCTCGGCTACAACACGGGCTTGCTCGACGCGGATGTCTACGGCCCCAACGTTCCTCTGATGATGGGGACAAGCAGCACGCCCACGGCGATCGGCGAACGGATCCAGCCGCTCGAAAACTACGGTGTTCGGCTGATGTCGATGGGCTTTCTGAATCCCGGCGACAAACCCCTGGTCTGGCGTGGACCGATGCTGCACAGCGTGATCCAGCAATTTATCCGTGGCGTGGATTGGGGCGAACTGGATTATCTGATTATCGATCTGCCTCCCGGAACCGGCGACGTACAGCTGTCGCTGATCCAGACGGCGCCCGTGACCGGCGCCATTGTGGTGACGACGCCCTCGGCAGTCTCTCTCGAAGACGCGCGCAAAGCGGTGCTGATGTTCCAGCAGGTCAAAGTTCCCGTTCTCGGCATGGTGGAGAACATGAGCTACCTGCAATGCCCGCACTGCGATGAGCGAATCGACGTGTTCAGCAACGGCGGCGGAAAGCGGACAGCCGACGCCATGGCGATTCATTTCCTGGGCGCATTGCCGCTCGATCCGCATGTCCGGATCGGCGGCGATACCGGCCACCCTGTGGCGACGGCGGGACCGGAAGACCCACGGGGCGGTCCTTTCTATACGCTGGCCGAAGCGGTGATTGAGCAGGCGAAAAAGGCCTCCGGGATAGCCGGGCCGACGATGACGGTTTCCGATTAACCGTCTGAAAGGCAATTCGAAAAAACGAATCCATTTGCCGGCTAAGTGTTTGGATTGCCGGGTGTTACGGACTGCAGTGTCGTTTTGGCGGGGTGAGCCCATTGAGGCCAGAACTCTTGTATACTAGAGGCGTGATGCGTATTGATCCTTTTGGCGTCTGAGCCCTCGGCTCGCCACCACTAATCGAGACCGAACCTCTTGTATACTAGAGGTGTGATGCGTATTATTGATCCTTTTGGCGTTTGACCCTCGGAGTCCTGAGCCC
This sequence comes from Bryobacteraceae bacterium, assembly GCA_025928545.1. Classification (GTDB taxonomy): domain Bacteria; phylum Acidobacteriota; class Terriglobia; order Bryobacterales; family Bryobacteraceae; genus BOG-234. The sequence goes on along the minus strand of JAICJH010000023.1, from coordinate 27,281 downwards.
TCGCGGTTCAGGGTTGAGCTTTGCGAATAGCCGCGGCAAATTCGTCGAGCTGAGGCCGATACTGTGCCACATGCATCAGGGGATGCAAATCCCCTCCAACTCCCCTGTCATTTTCAAATTGAGTCCGGTCTTCCGGTGCCTGTTTCACTGAATTCTCAAGCGCTTCGAAACTCTCTCGGAGCAATGCGTTCTTCAAATTGACGTCCTGCTCCAATTCGGCAAGTTGGGCCAAACCACAAGCGAAATTGTAATTGACGGACGCGGCTTTTCTTGGCGAGGGAGAATCCTCCCAATTCGAGTGACCCCGCGTAGTTCGCAGTCTATTTACTGCGCTCCTGAAAAGTTGGGCCGCCGCCAGCGGATCGCTGGTCTTTAATAACGCAGCCTTCACGTGATCGATACGGGCGAGGTTATAGTGGGCGCACTGTTGTTCGTCCTTAACTTTTGCGCTTTTCTCGAAACAGCTATGGGCCTCATCCAGATCGGGCTTCGCCTCGGCCCGGACTGCCATATAGCCCCGTTCATTCAAGACCCGGAAATCCATGCCACCTGTGGGCAAACGTTCTGCGCGGTAGAGGTAATATCGTGCGCGAGCTAGATCATTCTTATCCGCCGTTGCGGGGTTGTTCAGGCGATCGTGCCGGTATTTATCCAGATAAAAGCGGCTGAAGCCTCGAAAAATGGGGAACAGTTGCTCAGGACTCGATGCTTCGAAAAACTGCAACGACCCTATGCTTTTTTCATAGTAATAGAGCTCCTGGCGACGCAGATCGCTAAGCATTTGATAGAAGCTATCCCCAACGGGAGACAGCTTTACCAGATCGGCCAGACGTGTAGACATCTGTGACAAGGCCCGCTCAAAGCCCAGAAACATCGGAAACTGGATTTCGCATGCCGCCCGGAACTTCTGGAAATCCTCCTGCGCGTCATCCCTGACATCTTTTTGGAAGGCCTTGAGGTCGTTCGCAGTATTGCTTCTGAGCGTTTCTACACCGTCGATAGTTTTCTGTGCCTGGGCTTTCATTTCCTGCACGTTCAGGTAAGAATAGATCGCCTGGAAAAGGCTGTACAGGGCTCCGAGTCCGACCACGACTGTCAACAGCCACCGGAAATCGTCAGCATCATGCCTCGCGACGTCAAGGGCAACCTGGAGCTTCGTTGATTCCTCGCGAAGTTTTTCAGCCTCGTTTTTGAGATCTTCGACCCTTTGCTCAAGCGCTTTTAGGTCTTGCGGCGGTGGTACATCCGCAGCCTTCTGTTGCCGGGCCGGGGCTGACCTCGCAAGCGACGGTTGGGCAGCGAGGCGGGCGACAATCACAAAGGCGAACGAGCAGACAAGCACCAGACAAGCGCCCAACAGCCGGCTCACGAGATCTGCGGTTCTTCGCGCGGATGGATGCATCAAAAAATCCAGAATAACAGGAATTCGGGCTGTGATTGGCTGCCGAAACTTCACTGACGGATCTGCCCCAACGCCCACCATGGTATTCTTGCCTCTCGATGAATTCCTCGGTCGGGCATCTTGAACTGGCGTTGTTGCGCGTCTCGCTGCACAATCTGGAGCGGCGATTTCTTCGAACTGTCGCGCCTCGCTATGTGGAACTGGATGAGGCGCGGGCTCAGGCGGCTAAGCTGCGGGCTCGCTTTTATCCGGCTGCGCATCGGGAATCGCTTGCCGCGCGGGAGCAGGCGCGCGTTTCGGCAGAGGCATGTGCTGCCGCTGCGGCACGGCCGCAGGGCGATCCACAACGCTTTAAACAACTGCACCGCGAATTAGCCCGCAATTACCATCCGGATCTCGCGATTGATCAGGCTCATCGCGAGCTATGCGAGCAGCTGATGACCGAGGTGAACCTGGCGCATGCGGAGGGCGATCTGCAACGCCTGGAAATCCTGCAGGGCGCGTTGACCGAGACCGGGGATGTGTTGGCGCAGCAGCAACAGCTGATCCACACGCCACTGGCGGAATTGCGCGAACGGGTCAGTTATGCCGGACGGCAACAGCACGATTTGCTGGCTGAACTGGCGCAGCGTATCGCGGGGCTCACGGTTGAGGAGAAGATGCAGGCCACGCAATGGTCCCGGCCCGCACGCGCGACGTTGGCATCCGGTAGTCTGATTGCGCGGGCGCTGAGCGAACTGGCCGCGGTTTCTTCACGCCGTCTGGTGTTTCCGGCGGACCGGTCCATGGGGCAACTAACGATTCGCGGGGAATTTGATATCGATGCCGCTCCGGCGCTGCTGGGCGCCGCGCGTGGAACGGTGACGGCTCCGTTTGGCAAAACCGTGATCCTGAGGCTCGCGGCGGACTGCAAGGACCTCTCACCGCTGGCAAGGCTGGATCCGGACGATATCAATGGACTGATCGACGAGTGGCCGGATTTCGTGCCAATGAATGACGAGACGCTGCGTCCGCTGGCGCGGTTCACACGGCTGGAGGAGATCAGGTTGGGGCGCACGGAGATCACGGGGCATGTGTTCGATGGCTTCCCTTCCCTGCACGAGTTGCGCGTGCTGGTGCTGGATGAGACGGAGTTCGACGACGTCGGGATGGCGCGGCTGGAGGGGAGCGTCTGGCTACAGCGGCTGGATCTGAGCTTTACGCGCGTCACGGGTGCAGGCCTGCGTGCGATTCACAATATGACTGCACTGCGCGAACTGAGTCTTTATGCAACGGCGGTTGCGGATTCGGATCATGCCCTGCTGCTGCATACGCCGGATATGCGGAATCTCAATTTCGGACTGACGAGCGTGACGGACGCTGGGGTGAGTAATATCTGGCGGTTGCCCCAAATGGAGGTGCTGCACCTGGGAGGTACCGCCGTGACCGACGCAGTACTGGAGGCTCTGGCGCAATTACCGAAACTCCGGGAGTTGGTGCTTTGGGAGACTGCGATTACGAATGCCGGGCTCGAGCGGATTCGCGGTTTCCAGGCGCTCCGTTATCTCGACGTGGACAAGACCGCGGTGACGCCCGATGCGCTGGCGGCATTTCATGCGGCGCGGCCTGAGGTAAAGCTACCGAGCGATATCTGGCAGGAAGACTGATTTCCGATAAGCTGGTGGCGTTATGGCTAATCGGAAAGTGGTTTGTCTCGGCGTTTTCCTTGCGGGAATCCTGAGCGCTCAGAAGTTCGAAGTCGCTTCAGTACGGATGACCGGAACTCTGGATCAGATGATGGACGAAGGCAGCACAGGCCCCGCGGTAACATTCTCGGGGTCGCGCGTGAACATCGACGGTCTCACGCTGAAAGCCGTTATCGCCACGGCTTATGGGAAGCAGATGCATGAGGTAGAGGCGCCGGAGTGGACAGCTCAGGCGCGGGTCGTGATCCACGCGGAAATGCCGGAAGGAGCGGGCAAGGAACGATTGCCGCAAATGCTGAAGGCGCTGCTGGAGGAGAGGTTCCATCTGACAGCCCATACCGCCGACAGAAACCCGCATACGCCCTGGTGAAGGGAAAGGGCAGCCCTAAACTGAATGCTCCGCGCACTATGGACTTGGCCGCGTGCACCGAGTGGATAGACGATCGGTCCTTCAGCGGCAGTCAGCGTTGCTACACCAATGGCCTTGTGCACGGCGATAGGTCCATGACGCTGTTATCAGTCGGCGGACCGTATGGACGATGGCGGATGGATTCGGTACGCCCGGCAGATGACTCTGACGGCACAGATCGCGTTGAATACTTCAGAACGACCATGCGACAACTGGCGCTCCGGCTGAGTGTGCCTTGCGGCGGGACGGGCACATGTCCGGGTTTGCCGGTTGTCGACAGAACCGGCATTGGCGGTGGGTGGAATTTCGTGCTGGAGAAAACATGCTCGGGCGATGTTTGCAGTATGGATGTTTCGGATTTGGAAAAGATCGGGCTGAAGCTTGAGAAGGTTATCGCGCCGGTGGAACGGCTGGTAGTCGACCGGATCGACAAGACGCCTACCGAGAACTAACCCGCCTTAATCGTAGACGAAGTGGAGTGCTTTTTTCAAATCTTCCCAGGCTTCGCGCTTGGCTTCCACGTTATACGCCCGCAGCAGGTATGACGGATGGTAAGTCACGATGAGGGGAATATCGTTCCACTTGTGCCATTTGCCGCGCAGCTTCGTGACACCATCCCTGCCACCCAGGAGTGCTTTCGCAGCCGTGGAACCCAGCGCGCAAATAGCCTTCGGGCGGATGACCTGTAACTGGCGAAAGAGGAATTGTCCGCAAATCTGCATTTCATCAGGCTCCGGAGTGCGGTTCTCCGGCGGGCGGCACTTCACTACGTTGCAGATATAGACATCGGCACGCGTGAGCGGGATGCCTTCTTTTTTCGCGGTGCCTTCGATCATCTGAGTGAGCAACTGACCGGCGCGACCGACAAAAGGAATGCCCTGCGCGTCTTCATCGGCGCCGGGGCCTTCGCCGACAAACACCAGTTGCGCTTCGGGATTGCCATCGCCGAAGACGATTTTGTTGCGGCCCTTGTGCAGGCCACAGCGCGTGCATTCGCCGATGTCCTGGCCGATCTGTATCAGCGTATCGCCTGCCGGTGCAAGGCTGGGCAGTTCCACCGGCGCGACAGTTGCCGCTACAGCTTCAGCCGCCGGCGCAACAGCCACAGCTTCGCGGCGATAGAGCTCTTTGACGCCGAGATCCTTGAAGTACTCGATTTTCCTGCGAAGCTCTTCCGGACTCAACGCGCAACTCCAGCCGTCTGCCGCAGCCGAATGATCTGGCCGAGGATCCGATCCGCAATCTCGCGTTTGGGAGCGCGCGGGACTTCCACGACCTCCCCGCCCCGCATCACCATGAGAATCTCATTGGTGTCCGATTCAAAACCCGAGCCTTCGACGCCCACACGGTTTGCCACAACCATGTCGCAATTCTTCTCGTTCAGCTTCCACTGCGCGTATTCGAGCACGTCGTTCGTTTCCGCCGCGAAGCCGACCAGAAGACGATCCCCGCGAATCCGCCCCAGTTCGGCGAGAATATCTCCGACCGGTTCCAGTTCCAGCGAAACAGGCTTGCCCTGCTTTTTGATTTTTTGTTTCGCGGGAGCAGCCGGACGAAAGTCGGCCACGGCCGCGCATTTGACGACAACCGTTGCCGGCTTCAGATGGGACAGTACAGCGCCACGCATTTCGGAAGCAGTGCGAACGTGAATAGTTTCGGCGCCGCGAGGTGGATCGAGCGAAACCGGACCACTCACGAGGATCACTTTCGCGCCTCTGTCGAGCGCGGCCTGAGCGAGAGCGTAGCCCATTTTGCCGCTGGAGCGATTCGAGATGAAGCGCACCGGGTCGATAGGTTCCTGCGTGGGGCCTGCGGTGATCAGGATGGTTTCACCTTCAAGATCGCGAACAGCCGGATCTATAGTGCGGCGCACGGCTTCGAGAATAGCGTCGTTTTCCGCCAGGCGTCCGGCACCAAAGGTTCCGCAGGCCAACATACCAACCGCGGGCTCGACGATCACATGCCCGCGCTTGCGCAGCGTTTCCAAATTCGTCCGCGTCGCTTCGTGTTCCCACATATTGGTGTTCATGGCAGGCGCCAGTATCACGGGGCCGCGAAACGCGAGATAGAGGGTAGAGAGAAAGCCGCCGGCGAGGCCGTGAGCGAACTCGGCCAGGATGTCGGCTGTGGCGGGAGCTACGAGGAGCAGATCGTTCGATTGCGCAACGTCGATATGTTCGATGGCGGCGGACGGTTCGAACAGACTCGTCAGAACCTTCCTGCCAGTCAGGGCCGCGAAAGTAACGGGCCTTACGAACTCTTCGGCTGAAGGCGTGAGAACCGCCTGAACTTCATGGCCGTCGCGAATCAGCAAACGGGCGAGATCGGCGGCCTTATATGCCGCGATCCCGCCCGTCACACCAAGGATAATCCTCATAGCGAACCCTCAGAAGGACGCAGGCAAAAATCCCTGCGTTGCCACTTAGATTGCCGCTTCGTCCAGAATTTCGGGAATCGCCAGCGGATCGATGGGCAATTCGTACTTCACCAGACCGCGGCGGGCTTCTTCCATCGCGATGACGGTCGATTTTTTCGAAGACGTGGGCAGCACGGGACGCTGACCGCCCTGCAACTGGCGGGCGCGCTTGGCGGCGACGATGATGAACCGGTAGGTGCTTTGATCCTCATCGTCCGGCAAGGTGCAGTGTGCGTTATTTCGTACGGGTGTTTCGCTCATATTTTAAACTCCTCTTTCCTGTCCGAACGTCGCCAAAATGGGCCGGATCTTTTCTTCGACGCGGATCCTTCGCACGCGTTCCGCGCGCACGATCGCTTTGAGCGACTCCACAGCCGGTTCCAGATCCTCATTCACCAGCACGTAATCGTACAGGCTGTAATTCCGAATCTCCCCCGCCGCTTTCGCCAACCGCCTCCGAATCACCTCATCGGCGTCCTGGCTGCGGGCTCGAAGCCGCTGCTCCAGAATCGCGCGTGACGGGGCAAGGACGAAGATAGTAACGGCGTCGGGGATACGCTCCTTTAATTGTGCCGCACCCTGTACGTCAATGTCGAGTACCAGATCTTTGCCGCTGGCCTTCGCCTCTTCAAGCGCCGACCGGTGGGTACCGTAATAATTGCCGAAAACTTCGGCATGTTCCAGGAATTCGCCCGCGAAAATTCGCCGTTCGAACTCAAGTCGGTCAATGAAATCATAGGCTTGGCCGGGTTTTTCCTGCCCGCGGGGAGCGCGCGTGGTACAGGAGACTGAGAAACTGAGCCCGTCTACTTCCGCCAGAAGGCGCTTGACGAGGGTGGATTTTCCCGAACCCGACGGCGCTGAAATGATGAAAACGGTGGTCATTCGATATTAAGGGACTGCTCACGGATGCGGTCGATCTCGGCTTTGGCCGCCAGGCCGAGGTCGGTGAGGGCCAGCCCCTGATCGCCCAAGCCACCGGTTTTCGAGAGAATAGTGTTCGATTCGCGGTTCATTTCCTGAAGCAGGAAGTCGAGTTTCTTGCCGGTTTCGCCTTCGGCGGAGATCAGAACGCCGGTCTGGTCGGCATGAGTTTTCAGGCGGACGAGCTCTTCGCTGATGTCGCTGCGTTCGGCCATCAGCGCGGCTTCCTGTGCCAGGCGGGCGGGTTCGATGTGTGCTCCGTTGAGAAGCTCGGAGAGTCGGTCGCTCAGCCGCTTGTGGAAATAAGGGAGAGCGCGGGAACGGATCTCTTCCATTTTGCCGACAATTTCATGGATGGAGGCGATGCGTGCGCGAAGTTCGGCGTCAATCGCGGCGCCTTCGCGAAGACGGAACTGATCGAGTTCATCGAGGGCTTCGGCGACAGCGGCAAGGATTTCAGGTTCCAGAGTTTCGTCAGGGAGCGGCGGAGTGCCACTCGATTCGATCATGCCGGGCATCCGGAGCGCCTGGTTGAGATCGGGTTTGGAATCGAGGCCGTATTTTTCCGCAGCAGCGCGAAAGGCATCGAGCCAGGCGCCGAGGGCTGCTTCGTTAATGGCTACGCTGCCGTCACCATTTGCGTCGGCGATGCGTTTGAAAGAAACCTGAACCTGGGCGTGACCTCTGACAATGCGTTTCCGGATTGCCGAGCGAAGAGCCGGTTCCACCGAATCGAAATCCGAAGGCATGTGGAAATGAAGGTCGAGCCCGCGGTGATTTACGGTCTTGATGGTGAGCGTGAGTTCGCCCGATGGCAACGAGCGTGAGACACGGGCGAAGCCGGTCATACTGCGAATGGGCATCTGTCGGGTTCTTCGATTATGACATTGGGGGTCAGGGAATTTTGATATTCTGATTTCGGATTGGAGGGCGGATGGCTTCGAGGGAGTTTGCAGGGATATTTTCGATGGCGCTGATTGCCGTGAATTTTTGCACGGCACAAACGGTTGCATCGGAGAAATTTGAGGTGGCTTCGGTAAAAATGGTTCCCCCCGAACGCGCCGGGCAGGCATCCTGGAATGGTGCCGGCGGAACGACTTTTACGGCAACGAACGTTCCGCTCCGAATCCTGGTTCAGATGGCGTACGCGGTCGACGAGAAACAAGTCTCCGGCGAGGACTTGCTCGGCTCCGAACAATACGACATTTCTGCAAAGCCGGAAAGCGGGCTTCTCACCGACGACAGATTGAAGGCGATGCTGGTATCGTTGCTGGCAGAACGGTTCGGGCTGGTGATCCACAGAGAAACGAAAGTCGTATCAGGTTATGCCCTGATGGTTGCGAAAAGCGGGTCAAAGCTGCGCACAGAGCAGCCATCGGCGGGGCAGTCGGCCATACTTCCGGGCCGGCTCATTGGCCGCGGGGTCGACACTCTCCAGATCGCCTCCCTGCTGGGCCGGCCGCTTGGCACGTCCGTGACCGACAAGACGGGGATCGAAGGAAAGTACGATATTGACCTGAAATTTGCGCGGGAAGGAGACACCAACAGCCCCCTCCCCTCAATTTTCACGGCGATTCAGGAGCAGCTCGGACTCAGACTGGAGCCGCAGAAAGTCACGCTCGAAATGCTGGTGATCGATCACTGCAACCGCTTGCCAACTGAAAACTGAGGGTTACAGACGTTTGGGCTACTTAACTTCAACCCAGGCGCGGCTCTTGCTGCTCTGCAGTTCCGCTTCGAGGATGGTCAACTGGCGCAGACCGTCGGCGAACTGCGGATATTCCGCGGGCGCGCTCGGATCGAGAATCGACCCGTAAAAGCGGCGGAAAATTTGCTTGAACGTATCGTCGTAACCTTCGCTGTGACCGCCGGGCAGATCGGCATAGGGCCGCGCTTTTTCCTGGAGAAGCGATGGATCCTTGATAATGATCTGGTTGGGCGTGTTGCGATGCCCGATCCAGAGTTCGTCGGGCCGCTCCTGGCACCAGGCGACACCGGACTTCGTCCCGTAGATTTCAATGCTAAGGCAGTTCTTGCGGCCGGCGGAAACCTGGCTCGCGGTATAAGCGCCGCGGGCGCGATCACCCATCCGGAACACCACGGCGCCGAAATCTTCGGTATCCACAGGGAACGGCGTGTAATCGTCGGGTGAGAGCGTCTTGCCCGCGAACGCTTCAATCTGCCCCTTCGGCTTCAGCCGCGTCTTGTGGAAAGTCTGGAGATCGGCGCAGACTTCAGTGATTCGCAGTCCGGTAATATGCTCAGCCATGTCGCAGAAATGCGAGCCGACATCGGCCACCGTGCGCGACGGACCATTGTCTTTCGATTCGATGCGCCAGTTGAAATCGGTATTGAAGAGCAGCCAATCCTGCGAGTAAGTGCCCTGCACTACCAGGATGTCGCCCAGATCGCCGGCTTCCACCATGCGGCGCATGTTCTGCACCTGAGGATACATGCGGAGATTGTGGCAGGTGCAGTTGCGCAGCTTTTTCGCTGAAGCGATTGAAACCAGTTCAGCGGCGGCGGCGGCGGACGTCGCCAGCGGCTTTTCGCAAATGACGTGCTTCCCCGCTTCCATTGCGGCTTTTGAAAACGGTGCGTGATAAGTGTTCGGGGTGCAGATATCGACGGCATCGATGGTGGGATCGGCCAGCACCTCCTTGTAATCGGCAACGGCCTTTTCAGCGCCGAACTCGGCGGCATACCGCTTCGCCTGCTCGATATTGACATCGACGATCGCGGCGATATCGACAAATCCGAGGCGGCGAATGGCCTCCACGTGAACCCGGCCCACAAAGCCGGTTCCAATTACAGCGGTGCGTAGTCTTTTGCTCATAGCCTGACCATTATAATGGAGCCGATGGTTCGCGCCGGTAAGTATTGGTCGCGCAGGTTGCTCATGACGGCGGCAATGCTTGTCGTCGTGATCAGCGGCGCCATGGCATTCCAGATGCCGTGGCGCGACTATCCTGGCCAGGACAATATCGAGCTTCCCCCTGACTTTCAGGAAAAGACGGAATGGCAGTTCGCGCGCCTCATGTACCCGCCGTTTCAGGGCGTGATCGACGGCCGCGGCCCTCGCGGAGGCGGTGGGCGCTTTGGTGGCTTTGGTGGATACGGCGGCAACTGGGCTACCGGTCGTTCCAGCTGGACCACCGACTATGACGCTGCCGATCGCCATGTATCGCGCGCGCTGCGGCGCCTGACCCGCGTGCATGTGCGATCGGTTGAACAGCCTGTCAACCTCGACGACGGCGATGACGTTTTCAACTATCCCTGGCTTTATGCCGTCGAGGTGGGGCACTGGCAACTTACAGATTCCCAGGTCAAACAGATGCGCGAGTTCTTCGATCGCGGCGGCTTCTTCATGTGCGACGATTTTCACGGATCGCAGGAATGGGCTGTTTTCATCGCCGGCATGCAGCGGGTTTTTCCAGATCGGCCCATTGTGGATCTGCCCAATGACGATTCGATTTTCCACGTTCTCTACGATCTTTCGGACCGCTATCAGGTGCCGGGCGCCCAGTATCTCCGGAGCGGGCGTACTTATGAAAAGGATGGCTACGATCCGCACTGGCGCGGCATCTACGACGGGAAAGGCCGGCTCATGGTCGCCATCTGCAACGACATGGATCTCGGCGATGCGTGGGAATATGCCGACGAGCCGCGCTATGACGAAAAGTTCTCAGCCCTGGCGTTCCGCATCGTGGCGAATTACGTTGTCTATTCGATGACGCATTAGCGTCAGAGTTCAGCTGCCAGACGTCGATAGGAATCGTATCTCAGCTTGGCGATTTCGCCGGCTTCGACACCCGCCAGCACGCCGCACCCCGGTTCTGTTTGATGTCTGCAATCGCGGAATCTGCACTGGCACGCCGCGATTTCCGGAAATGCTCCGCTCAGTTCGCCCGCTGTGACGGGGCCAAGTCCAAACTCGCGAATGCCCGGCGTATCGATGATTTTCGCGCCGTTCGGCAAATGATGCAGTCTCGCAGATGTCGTGGTGTGCCTGCCTTTTCCGCTGCCATCGCTGACGGCTCCGGTGCGCGCTCTGTGTTCTTCGGCCACGGCGTTCAGCAGCGAGCTCTTGCCGACGCCGCTGTGCCCTGCAAAAACAGCAACACTTCCGGCGAGCAGGTTGCGCAGTTCATCGATGCCCGTATTGTCGTGAATCGAGCAGTGAACCACCGGGATCCCGGCATCGCGGTACACGTCTGCGGGGCCGGTGTCGCGGCAGAGATCGACTTTTGTGGCGCACAGAACAGGCTGAATTCCGCCACGCACGGCCGCCACAAGATACCGGTCGACCAGCGCGGGACGGAACGGAGGGTCGGTCATGGCGGCGACAATCACCAGAATGTCCAGGTTCGCAGCGATGACGCGCTCAAGATGCGGGTTGCCCGGAGCGGTGCGCGAAAGAGTGGTGCGGCGGGGCGCCACGTACGCAACTTTTTCCTGCCGGATCGCCACCCGATCGCCCGGCGCAACGCTGACCTTAGTCGGACAAAGGCGCGTCACACCGTCTTCCACTTCGAGACTGGCGACGATACAGCCGCCGGTAGTTACACCAATCACCAGAGAATCCGGTTCGAGTTTCGGCGCGGCTTTTTTCTTTTTCCTGTCTTTGATAACCAGAATTTCATCGATACGTTGATGCCGCTTCATAGCCCGCATGTCTGCGAGACCGCGCTTTTCCTGCCTTGTCATTTCAGTTCTCCGGAAATGGGTGGATGCAGGAGACACGTCGGGTGACGGTCCCGGGGGGAAAGATGGCGAGCGCAGTTCCTCTTCCGTTGTGACGAAGACGATCTGGCGAGGATGCGCTCATGAACTAGCGGACAGAGACAGGCAAAAAATAGAATACCTCACGCCGAAGACCGCGCGCTCCGCGAGGCGGGATTCATTCAAAAGGCCGGAGCTGGCGGCGGTGGCGGCGGCGGTGTCGGACCCTGCGGAGCAGGTCCAGGCGGTTGCGCGGGGCTCGTCGGATTTTCCGGTGAGGGCGGTGGCTGCGCCGGAACATTCGGCGAACCAGGAGTGGTGGGCGGGGGGGCCGGAACAACCGGAGGCGGTGCGGGCGACGCGGGGCCCGGTGGCTGGGCGGGAATTCTGCGGCCCGGACCATTCGGTCCACCCGGCGTTCGCGGCGGCTGCAACGGAATGTTCGGTGCGCCTGGATTGTTGGGATTCGGTCCGGGATCCGGCACCGGCGTATTCGGAGGTCCAGGAATTTCCGGCGGTGGCGCCGGGACAGTTGGCGCTCCTGGTGTGTTCGGTGGTGGTGGGGGCGGTCCGGGTGACTGCGGGGGGCGCGGCACTTGTGCCGCGGCCCAACTGATGCCTGCGGAAATCACGATCGTGGATAACAGATGTTTTTTCATACTGGATCCTCACACCATTTCCTTGATCTTGTCCTCGGCAATCGTGGTCGCAATCTTCTTTCGATTCGGCTCGCCCTTCACCAGCGATTCCACAAGATGCGCCGCCTGCTTCATAGTTACTTTCGGCGGCATCGGCGGCTCAATAGGATCCACCACCGCCTCGATCAGCACCGGTCCAGGCACGGCTAATGCTTCATCGAGCATCGCTCCGCAGACCGCCGGATCGTCGATCGTGAGGCCGTGCCCACCGCACGCGCGCGCGAACGCCGCGAAGTCGATCGGTTGCAAATCGCATCCATATTCCGGATTACCCAGAAAAACCATCTGTTCCCACTTAATCTGCCCCAGGGAATTGTTCTTGATTACCAGAATTTTGATCGGCAACCGGTACTTAACCGCGGTCGCGAACTCCGCCATCAACATCGAGAACCCGCCATCCCCCACCACGGCGACGCACTGTCTTTCCGGATAGGCGATTTGCGCCGCGATCGCGTACGGTAAGCCGCAGGCCATGGTCGCAAGATTGCCTGAGCAGGAATACATCTGCCCGCGGCGCGCCGGAATATGACGAGCCCACCACGTCGTAATCGTTCCCGAATCACACGACACAATGGCATTAGCCGCGAGACGTTTCCCGAACTCTGACGCTACTACCTGGGGCTTCAGCGGCTTGTCGTTGCGTGCTTCCTGTATATGCATATCGGCGAGCCATTCCACCTTCGCCTCCTGCGACTTTTCGAGAAAGCTGCGGTCGGCTTTCCGCATCAGCAGCGGTTCCAGTTCTTCGAGCGTTCGGGTACAATCCCCCACTAATCCCACTTCAACCGGGAAACGCAGCCCAACGCGTTTCGGATCGAGTTCGATTTGAACTCCGCGCGCCTGGCCGGGTCGTGGCAGAAATTCGATATACGGAAATGAACTTCCCGCAATGAGGAGCGTGTCGCACTCCTCCAGCGCGGTCTGAGATGGTCTGGTGCCCAGCAAGCCGATGCCGCCTGTCGTGTAAGGGCTATCGTCTGGAACAGCCGCCTTACCCAACAGCGCCTTCACAATCGGTGCACCCAGTCTCTCCGCCACTTCTTCGAGTACCTCGCACGCGCCAAGCGCTCCGCGCCCCGCCAGGATCACTACCTTCTTCCCGTTGTTCAGAATATTGGCCGCACGTCGAATATCCTCCAGCGCGGGCACGTGGGCGTTGTGGGATGAATTGTCGGAAGTATGATGCGGAATATTGCGCGATGACGCGCGTTTGCGTTCCAGCGGCTCTTCCTGGATGTCCGTTGGAAACGCAATGTGCGCCACGCCGTGATATTCGGTCGCGGTGCGGCACGCAAGATCCGCCAGATTCTCAACGTGATTCGGCCCCATCACGCGCTGATTGAAGACAGCCACATCCTGAAATAATTTGTCGAGTTCAACATCCTGCTGCGCCAGCGTTCCGATCAGGTCGTGATAGTGCATCCCTGTGATGGCGAGAACCGGCTGGCCATCCAGCTTGGCGTCATACAAGCCGTTCAACAGGTGGATTCCGCCCGGACCGGAGGTACCCAGACACACGCCCAGCTTTCCGGTGTATTTCGCATACGCGCAAGCCATGAAAGCGGCCGCCTCTTCATGACGGACCTGAACAAAACGGATCTCGTCTTTCCGCTTGCGCAGGGCTTCCATAATGCCGTTGATACCGTCGCCGGGCAGGCCGAAAATTGTATCGACGCCCCAATCCTGTAGCGACTCCAGCAGTACATCCGACGCAGTTGATGCCATGACGATTTATCCTTTTCGGCAGCGGGACAGGCGCATCCGCCCGTCCCGCTTCCGCTACCTGTTAACGACGGCTGGTCGTCCGCGCGGGCGTTTTCGTTTTCGATGCCACCCGCTGTCCGCCATCGCTCGCCATCTCTGCCGCTTCCGGGTTGATGAGGCTCTCCGCAAGCTCCGTCAGCTTCTCATCGGTTTCCTTTTCCTCTTTCAGGGTCTCCTCCAGAAGCCGCGCCGCCTCATCGTTTCCGAGCAGTTCAGCGTGCGTTCTGGCCGAACCATACCCGGAAATTTCATAGTGCTCAACCTTCTGAGCGGCGGCGATGAGACCGGCGTCGCGAACGGAATTCTCATCCGTGTCGCTGGCCAACTCGTCCCCTTCCTTGATCAGACCCGCCATGGCGGCGCACTTCTTACCAGTGGGTTTCTCGCCCACCAGTTCGAAAATGCGTTTCAGGCGTTCGACCTGATTCTCGGTTTGTCCGAGATGTTCATCGAACGCCTCCCTCAGGTCGTCCGAAGCCGCTGCCTCGGACATCTTCGGCAGGGCTTTCGTCAGTTGCGTTTCCGCGTCGTAAAGATCGCGGAGTTCGTCGATGAAGAGTTCTTCCATTGTGCTTACTTTTGCCATGATTGCCTCCTGCTGTTATTCGAATAATTGCGGTCATTCGCAGCAGCGATTTGCGGTGAACTCGTCGCTGCTGAAATCGGTCATCGTGTGCTCCCAATATGGCGTCCTGCCGTAATGGCGGTGCACGTCTGCGCCAAACACCGGGTCCGCCAGATCGGGCCATTGATTTTTATCGAATCCCGGGCCTTTCTCCAGCACTTCACGATCGATATCGAGGATGAAATGGTTTGCCTGCCGATCGAAGCTCAATGCGCTCCAGGGCAGGATGAAGAGTTTGTTTCCGATTCCGAATAAGCCCCCGAACGAAAGCACTGCGTATGCAATGCGGCCGTTCGAAAGATCCACCATGATGTCTTCGATCTTGCCGAGACTGTCACCGGCCGGGCTCCTGACCGCTCCGTGCCTCATCACCTCCATGCCCACGACCTGGCGTGGCGCGTCTACATGCGACCGGAATGCCGGCGGCATGGAATCAGGATGACTCAGGTCGTCCGGGATGTTGCTGATGTGCTGCGCGCCGAAACGCATTGTGCCTTCGGCGATACGGCTGTCTTCAAATGGGTTCGCTGCCATTGGCTTTTCTCTTTCGAGTGCAAACGAGCAATCCCGTGGCCATAAATAACGTTTGGGGCGCGAGTGTCAAAGGGCACCAAACCTGATGTCGGCGGGGCTAAATTAAAGCAAACAGGAAGGCAGCGACACGGTCGTGCAGTGGACATTTTTATGCGTCGCGGTCCACGGTGGCAACTAGGCTATCAGTTGCGCCCCCGCTGTGCTCGGCAGGTTGCCCTGCGGCAAGGTGTCCTGCCGGATGCCAATCAGAAAACAATTTTGCCAGGCTTCTTCTTCTTCACCAGCGGAGCATCCAGGAATTGCAGGAACGGCGTCATGGCTTCCAGTCGATTTACTAAGTTGCTGAAAAGCCGCGGCGTGGTTGCGATATTGGAGCTCAAAGTGTTGTAGAGCACGAATTGCCTGTGCTTCAGCAGCTCTGCCGCCGGATGCTCTGGATCGAAACCTCGTGGCACACGCGTAATCCGATCGCCTTTCAATTCGCCCATACGCCGCCGGACCGCTTTCGACTCAAACGTATTCCGAAAGGCCTCTGGATTATCAGCGACGAACTGCCGCACCTGAAGAAGCGTCGCCGGGGAAGGCATGTAAAGACCCCCGCCAATCGCAACCTCATCCGGCGATACCGAAATGTAAAAGGCGGCACCCTCGTCTTTCTCAAGACTGTTGCGCCAGAAAAGTGCATCGGCGCGCGTCTTGTATGGTGTCTTGTCTTTCGAGAACCGCACGTCCCGGTAGATACGGTACAGGCACTTCGCCGGATCGCCCACATATTCCGGAGCAAAGCCGAGCATCGCGCGATGCAGCGCGGTCACCAGATTGAGCAGAGGGCCTCGAACCTGTTCCTTATACAGTTCCACGCGCGGCTGAAACCATTCGCGGTTGTTATTATTCTTCAACTCGCGGAGAAATACCATGGCTTCGGGCGGAAAACCTTTGAAACTGGAAGAAGATGATTTCATGACACTCCCTATAATGAGACCTGATGCTTCCGGATCGTATTAATCAACTGCCAGGTATCCGCCTGCTGCGCGATGTTCCGCTTTCACAATATACGCGGTTCGGGATCGGCGGCCCGGCGGACTATTATCTCGAAACTTCCAATCCGGAAAGCTTTGCACGCGCGCTGGCAATGGTCCGGGCGAGCGGTCTCGACTCCGTCATCATCGGCGGTGGTACGAACCTGATCGTATCCGACGCCGGCTTTCGCGGTGTATGCCTGCGCCTGACCAGCGCCCGCATCGCAGCCAACGGGCCGCACGTGGAAGCGGAATGCGGCGCACCACTACAGAGACTGGTCGATTTCACCGTGGAGCGCGGCCTGAAAGGCCTCGAAACCATGACGGGTATTCCCGGTTCCGTGGGGGCCGCGGTCTACGGCAATGCCGGCGCGTACGGGCATTCTATCCAGGAACGGGTGCATTCCGTCCGCTTTCTCGATGGCGAAACCGTTTCTGAATTCACAAATGCCGAGTGCAGGTTCCACTATCGTGAAAGCATCTTCAAGACCCATAAGGAATGGGTCATTCTGTCAGTGGCGCTGGAAATGGAGACTGGCGACTCCGCTGTTCTCGCCAAGACCGCGGATGACATCCTGACCACGCGCAACCGCAAATATCCACCCACAATGCGCTGCGCGGGCAGCATTTTCAAGAACTTTCTGGTGTCGGAGCTTCCCGCGAACGTAGTTGCGGAGATTCCGGCCAAAACGATCATCGAAGGCAAAGTGCCCTCGGCGTGGTTCCTCGAACAGGTAGGGGCGAAAGGCATGAAACAGGGCGGAATTGAGGTCGCCGATTATCACGCCAATCTGATCTACAACGCCGGTGGCGGCACAGCGGGCGATCTGGTCCGGATCGTGAGTGAACTGAAAGACCGCGTCCGGCAACGCTGGGGCATTCCCCTCCAGGAAGAGGTTCAATATGTTGGATTTACCGGCCAGGCGAGCGCCGCGTAAATTTTCGGGAACCATTTCCTCCTGATCGTCAATCCTTCTGCAGAAGTACCCAGAAGGCCGCCGCCCGGCCGCAATTCCCTACACCCTCAGGCGGCGGCCCCTCCATTTTTCTTCCCGATAGCTTACCCTGAAATCATGACGCGGACCGCTTTCCTTTTGGGCCTGACTGCGGCGCTTGTCTTTGCCGCCGATCCACCGGCTGGCGTTCTGCCGCAGGGGGAGGCCCTGATCCGGCGCTGCATCGAGAGCGAAGGTGGCGCTAAGGCTATTGAGCGGGCGCAAACCGCCATCATGACGGGCACGGTGGAACTCACCGGGCACAATATTTCCGGGCCGCTGGAAATCTACCAGCAAGGCGTCAAGTCATACACTCA
Organism: Bryobacteraceae bacterium; assembly: GCA_025928545.1. GTDB lineage: Bacteria > Acidobacteriota > Terriglobia > Bryobacterales > Bryobacteraceae > BOG-234. The sequence continues at coordinate 9,771 of JAICJH010000023.1, read as the reverse complement.
GATTGAATTGGCGGGAATCGGCAAGCTGGAAGAGGGATTTGACGGTGAAGTGGCGTGGGAGTCCAATCTGCTCCAGGGTCCGCGGATCAAAGAGGGGGAGGAACTGGAAGCCACAAGACGCGCCTCGCGCATGTCGGTTTTGGGCGATTGGAAAGATTACTACAAATCCGCCGTGACCGCCGGCTCGGAGGATGTCAACGGCAAGCCGGCGTGGAAAGTCGCCATGACGCCCACCCGCGGCGCCAGCGTCGAACAGTTCTATTTCGATCGCGATTCAGGACTGCTCGTGAAAATGACGCAGACTTTGCCTACCGCGCTCGGCGACATTCCGGTGGAAATGACGCTGGGAGATTACCGTGCTGTCGACGGCATCCAGACACCATTTCTGATGACCCAGAGTGCCATGGGACAGAACATGTCGCTCCATATCGCCAAAGTGGTGTACAACGGCAAAATTCCCGAAGGCCGTTTTGACCTTCCGGCGGAAGTGAAAGCCCTGGCTGCGAAGAAGAAACCGTGAACCCGGACGCCTGTCGGCAGCCGTTCCCGCTTTTTCAGCCTTCTTCCAGAAACGTCTTCAACCGGTAGCTGCGGCTCGGATGCCTGAGTTTCCGCAGTGCCTTCGCTTCGATCTGGCGAATGCGCTCCCGGGTCACGGCAAAGCTCGACCCCACTTCTTCCAGCGTGTGCTCGCTGCCGTCTTCCAGCCCAAAACGCAGGCGAATGATCTTCTCTTCCCGCGGCGAAAGGCTCTTCAGAACTTCCGCGGTCTGATCGTGCAGGTTCACATTCACCATCTGCTCGGCCGGCGACTGGTGCGCCTGATCCACGATAAAATCGCCAAGGTGCGATTCGTCTTCTTCGCCAACCGGAGTTTCCAGCGACACCGGCTCCTGCGCGATCCGCATCACCTTCCGGATCTTTTGCACCGGCATCCCCATCTTCTCCGCCAATTCCTCATTCGCTGGTTCGCGGCCCAGTTCCTGTACCAGCGCGCGTGACGTCCGCACCAGCCGATTGATGGTCTCGATCATGTGAACCGGAATTCGAATCGTGCGCGCCTGATCCGCAATCGCGCGGGTGATTGCCTGACGCACCCACCACGTTGCGTACGTGGAAAATTTGTACCCGCGCCGGTACTCGAATTTCTCCACCGCTTTCATCAGACCGATATTGCCCTCCTGGATCAGATCCAGAAAATGCAGGCCACGATTGTTGTAGCGCTTGGCGATACTGACCACCAGACGCAGATTCGCCTCAATGAGTTCCTGTCGCGCCGATTCCGCTTCATGATCGGCGCGATTCACGAGTTCGAGCGCGCGCCGCATTTCCGTAGCCGGAGCGCCGTATTTCTCCTCCAGGCCTTTCATCGCGTCCGCCAGCTGGCGCTGTTCCCGGCGTAACTCGCGGAGCTGGTCCGCTTTCCTGGCCGCAGCTTCAATCGCCCGATGATTGCGCGCAATCTGCTGTTCAATCGGTCGTACTTCATCCACCGCGCGCCGCAGCGATCCGATCAGAACCTTCACCGCCGCATGCTGCAGCGGTATGGCGCAGGCGATGCGCGAAATGCGGACTGCCAGACGCGCCAGTTCCCATCTGAGACGACGATTCTGTTTCGGCTTGCTTTGACGCGGCACGGCGACCAGCCGCTGGCGCATTTGCAGAAACCTGCGGCCCAGCGCCGTCAATTCCTCGCAATCGGCAATCATGGCGTCCACAGTGCCCGGATCCTGCACCTGCTCACCAGGCTCGTCTTCGTCCTCAACCTCGGTTTCAGGATCGCTGATCTGGAGCACGGATCTCGCCTCCAGCCTTCCTTCCTGTATCTCGCTTCCCAGGCGAATCAGTTCCTGAATCACTACCGGGCAATGCGAGAGAGTGCGACGAACTTTTCTCTGGCCGCGCTCAATGCGCCGCGCAATTCCGATTTCGCCTTCGCGGTTGAGAAGCTTCACCGAACCCATTTCGCGCAGGTAAAGGCGAACCGGGTCGTGAGTCTTGTCCAACGGATCGGCATCGAAAACGTCGTCGGCTTCATCGAAGCGCCGCTCGTCGACTTTGCCATCCAGTCCGTCGAATCCCGTAGTTACAATCAGCGCGCTGTCGAGTCCACCGGGAATTTCTTCAATGTCCTGCGGGAGAATGTCCGGCTCATCGTCGAAGATCGCAAGTGCGCCTTCCTTGCTCACCTGAGCAAGCGGATCGACGGCTTCAAAATTGTCCTCCGCCACTGATAGATCCCTCATGATTCGGGCGACCTCGTGCCACCCGAACTAACGGCTTCCGGCGTGCATGCCAGCGTGCAATTAGTCACATTGTACAACGATTGAACGACACAGCCTGGCTAAAACCCTGTGTTCGAGGCAATCTTAATGTTGCATCCGGAGATCAGGATTTCGGGTGATTTCCCAGATTCTTCATCAGGCGCAGGGCGTCTTCGAATCGCCCCTCACGTTCCGCTTGCTTGATCTGTGCCTTTAAATCCCGCTGCGTCTCGCCATGCGTTTCCCGTTTCCAGGCCGCGATGCAGGCAAGCCCATCCTCGAGAGTGGCTCCGGCATTTGCGGCATCGAGGACAATCGCCTGCAACAGTGCCTGCTGCTCTGCGGGCAGCCTCTCGTGAACCGAGTTAAACGTAATGGCCTCACCCGCTTCGTGCATCGCCATGATGATGTCATAAAGCGGACCCGTCTTTCCCGAGCGCGGTCCAGCCATTTCCTGCAGCGCTATCACAAGTTGCGGCCGCGCATCTTCGTTCCCAAGCAGTAGCGGCAGCAGGATGCGGTCGGTCGCGTGCGCCGTGGGTTGCGTCTTCAGTATCGGCGCGTGCTCCACCCGGTCCGCCGCCATCTTGCGGAAGTGATCGAGAACCAGGCCCTGTTCGATGCCGAGGTAACCCGCCAGATCCGTCGCCACCACGCTTCGCTCCAGCTTGTTCGCCAGACCCTGAATCGCCGGCAGCAATGACTGAAATGCATCCACGCGTCCCTGGGGCTCGCGCATGTTGAACTTGCCGCGCGCGCGATCGGCCAGCCAGTAGAAGTACGATTTCGCATTGTCCACGCGGGCGCGATACGCCTCCGCCCCGTGTTTCTTGCAGTACTCATCGGGATCCAGCCCGCCTTCGAGTTCCACAACCCGCACACGCATGCTCTCGTCGAGCAGGAGTTTAATCGACCGCTCGGCCGCCTTCGAACCTGCGGCATCCGGATCGAAATTCAGCTGTAGATTCTGCGAGTGCCGCTTCATCGCACGAATCTGCTCCGTGGTCAGCGCCGTGCCGCAAGTCGCCACCGCTTCGATGACTCCGGCCTGCGTCGCGCCAATCACATCCATGTAACCTTCCACCAGCACCATGCGGTCGGTTTGCATGGCGGTTTTTTTGGCGCGATTCAGATTGTAAAGAACGTGCGATTTCTTATAGATCTCGGTTTCAGGCGAATTCATGTACTTCGCCTTCTCTTCCGGATCGAGCGCGCGCCCGCCAAACGCAATAATTTTTCCGGTCTCGCTGTGGATCGGAAACATCAGCCGGTTGCGAAAACGCTCGTACAGCGATCCGTCCTCGCGGCGGCCCACCAGGCCGGACGCCTCCATCTGCTCTTTGGAAAAGCGCCGCGATTCCAGCATGCGCAGCAGACGTCCGCCGGAATCCGCCAATCCGATCCCAAACTGCCGGATCGACTCTGCTGTTACGCCGCGCTGGCTGAGATACGCCCGGGTAGATGCGCCCGCATTGCTCCCCAGATTCTCGCGGAAATGATCGGCCGCGATCTCATGCATCTCGTAAAGCGCGGCTCGAAGTTTCGTGGTCTCGTCGCTGGCGAGAGACTGCTTCGGCAGTGGAATACCATTCTGCTCAGCCAGTTTCTTCAGCGCCTCCCAGAACGTGAGACCTTCGATCATCATCACGAAATTGAAAACATCGCCCTTGGCGTCGCAGCCGAAGCACTTGAAAAACTGGTGATCGGCGTAGATGGAAAACGAGGGCGTCTTTTCGTTGTGGAACGGGCACAGGCCTGTCAAGCGGTTGCCGATGCGGCGCAAACGCACGTAGTCGGCAACCACTGTGGCGATATCCACCTGCGCTTTCAGATGCTGGGCGAAATCCATCGGGGGCGGGTCGGTTACCATTATCGCAGTGCTCGAAGAAGAGGTTTATCAGACAATCGGCGAAGACGGGTTCCATAGACTTGTCGCCGCCTTCTACCGCCAGGTGCCCGGCGACGACATCCTCGGCGCCATGTACCCCAAAGACGATCTGGAGGGCGCCGAGTACCGTATGCGCACATTTCTGATCGGCCGTTTTGGCGGACCGCCCACATATATCGAAGAACGCGGACATCCGCGGCTGCGTATGCGCCATCTCCCGTTCAGGGTCAACCAGGCGGCGCGCGACCGCTGGATGCAGGTGATGACGCGCGCTCTCGATGAAACGCAATTGCCGGCCGAGGCCGACGCCATCCTCCGCCGCTTCTTCGACGGCATGTCGTCGTTTATGATGAATAGCTGAAATGCCCGATAATAGTTTCGACGTCGTATCCGAAATCGTCATGCCGGAGGTGAACAACGCCATCCAGCAGGCCATGAAGGAAATCATTACCCGCTTCGATCTTAAGGATTCCAAGTCCAGCATCGAACTGAATGAGAAAGACAAGAAACTCATTCTTGCCAGTGCCGACGACTATAAACTGAAAGCCATCACGGAAATCCTGCAGAATAAGCTGGTAAAGCGCGGCGTGCCGCTGAAGAATTTCACTTACGGCGTGGTGCAGCCTTCGGCCGGTTCCTCGGTCCGGCAGGAAGTCACCCTCCAGCAGGGGATTCCAATTGAAAAGGCCAAAGACGTCGTCAAGAAGATTAAAGACGGCAAGCTGAAGGTGCAGGCCTCTATTCAGGGCGATGTAGTGCGCGTCACCGGCAAGGACCGCGATACTCTCCAGCAGGCCATTGCTCTGCTCAAAGGCTCCGACTTCGGTATCGAAATACAGTTCACGAATTTCCGCACCAACTGATGGCCCGCCGGATCGAATCGCTGTTCGTAGCCGGCCCTGCCGGACGCCTCGAATGCCTGCTCGAAGAGCCTGAAGAACGCGACCCGGTCGAAGCCTGTCTGGTCTGTCATCCGCATCCGCTGTTCGGCGGAACAATGCATAACAAGGTTGTATACCGGACAGCGCGTGCATTGCGCCGCACCGGCTCCGTGGTGCTGCGTTTCAACTTCCGGGGAGTGAACCTGAGCGAGGGAACACACGATGGCCGGGACGAGGTGGAAGACGCCCGTGCGGCGCTCGACTTCCTCAGAGGCCGCTACCCCGACCTGCCATATTCGCTGGCGGGTTTTTCCTTCGGTTCGCGAATCGCGCTGCGCCTCGGATGTACGCTGCCCGAGCCTCGCCCCCGACGCGTGATTGCGGTGGGCTTCCCGACCAGCGGGCATTTCGACTACCTGAACTCGTGTGGGTTGCCGAAGTACTTCGTCCACAGCACGAACGATATCTACGGCCCCAGGGAACAACTGGAGAAGGCGTTCGAAGGCTTCGCCGAGCCGAAGACTCTTCAGTTCATCGAGGCGACCGATCATTTCTTCGCCCGCGCCCTCGATGAACTGGAAAGCGCAATCGCGTCGCTGTCATGACTTGCCGCGTCGATTATTGGCGCGCTTCGCCGTCGTCACCCGCAATGTAGGTGCGGCGCAGGCCAATGCCCAGTTCACCGTACTTCACGATGCCGGGTGCGATATGTCATATTAGACATAGAGTCGAGATGACAATCCGGCGCGACAAGCCTCTGGTTTGGCTGAAAGGATAGATTAAGACGCCTCCCTTCGGTGACCAGGCCCGTATGGAAGCCGGGTTACTGCTCAGGCAGTTACAGCAGGGGCTGGTTCTGGGTCTGCCGCATTCGCGGCCGATGTCGGTGATCGGCGGCCAATGCCATGAATTACGCATCGTCGATCGCGACCAGACGTGGCGAATCGCGTATTACATCGCGCCGGACGCAATCGTAATCCTCGATGTTTTCAGCAAAAAGACACCAACAACTCCGGCAAAGACGCTGGAAATCTGCCGGAAACGCCTGAGCGCTTATCTGCGGGCGATGGCTGGCAAGGAGTGACTATGACCAGGGATAAGAAGAAGCGATTGGAACGTGCGGGCTGGGTGATTAGTGACGCCGCCGGATTCTTGCAGCTAAGCGAGGAAGAGAGCCGGTTTCTGGAAATGAAGCTCGCTCTCGCCGGCGGAGTGCGTGAACTTCGGGAACGCGGTGGGATGACGCAGGCTGCGCTTGCAGACCGGTTGGGGTCGAGCCAGTCCCGCGTGGCCAAGATGGAAGCGGGTGACCGCTCCGTGTCGCTCGACCTTATGATGCGATCGCTGCTATCCATTGGCGCTACCACGACTGAGATTGCGAGGTGGATCAGGCGCGCGGAAACCCATCGAGCCGCATAATCAACGCGGTTCTCCGAATACTGCCGCCCGAGCTGCTGAGGCGTCGTCTTCTAAAGGCAACGGCACCCCAAATAAAAAGCCGGGCAACCCTCACGGGCGGCCCGGCTCCAGGTTCGTTTTGTAAAACGGCTTACTCGGCCAGGTTCTCTTCGCCCGGCCCGGTCTCGCTCAGCCCACCGGTATAGGTGAGTCTCGCTTCGTCTTCGTAACCAGCCAGCGCATCAAGTGTCGGCTCCGGAATCGGCTCTTCCACGATATCCTCACCGGCAATCTTCACGCCCCGATAGAACGTCATGCCCGTACCAGCCGGAACCAGACGGCCCATGATCACGTTCTCCTTTAGGCCGCGCAGGTAATCCACCTTGCCGTTGATCGCGGCTTCGGTGAGTACCCTGGTCGTTTCCGGGAAGGATGCGGCAGAAATGAACGAATCGGTCGAAAGCGAAGCCTTCGTGATGCCGAGCAGTACTGCCTTGCCCTGCGCCGGACGCCCGCCCGCTTCTTCCACCTTCTGGTTTTCGAGCCGGAACTTGAATTTATCCACCACTTCTTCTGGCAGGAATTCCGTATCGCCGATATCTTCCACCCGGATCCAGCGCATCATCTGACGCGAGATGACCTCAAGGTGCTTATCGTTGATGTTCACACCCTGCAGACGATAAACTTCCTGGATTTCATTAACGAGATACTTCTGAAGTTCCTTCTCGCCGCGAACATCCAGAATGTCGTGCGGATTGCGCGGACCATCCATCAGCGGATCGCCGGCTACCACGCGCTCGCCTTCCTGAACATTGATATGCACGCCGCGCGGGAGCGAATATTCGCGCTCTTCGCCATCGTCGCCCACAATGTAGATCCGGCGCAGACCTTTCGCCAGTTCGCCGTACTTCACGATGCCGTTGATCTCCGCCATAATGGCGGCTTCACGCGGCTTGCGCGCTTCGAACAATTCCACGACGCGCGGCAGACCGCCCGTGATGTCCTTGGTCTTGGTTGTTTCGCGCGGAATCTTCGCGAGCACGTCGCCGGCGTGAACATCGTCGCCATCGCGAACCATGAGGTGAGCATGGGTCGGCATGAGGTACTTGCGCTGCCCGTCCGGTCCCTTCACCTGCACCATCGGCTGCCGTTTCTCGTCGGGAGAATCGGTCACAACCAGCTGCGACATACCGGTGACTTCGTCCACCTGCTCGGCGAGCGTGATGCCCTCCTGCAGATCCTTGAAGTGAACCGTGCCGGAAACTTCGGTCAGGATCGAGAACGTATACGGATCCCACTCGAGCAGATCCATATTCTGCTTCACGGGGTCGCCGTCGGCCACGGTGATGCGGGCGCCGTAGACCACCGGGTAGCGTTCTTTTTCGCGGCCCTTATCGTCGACGATCGCCAGAATACCGGAGCGATTCATCGAGATGATTTCGCCCTTTTCGTTATGCACCCACTGAACGTTCAGGTACTTCGCAAATCCATCCGATTTCGCGTCCTGTTTGGACTGTTCGGAAATTCGCGACGCCGTACCACCGATGTGGAACGTACGCATTGTGAGCTGCGTGCCCGGTTCGCCGATCGACTGCGCGGCAATGACGCCGACAGCTTCTCCGCGTTCCACCAGACGTCCTGTCGCCAGGTTGCGCCCGTAGCAGGCCACGCAAACACCGCGCTTCGATTCGCAAGTCAGCACCGAGCGAATTTTGACGCGCTCGATACCAGCTGCCTGAATCTGGCCGGCAAGTTCTTCGGTGATTTCCTGATTGACGGCAACGATCAGGTTGTTCTCGTAATCGCGCTGATCTTCGAGCGCAACGCGGCCCACAATACGGTCGCGCAAAGCTTCGATGATTTCACCCGATTCGATGATCGGTTCCACCACAATGCCTTCCGTGGTGCCGCAATCCATTTCGGTGATGATCACGTCCTGCGCCACGTCGACCAGGCGGCGGGTCAGATAGCCTGAATCGGCCGTCTTGAGCGCCGTATCGGCCAGACCCTTACGGGCGCCGTGCGTCGAGATGAAGTACTGCAACACGTTCAGGCCTTCGCGGAAGTTGGCGGTAATCGGAGTTTCGATGATTTCGCCCGACGGCTTCGCCATCAGACCGCGCATACCGGAGAGCTGACGGATCTGCTGTTTCGATCCGCGGGCGCCGGAATCGGCCATGATGTAAATCGGATTGAGATAACGGCCTGTCCGGTCGTCCTCTTCCATCGCGCTGAACATTTCATCGGAAACCTTTTCGGTCACACGCGACCAGATTTCGATGATCTTGTTGTAGCGCTCACCGTGAGTGATCGCGCCGTCCTGATACTGGGCTTCCACCGCGATGACTTCCGTCTCCGCGTTCTTAACCAGTTCCTTCTTCACGCTCGGCACCACCATGTCGTCGACGCCGATCGAGATACCGGCGCGCGTCGCATACAGGAAGCCGAGATTCTTGATCTCATCCAGCATGTCGACCGTGGTCTTCAGGCCGAACTTGAGGTAGCAATAATGCACCAGAACGCCGAGGCCCTTCTTCTTCAGCAGACCGTTGATGAACGGCATTGCTTCGGGCAGGTGATCGTTAAGGATGACGCGGCCGACAGTCGTGTCCATGTACTGCTTCACGAACTCGATCGGCTCCGTGTGCATGATGTTCTGGTTATCGAATGCCTTGGTCAGGTCGATAACTTTGCCCGTGTAGCGGAGTTTGATCGGGGTGAGCGTTTCGACTTCGCCCATTTCGAGCGCAATCAGAACGTCGTCGGTCGAGGCGAATGTACGGCCTTCGCCCTTCGCGCCGGGGCGCTGCTTGGTCAGGTAGTAGCAGCCGAGCACCATGTCCTGAGTCGGAATGGCAACCGGTCCGCCGTGCGCGGGCGACAGAATATTGTTGGCCGCCAGCATCAGCGTGGCCGCTTCAATCTGGGCTTCGGGCGACAGCGGAATATGGACCGCCATCTGATCGCCGTCGAAATCCGCGTTGAACGCGGTGCAGACCAGCGGGTGAATCTTGAGCGCCTTGCCTTCCACCAGCACCGGCTCGAAAGCCTGGATGCCCAGACGGTGCAGCGTGGGAGCGCGGTTGAGCAGAATCGGATGGTCTTTGATGACTTCTTCGAGGATGTCCCAAACGACCGGATCCTGCTGTTCCACCAATTCTTTCGCCTGCTTGATCGTGGTGCAATGGCCGCGCTGTTCGAGCCGGTGATAAATGAACGGCTTGAACAGTTCGAGCGCCATCTTCTTCGGAAGACCGCACTGGTGCAGCTTCAGTTCGGGACCGACGACGATTACCGAACGGCCCGAGTAATCGACGCGCTTTCCGAGGAGGTTCTGACG
>JAICJH010000060.1 GCA_025928545.1 Bryobacteraceae bacterium | reverse complement strand
TTCCCGGGCGACACGACCATGGCGACACTCGATCAGGTACGGGCGTTCGCGCAGGGCGGTTCGGCGCGTATTCAGCGATAATGGCGGCGCGCTAACCAGCGCAGACGCCATCGGCCAGGAACGCGCGCTGAGGGCGTTAAATCCACAGTGGTGATATGATTTTTCCGAGCCGTTCTCGATGACATGCCAGGGTCCAGCCAGGCTGCATTTATCCATCGAAGTTCGGAAAAAAGGGAGTTCCTGTGGTCTGTCTTCGAAGCTTCGCAATTCTGACCTGCCTTTCGGCAGGGGCGTATACCGCCATGGCACAGCCTCCGGCAGCGGCCCCCGCTCCGGGTGCGCCCGTCGCTGTCGGTGCATCGGGAGGACGTGGCCGCGGGCCGGCTGCGCCGACGCGCGATCCGCACACGGAGGGCTACGTGGCCGCCACGGAACTGCCCGATGGAGGGAACGCGCCGGCTAAGACCGACGGCAACTTCATCCTCGGGCCCACCCATCCGCCTGCGCCGGAGATGACGGCCCAGGACAGCGTACCTCAGGGCGCAATCTTTAATTTCGAAATGCAGTCGACCGACAGCAAGATCTATCCGGGAATCAAGCGTGGACCCGCGCCGGCCGACCCCGCAACGGAAGCCGTAGTTCCCGGCGCTCCCGCTGTTTGTCCCCAGGGCGGGGGGAGAGGAGGCGGCGGTCCCATCGAAACCCATCCCGCGCCTTACACCCGCAAAGTCGCTGTCTATGTTCCGAAGCAATACGTTCCCGGCACGGTGGCCCCGTTCATCGTCGGAGCGGATGGAATCGACAAAGGCCTGTTTACCGCACTGGATAATCTTATTGCTGAACATAAGGTGCCCGTCATGATTGCGATTTCGATCGGCAACGGCGGCTGTGATGCGCAGGGTAGCGAGCGCGGTCTCGAGTACGACACGATGTCCGGTTTGTATGCCGAGTTCGTTGAAAAAGAGGTGCTGCCCCTCGCCGAGAAACAAGCCAACGTCAAGCTGACGAAAGATCCCGACGCGCGCGCCACCATGGGTGGGAGTTCCGGCGGATCGGCGGCACTTGAAATGGCCTGGTATCACAACGATCTCTACCACCGCGTGCTCACCTATTCCGGCACATACGTAAACCAGCAGTCGCCAATGAATCCGGAAACTCCGCACGGCGCGTGGGAGTTCCACGAAAGCATCATCCCGAATAGCCCGGTGAAGCCAATCCGCATCTGGATGGAAGTGGGCGATCGGGACAACTACAATGCCCGCGACGGCTATCACGATTGGGTACTCGCCAACGAAAACATGGCGAAGGTCCTGGCTGCCAAAGGCTACCACTATCAATTTGTGTTTGCGCGCAATGCCGGACATACCGATGGAGCGGTGAAACGGCAAACCCTGCCGGAAGCGCTGGAGTATATCTGGCAAGGTTTCGTGGCGCCGAAGAAATAAACAAGGATTCCAACATGTCTCGCCTCATCCAACGCACCCTGCTGTTCGGCATCGTGTCGGCAGTCTCTTCTCTCATAGCGCAGCCACAGGCACCAGTGGCTGCGGGCGCTTCAGGCGCGGTTCGCCCTCCTGGCCCGCCGACACGCGATCCGCATACGCCTGGTTACGTGACGGCGACGGAACTGCCCGATGGCGAAAACGCCCCGCCGGATAAGGACGGTAACTTTATCCTGGGCCCCACCCATACCAACGTGCCGCCGGAAATGACAGTAAAAGATGGCGTGCCTCAGGGGACCATCACTACCTTCGACATGCTGTCGACGGACAGCAAAATATATCCCGGCATCATGCGCGAAAACCGCACTTTCGGCACGCCGGACCCGAACAATCCAGCGAAGCTGATTGTCACGACCAGCCACGCCGCACCCTACACGCGCCATGTGGCCGTGTATGTGCCGAAGCAGTATGTGGCCGGCTCGGCGGCGCCGTTCATCGTGACCGCGGATGGCGGCAATGCCCGCGATTTGCTCTTCACCGCGCTCGACAACCTGATCGCTGAGCACAAAGTTCCCGCGATGGTGGCGATCTCGATCGGCAACGGCAGTGGCGACGCGCAGGGTAGTGAACGCGGTCTCGAATACGACACCATGTCCGGGCTCTATGCCGAGTTTGTGGAAAAGGAAGTCCTGCCTCTTGTGGAGGCGAAGGCGAACGTGAAGCTCACCAAAGATCCGAACGCCCGCGCCACGATGGGCGGCAGTTCCGGTGGCTCGGCGGCGCTGGAAATGGCCTGGTATCACACGGACCTGTATCACCGCGTCCTCACCTACTCGGGCACCTACGTCAATCAGCAGTATCCATGGAATCCGGAGACCCCTGGTGGCGCATGGGACTTCCACGCGAAGCTCATTCCCAACAGCCCGGTGAAGCCGATCCGTATCTGGATGGAAGTAGGCGACCGTGACCTTCTCAATCCGAACATCATGACCGACAACATGCATGATTGGGTTGTCGCCAACGAAAACATGGCAAAAGTGCTGGCCGCTAAGGGCTATCACTACCAGTTTGTTTTCGCGAAGAACGCGGGCCACACCGATGGCGCGGTGAAACGTCAGACTCTTGCGGAAGCCCTGGAATATCTGTGGCTGGATTATCCGAAGAAGTAATGAATCCTACTTGCCGTCTTTGCTTTCGTGGTACTCCATCTCGGTATTGAGATCCCATAGATTGGTTTTATCCACGCGGCCTTCGATGATGTTGTCCACCGCAGTCATGGCTGTCAGCATGGAATGGTCCTGATTGTTGTATTTGTGCATGCCGTTGCGGCCAATGAGGAAAAGATTCTCAAAGCCGTTAATGTAGGTCTTGATCTCTTCGAAACGCTCGTACGCGCCGAAGTAGGCGGGGTAAGTCTTCGGAACGCGGATCACGCAGGCATCCAGAACATCGCCTGCCTCGATGATCCCGATCTTCGCCATTTCACGCTTCGCGAGGTCGATCATTTCCGCGTCCGGCAGTTTCCAGATTGCATCGGTCTCGTAGCAGAAGTATTCCAGTCCGATCCAGACCTTGCTCGGGTCGGCCACCAGGTATGGACTCCAGTTATTGAAGATCTGCATGCGACCCACCTGCACATCGGGCTCCTGAATGTAGATCCAGTTATCCGCCAGCAACCGCGCACCTTCCGGCGTCTGATCGCTGATCTTCAGCTTCGTGAGCAGCAGCCCGACCGTAATGAAGTCGCGGTAGATAAGACCGTCGCTCACTTCCAGAACATTCGCGGGCACCGGCGCGTCCAGCGCGCGCATGAGTTCCTGAATCGGCATGGTGGAGAAGAAATAATCCGCCGCGATGGTTTCGCGCGTACCCGAGCCTGAATCCTGTACTTCGGCCGCCACCACCTTGTTGCCTTCTGTCAGCAGGCGCACCACATTGCAGCGGGTTCGCACGATGCCGCCGCGGCTTCGCACGTCGTCTGCCACATACTCCCAGAGTTGTCCCGGCCCCAGCTTCGGGTACATGAATTTTTCGATGAGCGAAGTTTCCGTGCCTTTTTGGGCAATGTCTCCGGATGCCGTCTTCTTCGCAAAAGCGCTTTTCAGAAAATGCCGGATCGCGCTGATCACGGAGAGTCCCTTGATCCGTTGCGCGCCCCACTCGGCGCTGATCTGATCGCAGGGCACGCCCCAAACCTTTTCGGTATACGATTTGAAGAACGTCAGATACAGCTCACGGCCGAATCGGTTGACGAGGAACTGTTCGAGTGTGCGCTCGGGCTTCGTCTGGCTGATGGCGCTCTGTGCGTAGCTCACACCGATTTTCGCCGTTCGGAGGAGACCGAGTTTCTTCAGCGTATCGCCGCTGAGTTTAATCGGATAATCGAAGAACTGCCGCAGAAAGTAGATCCGGGATTTGCGGTTGCGGATCAGCATCACCCGGTTGGGATCGGCAGGCGCGGCGGATGTGGTTGGCGGCGAGATTTCGCGGGACTGGTTCTGATAACTGATCGTGTGCGCTTCACCCTGGGCGCCATCGACGGGCATGACATCCATCCACCATTTCATGACGCGGTCGGACTTGGAGAAGAAGCGGTGCCCCCCGATGTCCATGCGGTTGCCTTTATAGCGGACGGTCCGGGAAATGCCACCCATGTCTTCGCTCTTCTCGAGAACGATGGGCTGAATGGGGGTACGCCGGATCAGTTCAAACGCGGCAGTAAGCCCGGCGGGGCCGGCGCCGATAATCAGCGCACGCCGGCCGCGGTGTTCTGCGTTTGTGTCGGCCCCGTTCATATCGCGGGGGTATCAGTGCTGTGGCGTGGCAACGAATTCCGGCGGAGGAGCGGAGCCTTCGCCAAAGAAATACTGTTCCATCTGCTGAAGCAGAAATTCCTGCGCTTCTTTGGTGCCCAGGTTGAGGCGATACTCATTCATCAGCATCTTCATGTGCTCTACCCACATGCCCCATGCCTGCTTCGAGACGTTGTCGTAAATGCGTTGTCCGAGCGGGTGTCCGTCGAAAGGTACTTCGCTGAGGCCCTCCATTTCGCGCTGCAGTTTGACACAGAAGACCTGATGGGGGGCAGGGGGTGGTTGGGTGCTCATCTGGTTTCAGGATATCAGCGTCGGGGTTTCCCGGCAGCTGGATAATGCCCAGGGCTGGCTCCTGCACTCAGCGCCAGAAATCGGGATAAATTTATATTGATCGGAATGGAGTGCCGCTACCCGGTTATTCCTGGGCGGGCAACTGGTGATCGGAGTCGCGCCAGGCGCTGATCTTGAGGCGGCGGCACACCCAGCAGAGTTGTTCCGCTGCGTCTACGCTCGATTGATCGCCGCAGACAACACACTTGGCCGCGCGTGATGGCCTCTCCAGATCCAAAGACAGGCGGGCGCGTTCCATGATCTCGGGAGCGATCACTTCGGGCGACACCACCGGTACAGCCTTGACGGGGGGCCTACGTTTCATGTCTATGTTATTACTATACCGCGATCAGGGCCGGAGGCCTCGCCCTAGTGTATAAATTTCTGAATTCCAGGCGATTCTCCGCAAAGTCCTTACCGGCCCAAAGTGCTTTCCACGCGGCTTAATTCCCGCTTTGCCGTAGTAACATCGGTCGATTTCGGGGCGGAAGCGATATAGTTCCGCAATGCATCCGCCGCACCGGGCAGATCTTGCCGCGCGAGTAAAACCATTCCAAGGAGATAACCGGCCCGCGGGTTTGCCCCGCGATCCAGCTTCAACTCCGTCCGGACATACCGCTCGGCCCGTTCGAACCTGCCGAGATTGTAGTTTGCCAGGGCGTCAAAATACCAGGCAATAGCCGAATCCATCGGATCCAGCCGCACGGCTTGATCGAGATAACGAACGGCGTCTTCCCATCTGGCTTCGTCGCATGCCAGGTATCCCAGTTCCTGCCAGGGTCCGACCAGCTTGCCATCCAGCTCGATGGATTTTTCAAACGATTCCCGTGCTTCGTCCATGTATCCCAGCTCCCATTGAACTTTCCCCATGCTGAGCCAGGCATCCGAATAACCCGGATAGATCGTCACTGCCGTCATGAAACTGGCAAGTGCTTCGGTCGGTTTGTGCGCCGCCGTCAAAGCAGTGCCTTTGTCGAAGCTGCGTTTGGCGTCTTTCGGTGCCTGCAGCGCCAGTACGCTGACCGTATGTCCCTCGCCGGGAACGACTCGGTGGAGAATAATCGGACCCACGTCGAAATTCTCCTGACCGCTGCGATTGGCCAGACTCGCTCGGCCGGATGAATACCCCGGAGCCTCCGCCATCAGTTCACAGATTGCCAGCGGATCGTTGCCGCGGCTGCCATTCCGCATTCCGGTAAGAGCGGACGGTCCGTTCCCTGTTGGTGTGCGGGCAATCTGGGAGGCATCGCTGTACGGAACTGTTTGTGGTGTCCACTGAAAGCTGAAAGTGCCTTTGGAGGAACTCGTGTGCCCCATGGTTCGGCGTATGGTGCCGCAAAGCGACTGGATACTGACGTCGCCGGGCAGTGCCGAGCCGTCATCCATCATCACGATGCCGGATAGAAATATGGGCCGCTGCGTACTGATTGCCGGTGTGATCGGCGCGGGAGCGGGAAGCGCGAGGCTCGTTCCGGAGGTGCTGTTGTCGTTATTCGCGGTCGAAGTCGTTTGACCAAAGGCGCACGCCATTCCGAGAATGCCGATGAGCGTCAACTTCACCATGAACTTCACCGGCTTAGCGGGGCAACTGACTTTCAGCGCGGGTCAGCATCTTCTTTGCGGATTCCGCATCCTGCGCATTCGGCGCAGACGCGAGAAAGCTGCGAAGCGCATCCACGCCACCGGAGATATCCTTTCGCGCAATCAGCACCAGCCCAAGCAGGAACTTCGCGCGCCCATTGACGCCGTGGTCCAGTTTCATTTCAGCCCGCAGGCTTCGCTCCGCCGCCTCAAACCGGCCCAGATTGTAATTCGCCATTGCGCTGAAGTACCACGCCATGGGAGACATCGGATCCAGCTTGACCGCCTGATCCAGGTAGCGCGCCGCCTCATCCCACTTCGATTGATCTGAGGCCAGGTACCCCATTTCCTGCCACGGGCCCACGAGTTTGGCATCGAGTTCCATGGCTTTCTGGAAATCTGCCCGGGCCGCGTCGCGATTTCCCATTTGCGATTCCACCCTGCCCAGGCTAAGCCAGGCATCGGCATATTGCGGGTAGCTGTCCACTGCTTTCTGGAAATTTGTCGCCGCGTCGGGAAGTTTCTTCGCCCGGACCAGACTCGTGCCTTTTTCGAAACTCTTCTTCGCGTCCTTCGGAGCCTTCAGGGACAGCATGCTCACTACGGTCCCTTCATCGCCCGTGACCCGGTGCAGCACAATGTCACCGAGATCGATTGTGTTCTCCCTCGTGAACTGATACATACCGATCCGGCTGGAAGTGTAGCCACCCAGGTCCGCGCGCACATCGCAGTCCGCCATCGATTCGCCGGGCCGGCTGGAGCTGTCGCTCAGACTGGACTGCGTCGGTCCGAAGCTTGGCGTCCTCGCGCTGTCGGAGGCGTCTGAAAAAAAGGTCGTGTTCCTGTCATTCCATTGGAATGAAAAATCGCCGGAGGGACCGGTGTGAGCGACGGTTCGCTGCGAACCGCTGCAGATGGTCTGAATATTGACGCTGGTCGGCAGTGCAGATCCGTCGTCAACTACCACCTTGCCTGAAATAAAGACGGGCCTCGGCGGTGGCGGTACAGGCGTTGTCGGCTGCGGGGTGGGCTGCACGCCAATGTTCGGAT
The DNA here is from genome assembly GCA_025928545.1 of Bryobacteraceae bacterium. Classification (GTDB taxonomy): domain Bacteria; phylum Acidobacteriota; class Terriglobia; order Bryobacterales; family Bryobacteraceae; genus BOG-234. The sequence goes on along the minus strand of JAICJH010000060.1, from coordinate 35,670 downwards.
TTGTCGGTCTGGTTGTCGTTCCGCCGGTTGTGCCACCAGTGGTTCCGCCGGTTGTGCCCCCGGTAGTGCCCCCGGTTGCGCCACCCGTCGTACTACTGGCGCCGCCGGTGGCGGTGCCGGCGGTCTGTCCCCACGAGCAGGTCAACCCGAGCGCGGCCGTCAGCAATAAACGAAGCGTGAGTCTCATTCAACCCTCCCGGGGTCCTCCCCGATTTGTGCACCAATTATGTCACAGCTCAGCAGGAAGGTTGTAGGCCGCAGCGCCCTTCATCGTTGATTCCGCTCACATATCTTCGCGATGGCTATTTCGCCGCGATCGCCTGCGTCTGAACCGGTTTCCGAACCGGCGACTGCGCCTCGGCCTGCGCCAGCAGATCCTTCGCGGAATCGACATCGCGTGAATCGGGCGATGTCGAGAGATATTTGCGCAGGGCTGCGGCAGCTCCGCTCACATCGTTGCGGGCCAGCAGAATTAAACCGAACAGGTAACCCGAGCGCGGGTGCTGGGTTTTCGGATCGAAATCCATTTCTGCCCGGATACTCCGCTCCGCTTCGTCGAAGTGCCCCAGATGGAAGTCCGCTACCGCTTGATAGAACCAGGGGACAGGGGAACTCAGCGGATTGAGGTGGGTCGCCTTTTCCAGATATTGAGCCGCGTCACCCCACTTCTGATTGTCGACCGCTATATAACCGAGTGTCTGCCAGGCGCCCACAATTTTCGGGTCGATTTGAACCGCGCGGTACAGGGACTGCATGGCGCGTTCCCTGTCTCCCGTCCGGTATTGGGTCCGCCCCAGGCTCAGCCACGCCTCGGCAAATTGTGGGTAGACGGCGACCGCTTTCGTCAGAGCCTCCTGCGCTTCTTTCAGCTTGTGCTCGCGCACGAATGCCATTCCCTTGTCGAAATCCTTCCGGGCGTTTTTCGGCGCGCTCAGAGTAGAAGCGCTGACCAATGCATCGGCGTCGTGGGAAACGATCCGGTGCAGCCAGATCACTCCGATGTTTCCATCGAAGATCAGGGAATTGCTGAGGTTCACCGAACTTGAAGAGAAACCGGCCAGTTCGGCGCGAAGATCGCACGCGTTCGCCTGCGTCTGCGGCCCACTCCGGGTACCGGTGCCGGCGTCTCCGTTGGCGCTGCTGAAAGTATTGAACGCGGCATTCAAACCGGTGGGGCTCTGATCCGTCGCCACACTCCAGACGAAACCGAAATCGTCCACCACATTGGTGTTCGCAACGGTGCGCGTGGTGCCACCACACTCCAGCAGAATCTTTGCGCTGCCCGATAAAGCGGATCCATCGTCGATCTTGACGCTGCCCGTAACTGTCACGCCTGCGGATGCGGCATTCAGGCTCGTCGATTTCGCGGTGGCGCCGGCGGAGGTCCCGCCAGTCGACTGCGCCCATGCGAGTGCGCCTATGGCCGAAAGAAACAGTAGCCGGTGTGCGTACATTTCGGTGGTCCTTTGGGCCCTTGCCGCCCTAATTGAACGTCAACTGCCTCGCAAACCGCAATTGCACAAAGTGCTCCATTGTTCAGCGAAACCGTTGCGGAATGAGCGATTTGTGTCTTGGCCCCAGGCGTGCATCTATGCGCAGGGTTATGCCTGTTCGGCGAAGTGAAAAAAGCCTTGCTGATCGCGACGAAATGCCCACCAGGTTGCTGGGCAACACGGGGCAGACAGTGTCGATGCTCGGTCTCGGCGGCTCGCACATCGGGAGTCCGGATCTCAGAACTCCCGAAGCTGTCCGGATTATTCGCAGTGCCCTCGATCGCGGTCTCAACTTCATGGATAATTCCTGGGATTACCACGAAGGACAAAGTGAAATTCGCCTTGGAAAAGCCCTGAAAGACGGCTATCGGAACAAGGCGTTCGTCATGACGAAGCTCGATGGGCGCACCGCAAAAGAAGCCAGCCGCCAACTCGACGAATCACTGAAGCGTCTCGGTGTCGATCACATCGATCTCCTCCAGCATCACGAAATTATTCGCTTCGACGATGCGGATAGAATCTTCGCCGAAGGCGGCGCCATGGAGGCATTTCTGAACGCGCGCAAAGCCGGTAAGATCCGGTTCATCGGCTTTACCGGTCACAAAGATCCGCACGTCCATCTTTATATGCTGGAGAAGGCGAGGGAACATCGATTCCGATTCGATACCGTCCAAATGCCGTTGAATGTCATGGACGCCCATTTTCGGAGCTTTCAGACTAATGTTCTGCCGGAACTGGTGAAGGAAAAGATCGGCGTCCTCGGTATGAAGAGCATGGGCAGCGGCGTCGTGCTCCGGAGCCGCGTCGTGACTCCAATCGAATGCCTGCAATATGCGCTGAGCCTGCCAACCTCCGTGGTCATCACCGGAATCGACAGCCCGAAGATACTGGAGCAGGCTTTTGAAGTCGCGCGCACGTTCCGGCCCATGACACCGGCCGCGATGAAAGCCCTGGTGGCGAGAACAGCAGCCGCCGCTGAGCGCGGTGAGTACGAATTATTTAAGACAAGCAGCCATTACGATTCCACAGCGAAGAATCCCCATTGGCTGGGCGGCGAGTCCGAACAGGTAAGAATGCTGACCAGGCGGTGAAACGTCTGCCACAAAAAAAGAAACGGGAGGGTTGCCCCTCCCGAATCATTGCTTCAAGGTTTAAAGATCCTCTAGCGTGACGGTCGTGCACTGTCCGGAGATGTTGAGGTGCTGGACGATCCCTGCGAACTGCTGTCCGAATGGTTCGTCGTCGACGACCCCGAAGTGTCCTTTTTCGCCTTCGAGTCCTTCGACTTCTTGTTGTTCGTATCGGTAGTGGACGTACTGCCATTTACCGATGGATTGGTCGAAGTGCCCGTGTTCCTCGAATCGGACGGATTGGCTCCCGGAACGGTCGAACCCGGCCTTGTCGAGTCCGGGCTCATTGCGCCAGGTGTGCTGCTTCCAGGCGTTGAACTCGGAGTGCTGGAACCCGGAACGCTGCTTCCTGGCGTGGTGGTGCTACCCGCGCCCGGTGTGCCCGGCGTACTCGGGGTTGATTGCGCCCATACAAATGACGCACCGATTAATGTGGCTGGAATGAGTATTAGTCCAAGTTTGTTTTTCATAACGAATGTGCTCCTGTAGAGCGCGTTGCTGTCGCTCGTATGAAAAGCAGTCGCTGGGCCAGTGTGAGTGAGCACCCCGGCTTTGCATGCGTTCTGGGGCCGAACCGGGCAGTAGAGCACGATCCAGCCTTCTTTCAGACTGGAAGGCGGAAGAGGCGAGGGAACGAGGGCGGGAAAAATTACCGGACTTTTTCTTTGCTGTGCAGGAAGGGGGAAAAGGGCGCTACTTCACGGATTGGATCGCCATCTTGGTATCTCGCAGCATCTTGTCCACGGCGTCGCGCGTTCGCTTGTTACCCCACCAGCCGAAGCCCACCGGAGTGGTTCGTGACAGCGTCATACTGTCGAGCTGCAGGTCCAGTCCGCCATCCCGCTCGCGGGCAAACCAGTAGTTATTCGTACGCCAGAGGAAACCATGGTCATCGCCCTCGGGAAAGGTACTGCCATCCAGTTTCTTCGCGTCCTGTAGTTCTTTGACGCTAAGTGTCGTCGAACGCGAAGTCCACCGATCCGTTCCAATCCGGCGGTAGTGGCTGTCGTACCGCGCGTCGTACGCAACATCGATCCAGACGGTCGATTCCGTCAGGAAAAGCCGGGACTGGAAATGTTCGTCGTCCGCGGTGCTGTCCGGCTGCAGCACGCCGCTCCCGCGCACCACATCCGGCTTGAAGTAATCGGGATACCTCGAATAGCTCTGCATAACGCGGCGCACCTGCTCAATGCCGGCGCCTGGCACCCGAATTGAACCGGAATAATGATGGATGCTGCCGTTCTTAATGTCGCGATTCTCCCGCGCCTCCACAACCGGTTTGCCTGCGTCGAAATCTTTGCGTTTTCCGGAGTGATCGTCGTCGATCCAAAGCTTTCCCGCCGCCGCGAAAGGTTCGGAAACCCGTTGCTCGAACTTTGCCGTGTACTCCTGGAACAAGGTAAGCGTTGCCGATTCCAGATGGGACAGTGGAATGAAGGAAGCCTCCAGCGTGACCGCACTCAATAAAAAGAGGACTCCGGCCAGCGCCGGGACTGCGGCGCGCGCCACGGCCAGATTCGTCGATTTCTGTCGCATCCGTATGGCGCAGTCAGGTCGTGCGCCAGGATTTTGAACTACGGGGTCAAGCGGCATCTGTACTAATATAGCGGCCCCCCGGCCATTCCGGTTACATAAAAGGCAGGAGCCTGGCTGGCCTCCGCGCGCGCCCCCATCCCCGGCATATACTTGTCCCCACAGGCTTGTACCTCAGGAGATCCGATGCACCGAAGAACATTCCTCAAGTCCCTGGCCGCCGCGTCTACAGCCAGCCTCGCTCATCTGCCGCTGCTGCAGGCTGCTTTGCCGAAAATGAAGATCACCCGGGTCCGCGCTTACACTGCGCCCGCGCCCAATCCGCTTTTCAACCAATCTAATATTGTCGTAACAATTGAAACCGATGCGGGCATCACCGGCATCGGCGAAGGCGGCTTTCCCGATACCCTGAAGCAGTGCGCCGGCCGCCTGATCGGGCAGGATCCGCAATTCATCGAGCGCCTCTGGCAGGATATGTCCCGCTCATTCTTCTATCCGCCCGGTCGCGAGAAGCAGGACGCACTCGGCGCACTCGATCTCGCCCTTTGGGATATCCGCGGTAAAGTCCTGAAGATTCCCGTCCATGAGATCCTTGGCGGCGTCACCCGGAATTACTGCGAATGTTACAACACCGGCGGCGTGGTCCCCGCCATCACCGCCAACATGAGTCTGAAGGATCGCGCCGCCGCGACTATCGCGGCCGGTTACCGCGCCTTCCGCATGGGCGCCGCCGACACCCCCGCCAATACAACGTTCAATACCCATCAAAAGTTGAATCAGCTCTACGACGAGTGCGTTCAGGTTCGCGACGGAGTCGGCAAGAACGGCGACTTCTGCATTGACTTCCACCAGCGCTTCGATCTTTCAGACGCTGTCCGAGGCTGCAATCTGATCGAAGGCCTCGCACCTTACTTCGTCGAAGATCCCGTGCGCGCCGAAGCCTTTAACGACGACCTGCCCCGCCTGCGAACCATGGTCAAAGTCCCCATTGCTGCGGGCGAAGAATGGGGTGGACGCTGGGATTTCAACAAACTCGTGGAGAACCACGACATCGATTACATGCGCGCCACCCTGCCGAATGTCGGCGGCATCACGGAGATGATGAAAATCGCCGCCATTTGCGAAACGCATTTCGTCGGCATCGTGCCGCACTTCACCGGCCCCATCGCGACCGCCGCACTGGTGAACTCACTTGGCACGTTTTCCGGTCCGCTTCTGATGGAATACAGCTACGCCGGTCGCCCGCTGCCACACCTGCCGGTCTGCTGCGATTTCAAAGATGGCAAGCTTTATCCCAATGATCGGCCGGGTCTCGGCGTGGAACTTGACATGAAACAACTGACGCCGATCATGGAAGTCACCACCTTCGACACCAATCGCGCCCAGACATACTTCCGTCCGGATGGCTCAATCACGAATTGGTAATGCGGTCCCGTGGGACGCGAATCTGCCCGCCAATTAAATCGCAACGGGCAGCTGAGTACGAACGGCAGGTTGAGATGCCTCCGGCCGGCGTTCCACAAAAAACGAGCGCGGCGGCTGCGCCAGTGGCGACGTCCGCAGCTTCGCGGCTGCTACATCCGGAGCTTCCGTCACTCGCGAACTCGGCGCCAGATTCTTCAGCCCATAAAGCGCGAGCTCGAACCGGTCGTTCACTCCCAGCTTCTGGAATAGTCGCGACATATAAACCTTCACTGTCCCCTCGGAAATGTGAAGCTGAAAAGCGATTTCCTTGTTCTTGAGCCCCTGAGAAAGCAGCGAAATGAGCTGCCCTTCGCGACGGGTCAGAGAATACCGCCTGGCTGTGACAATACTGTCTGTCAGCGCTTTCTCGAACCACAGTTCACCCGCCGTCACCGCCTGCAGGCAGCGGATCAGCGTGTCTGTCGGGAGTGTGCGGCCGGCAATCGCGCGCACGCCCAGGCTCACCGATTGCAGGGCCAGTTCCGTAGAAATGTTCAGCACCCAAAGCACAATCTTTGCGGGTCCGGCTGCATCGCGGAGATTACTGAGCACTCCGAAAGTTACATCCGAGGTCAAATCCACCAGCAGAATATCGGGCTGTAACAGTTGGATCTGTTCACCCAGGTCGTCAAGACAATCGCAGTGTCCCGCCATTTCGAGGCCGGGCGCGTTCTCAAGGATTCTCCGCATTCCCGCAGCCAGGATGGGCTCATCCGTAAACAACAAAACCGTCGACATTGCCTTTTCCTCCCGAAGTCCATTCCTCGAACAGCCGCGGAATTTTTCTCGACTTCGTTCCCCGATCTACCTGGGTTATATCCGCAGTCTAATACCCTTTTGCATCTCTAAACAAGCAATGTTAACCAATTTCAACAGACCCCTATCTCTAAAGTTATTTCCGAAAAAACACGAAATCAGCGGAATACGGAGGCCTGAAAGGCGTTGAAAAACCCCGCAACCTGTTGAATCCCGTCGGGAACCGGCCCTGGGCCGCGAACTTGCACCCGCATCCTGCCGTCCCGCGGGCGCACGCCGCATTTTAATGAACGGCAGTTGCCTGTCTCCGCTGTTTCAGCGGTGAAATAATAACCGTGGGTATTTTTTCCCGGACCAGGAGCGATCAAATATGAAACTCACACGCCTTGCAGGCCTGATTGTCGCCGCCTCCGCCATCCTCGCGGCACAGACGTACCAGCCGACCTGGGATTCCATCGATAAACGCCCCACTCCGGCCTGGTTCAGCGATGCGAAATTCGGCATTTTCATCCATTGGGGCGTTTACTCTGTGCCGGCCTACGCGCCGGTAATTCCAGGCAAACTGGCGTACGCCGAATGGTACTGGAATGCCATGACGAACGGTCGCGATAATCCAAAAGCCACGCCCATCCAGACTGGCACCTGGGCCTATCATCAAAAACAATACGGCCCCACCTTCCCTTACCAGAATCTCGCCTCGCAATTCCACGCCGAATTATTCGATCCCGATCACTGGGCCGATGTCTTCGAGAGATCCGGCGCGAAATATGTCGCCCTGACATCGAAACATCACGAAGGTTTCGCTCTGTGGCCAAGCAAAGAAGCCTCCGCAACCTGGGGCCGCCCCTGGAACGCGGTGGAGATCGGTCCAAAGCGCGATCTGCTTGGCGACCTTACCGACGCCGTTCGCCGCAAGGGGCTGCACATGGGCTTTTACTATTCGCTCTATGAGTGGTACAACCCGCTGTGGCTTTCCGATAAGCCGCGCTACATCACCGAGCACATGACGCCCCAGTTCAAGGATGTTGTCACCCGCTACAAACCCGATATCATCTTCGGCGATGGCGAATGGGATCTCACCTCCGCCGAATGGCACACTCCGGAATTGCTGGCGTGGCTCTTCAACGAATCTCCGGTCAAAGACAATGTGGTGATCAACGATCGCTGGGGCAAAGATACCCGCCACAAGCACGGTGGCTACTGGACCACCGAGTACACTCCCGGCATGGCCGATCTCGACCATCCATGGGAAGAGAGCCGCGGCATGGGTTACAGCTACGGGTACAATCGCGCCGAACGCCTCGAAGACTATCACTCCAGCCGCGAACTTCTGATCATGCTTGTCGATCTGGTGAGCCGCGGAGGCAATCTCCTGCTCGATATCGGTCCCAATGCCGATGGCACGATTCCCGTCATCATGGAAGAGCGTCTCATCCAGATGGGCGCATGGCTCAGGATCAATGGCGACGCCATCTATGGCACGCGCCCCTGGAAAACATCGCGGCAGTGGAGCGCGGGCGAAGTTCCGAAAATCGACTACAACAAGGAATTCTCAACCGCGTATGACGTCACGACACTCGCCTCGAAACCGGACGCGGGAAAAGCCGGCATTGAGGCGTTCTTTACTTCGAAGGGCAACGATGTTTACGCGATTCTTCCCCGCTGGCCCGGCACTTCGTTCAAGGTGAAAGACATGCCTGGAATCAAATCCGTTACGCTGCTCGGCACGTCGTCACCGCTGAAATTTACTTCCTCGAACGGCATTGTTTCGGTTCAGCTCCCGGAACTCCCGGAGGAACTGCGGCCGCAGCCCGCGTGGGTTCTGAAATTGAGCCGCTGAAGGGGCATCAAAACTTAGTGTCGAAGATAAGCACCTTGAGCGCCAGCGCCGCTACCGCCATCAGGAATAATCGGCGCAGCAGCAGCGATGGCATCTTCTGGACCCAGTGAGATCCGAGCAGACCACCCAGAAAACCTGCCACGCTCAGCGCAATCCCGAGCCGCCAGTCGATAATTCCGCGCCACGCGAAAATCGCAACGGCTATCAGCGATGAAACCGTGTTCAACAGCCTTGACATCGCAATTGCGCGCAGCAGGCCGTAGCGAAAAAACAACACGCCTGTCCCCGTGACAAGAGTTGCGTAGCCTCCGCTGAGAAAACCGCCGTAGATCGCGAGGAGCGTCAGTACCGTGTATCCCGCGATGGGCCGCGGCGGCTTGTCCGGATGCGGTTGGCGGAGCATGACAAGCGTCACTACGATCATCGCAACAGGGATAATCAACGTCATCCATCTCGATGGAACGGCGAACAGCAGCATCGCGCCGATCACGGATCCCGCGGCTGTGAGCGCCGCCAACGACGGTGCGCGGCGCTGGTCGATTACCGTAGTCCCGTCCGAACCCGTTTTCACGAATGGCAGCAGGCCGCCGAAACTCAGCATCGCGAGCGCCAGCATGTTGGTGGCGACGGCGATCCTTGGCTCCAGACCGAATTGCAGCATCACCGGCACGGTGATCAGCGTAGTGGAGCCGGTCACGACAGTCACGACGGATGTCACGAAGTAAATCGCAGTCAGGGCCGCCAGAGACCCTGCCGTCATGCCGTTTTGTCCGGAGACTTGCAGAGTGAATAGAGCGGGCACTCCGCGCATTTCGGCTTGCGCGCCACGCAGATGCCGCGGCCGAAATGAATCATCTGGTGGGAAAACTGAATCCAGTGCTCCCGCGGAACAATCTTCATCAGATCCTGCTCGATCTTCACCGGGTCGCTGTTCTTCGTGAGGTCCAGGCGATTGGAAATCCGCTGCACGTGCGTGTCGACCACAATTCCCGATGCAATGCCGAAAGCTGTGCCCAGCACCACGTTAGCCGTTTTCCTGGCCGCGCCCGGTACCGTGATGAGTTCTTCCAATGTCTTCGGAATTTCGCCGCCAAACTCGTTCAGAATCTTCTTCGCCGCACCAACAATCGATTTTGCTTTGTTGTTGAAGAAGCCTGTGGAGCGAATGTCGTTGGCCAGAACTTCCGGCCTGACCGAGGCGAAGTCCTGAATCGTCGGATACTTTTTGAACAACTCCGGAGTCACCATGTTCACCCGCACGTCGGTGCACTGGGCGGAAAGAATTGTCGCCACCAGCAATTCCCAGGCATTGCTATGGTGCAGGGCGCATACGACGTTGGGATAAGTCGCGTCGAGTATGCGAAGGATTTCAGCGGTGCGCGCCCGTGTGTTTTTTGCGGCCACTATTCGTACCTCAGAACTTCCACCGGCATAATGCGTGTCGCGTTGCGCGCCGGATAAATAGTCGCGATCAGACTGACTCCGATGGCCGCCGCGGCGATCCAAAGCGCGTCCTGCGCTTTCGGTTCGAACGGTACGAAGCTGAGCGAGTAGATGGATTCGTTCAACCCGATCCACCGATATTTAGTCGCGAAATAGCAGAATCCATAGCCGGTGATCATGCCGAGAACCGTCCCCGTGATTCCGATCAGAGCCCCCTGCATAATGAAGATCCGCCGGATTTGCGCACGCCGCGCGCCCATGGACATGAGCACTGCGATGTCTTTGAACTTCGTCAGCACGATCATGGTCAGGGCGATAAAAATATTGAGAGCGGCCACCAGCTCAATCAGGCCGATCGTCACAAACGTAACCTTACGCTCCCATTGCAGCGCTTCAAACAGGGGACCATTCTGCTCCTGCCAATTCGTGGCGGAATAGAGATTCCCCGCAACCCGCACCGCTTCTTTCGCAACTTCGGGGGCCCGGGCCGGGTCGTCCGCGCGGATTTCGATGTCGTTCACCACGTCGCCCACGGAAAGCAGCTTTTGAGTGGCGGCAAGCGAAGCGAAGGCCCAGCGGTCGTCAAAATTGTAGAAACCGGATTCAAAAGTCCCGATCACTTTGAAGCGCACGAAGCGGGACGTCGGGCCGAACGGCGTCAGCGTGCCTTCCGGATTCGTGACGGTCACCACGCTGCCGACGGAAAGCCCGGTATCCTGCGCGGCCTTCGAGCCCAGAATAATCCCGGGCATTCCCTCCGTATTTTCCAGGCCTTCAAACGATCCTTTCAGTTTGTGCAGGACTTCGCTCGTAGCCAGTTCCGCCTTGAGATCGATGCCTTTCAGAACCAGAAGCGCGGTGGAAGTCGGCCCCGAGACTACAATTCCCTCATCGTAGAGAACAGGTGCGACCGCCACGACGTGAGGAAGCTTGCGCATCTTCGCGCTCAATTCCCGCCAGTCTCCAATCCCCTTGCTGGTGTCTTTCAATACCAGATTGACGTGGGCCGTGGCGCTGAGCAGGCTTCGCTGCAGCATATCGCGAAAGCCATTATTGACGGCCAGAGAGATGACGAGCGCCATCACTCCGGCCCAGACACCAGCCACGGAGATGACCGTTACCACCGAGACGACTTTCTCCTTACGCCTGGCGCGCAGGTAGCGTTTGGCAACGAACCATTCGAAACCGGAGGGTCCCACGCGAATTATCCGCCCAGGCGGCGAAGCTTATCCGCCATGCCGATTTCACCTTCGGGCCGAAGCAGAGGAAACAGAATCACGTCCCGGATCGATTGGGAGTTGGTCAGCAGCATGGTAAGCCGGTCGATGCCGAGCCCTTCGCCGGCGGTCGGCGGCATCCCGTAGGCAAGCGCGCGCAGATAATCCTCATCCATCTGATGGGCTTCATCGTCGCCGCGTGCGCGCATGTCGAGCTGGCCATCGAAACGGCGGCGCTGCTCGATTGGATTGTTAAGCTCGGTGAAAGCGTTGCCGATCTCCATGCCGGCGATAAAGACTTCGAAGCGGTCCACCATCGCGGGGTCCTCCGGGCTGTTGTTGGCCAGCGGTGAAATTTCGATGGGGAATTCGTAAACCATCGTGGGCTGAATCAGTTTTTTCTCGGCATGAATCTCAAACAGATGCGCGAGCGCTTCGCCTGCCGTTACTTTGCCGCTGGCGGCGATAAGCCATTCCGCATCGCGCACATTCTCGGCCGTGGGAGCGCCGTCGCCTTCCCAGAATTCAACCACGGCTTCGCGCATCGTGAGACGCCGGAGCGTGCCGAAATCCAGAGTGAGTTCGCCAAATGGCACCGAAGTCCCACCGGTTGCGTCGATCGCCACCTGACGCAGCAGTTCTTCCGTGAAGTCCATCAGGCCCCGGAAATCCGTGTAGGCCTGGTAGAACTCGATCATCGTGAATTCGGGGTTGTGGCGCGTCGAAATACCTTCGTTGCGGAAATTCCGGTTGATCTCATAGACGCGGTCGAACCCGCCCACCACAAGCCGCTTGAGATACAGCTCCGGCGCAATGCGCATGTAGAGATCGATATCGAGCGTATTGTGATGCGTGACGAATGGGCGGGCCGCAGCCCCTCCGTAGATCGCCTGAAGCATCGGGGTTTCGACTTCGATGAAGCCGCGAGCTTCGAGTTGGCGGCGGATCGATGAAATGATTTTCGCCCGCGTGACAAACACGTCGCGCACTTCCGGGTTCGCTATCAGGTCGAGGTAGCGCTGACGATAGCGGGTCTCCACGTCTTCCAGACCGTGGAATTTTTCCGGCATCGCCAGCAGAGTCTTGGAAAGGAACTCCAGCTTTTCCACATGCAGGCTGAGTTCGCCCGTGCGTGTGCGAAAGAGATAGCCTTCCGCACCTATAATGTCGCCCAGATCGAGCAGGGTAAAGAGCGAATAATCGCGTTCCGGAACTCCGTCCTTGCGGATATAAAGCTGAAGCTTGGCGCCGTTCTGCTGGATGTGCAGGAACCCGGCCTTGCCCATGGGACGCTTCGTTTGCACGCGGCCTGCTACGCGAACGCGAATTTCGGGTACCAGTTCTTCAGCGGATTGCGCAGAGTAACCGCTCAGGATTTCGGGCACTGTATGCGTGAAATCGAAGCGCTTGCCAAATGGCAGGTAGCCGAGGGCTTCGATCTCGGCGATGCGGGCGACACGTTGCTCAAATAGTCCGTCTTCCAGCGACAAAAGTTTCTCTCCTGGGAACCATGACACGCGCCATGCTGGCGTGGCGTCCGGTGAATGATTCATTATCGCCGATGCGTTGGGTATGATGGGTTTCTCGCTTGATTCGGTCCCTATCCATCGTCGTGCCGGCGTACAACGAACAGACCAGATTGCCGGAGACGATCCGGCGAATCCAGGCTTATCTGTCGCGTAGCGAATGGTCTTTTCATGAGCTGTTGATCGTCGACGACGGATCCACGGACGCAACGGTGCAGGTCGCATCGGAGTTCGCGAGCGGCAATCCTGATATTCGCGTGCTTCGAAATCCCGGGAATCGGGGCAAGGGATATTCGGTGCGCCACGGGATGCTGGAGGCGCGCGGCGAATGGCGGCTCTTTACGGATGCGGATTTATCCTCGCCCATCGAAGAACTGGATAAGCTTTGGGCGGCAATCGGGCGCGAAGGTTCAGAGGTTGCAATCGGATCGCGCGCGCTCGACCGCTCGCTGATCGGCGTTCACCAGCCTGGCATGCGTGAGAGCGCGGGCAGGGTCTTCAACAGCGTGATGCGCGCCGTGGTCGGACTTCCGATCTCTGACACGCAGTGTGGCTTCAAGCTATTCAGCGGCGCCGCATCGCGGGAAATATTTCCAAGGCAAACGCAGGAACGTTTCGGCTTCGATGTGGAAGTCTTGTTCATCGCGAAGAAGCATGGCTTCAAAATCGCCGAAGTGCCTGTTCGCTGGGATCACGTGGATGGCAGCAAGGTCGGGATGCTGACCGGCCTCCATGCTTTTTCCGAATTAGCCGCGGTGCGCTGGAACGATCTGAAGGGCAAATACCGCTAGCCGGGACCCGAATACAAAATCCCACTGATCGGCGTGAATCTGCGTGCATCGGCGGCTATTTGTTTTTCCCGTCCTGTTGCTATTGTTTCCGGTCGCGCGCCATCGCAACGCATTCCGAATACCCGTTCTGAAACAAAAAGACCCCCTCGAAAGTGCCGGCGGGAACCGCCTGCGGCTGAACAGTCGCCGCCCTGCAAATCCCGTCCGCGAAAATTGCGGCTCTGTGCCACGCCCCGAGATTGCTCTCCAGAATACCGGCAGTTCCCGCCACCAGAACGGCGGCCGCCACGAGTACGCGCCTCTCGGCCCGACAGGTCAGGCTTCCGATAAGCAACGCAAAGGGCACTCCCGCGAGATAGAGAATTCGCGACCCCATTCCCGATTGCCCAATCAGGACCAAATGGATTGCCGGGAGAACCGCACAGCAAGTAGCGGCGACAAAGCAGAGGCGCACCCTTCGCGATATGTGCGAAGGAAGAAGCGCCACAAGCAGAACTCCCCCTAAGCTTGCGGCGATGGCAAGCGGTATCCACCACGGCAAAGGAGCATCCCAGTTCAGCGGCGTCAGCAGAATCGCCCAGACCCGAACGAAGATTCCCTTCGCTGCGGTCAACGGAGAGAGAGTCAGAATCGAGGGCCTCCCCGTGGCGCCGTCAACATAGCCGCCGGGCCCATGAAACACAAGCCAACGCCAGACGAGCAATGCGGCGCACGCACAACACGATCCTGTCAGAAAGCCGGCAAACGGGCGAAGAGTCCGCTCCGGCCTTGCGAGCAAAATAAAGAAAGCCACCAGTGGCATGGCGTAAGCGCTCTCTTTGCAAAGGACGCCGCACGCCACCAGCAGCAGGCTGAGGATCAGCCGGAAGGTCCTGCCGCCGGTTCCGGATGGCAAGACTAAAAGAATGCTGGCGAGAACGCAGGCGCACGCCAGGAGATCGCGATGACTGGCGATCCATACGACCGCCTCGGGATTCGAACCGTGAAGCCCGAAGATGAGAGCGGCAACGGTCGCGCTGACGCGTTCGCCGAATAAATGCCACGCGACAGCAAACAGGAGAGCGCAGTTCAGCAGATGGAACGCGAGGCCCGCGATATGCCACCCGATCGGATTCACGCCGCAAATCGCCTTCAGAACCTGAAAGTAGATTGTGCCGACGGGCCGGAAGGAGCCATCGCCGCCCGCTGTCGTCAGGCTGGCAATAAAAGATTTCACCGAGAAGCTCTGGCCGTTCACAATGATGTAATCGTCGCTGAGAAACGGATCGGCCAGATTACCGCTGAAGGCAACTGCCGTCACGCATAGCGCAAGGGTCATGTGCCAAAGCGGAAAGGAAGTTTCGCGCACGGGAGCAATGCCGCCGGCGTCTCTAGCCCCTCGCCGGGGGTGCCATCTTACTAAGAAAAGTAATGCCAGTATTGCAAGCCAGAATGCACTCTCGGCCCCGAAAGGCGAATTGACCCTGGTGTGGAGAATGGCAATCTCAAAGGGACCTGCTGCGGACCTGAAACAAAGGATGCCGGTTGCGGCAACAGCCACAAGAATCGAAAGTCGGCGACTCAATTTTTTCGCACCACGCGAGTGCGGAAGCGCGTCCCATCGTGGAAGAGTCGCAGCGTGCTGCCGCTTTCCATCTCAAGATCGAGCGCAGGTCGCGTACCGGCCGCCAGCCGCCACCCGGTGAAACAGCCATAGAACAATGTTTTCTGCGCCGGTTGGAGATGTTCCAGCATGAGCAGGCCGAAACAGAAGTGCTGCTCATTGTCGGGGTGCATCGGAGCCAGCGACGGACTATCGAGGTTGTGAATCACCGTCCCGCGCTTCAGCCAGGCAGGGAGCTTCTTGTTGAAATCGACTACTACTGCAAGGTCAGGGTCACCGTCGCCAGTGAAATCCGCAATCACGGGTCGCACTGCGGCGTAAGGCACAATGCCGTCGCCCAGCGCGGCTTTCACCAGCGCCGGGACATCGGGCTTAACCTGTGCGGAAAGTGCCGCCGCCAACACCAGCAGCGGAATAAAGCGCTCCATTACAGGCAGTGTACCTGCTGTTGTGCCGCGAGCGGTTTTAACAATGCCGCGCGCGTGAGCGAGCGCTTCCGTCCATCTCTACGACGGCGATCCTGCCTACTTCTTGCCCAGTTCCTTCACGTACGTGGCAAGAGCCTGGATCTGTTCGTCGGTGAGCTTGCCCGCGAAAGATGGCATTTTGTTCTTGCCTTTGCCGATCGTAGCCTGTAGCTCGCTATCGTCCTTTGTCTGCACTTCCGGAGCGTGATAGTCATGGATGCCCAGTGCTTTACCCGCGGCCGTGGCGCCTTTGCCATCCGCCCCGTGGCAGATCGAGCATTTCGACGAATAAAGCGCAGCTGCATCGGAAGCGGAAGCCGCGACGGCGGGGGTAATCGCCCCAATAATAAGGACTGCCGCGGTAATAACGAGGGAGTTTTTCATGGTAATTCCTTTCTGAAAATTGAGGAGCCGCCCGGTGTGAGCGGCCCCTCGTTGACTGCGGTTACTTGATAAAGATCAAACGCGCCTGGAACGTGTCGTTCTGACGGTGGTTCAGTGAGTTGATCATGAAGTCCCTGTGCTGGTATTCGGCGATTATCTGGAATCCGTTCTGCAATGGAATGTTGATCCAGGGAGTAACCGCCTGCTGAGTATTAAAGAGGTTGGCTCCATACTTCGGTTTGTACCAGTCGTAGCGCACGCCGGTCGAGAGGCGGTCGCCGAAACTCCACATACCTTCGGCGAATGCGCCGCGGCTGTTGAATTTCGTGTTGTCGGGATTGGAATCGCGCCCCAGTTGTA
Organism: Bryobacteraceae bacterium; assembly: GCA_025928545.1. Taxonomy (GTDB): domain Bacteria; phylum Acidobacteriota; class Terriglobia; order Bryobacterales; family Bryobacteraceae; genus BOG-234. The sequence continues at coordinate 19,663 of JAICJH010000060.1, read as the reverse complement.
CTCCGCCCTGAGGCAGGAAGTGCTTGCCGATCGGGTACGATCCGTACAGCGCCACGCGATCGAAGTCATTGCGGAAGGCTCCGCCGGCTGCGGTCAGATCGAGTTCGGTGTTCCCGACGCTTCCGTAAGGCGATGCCGCGGTGGCTGCGCTCACGCCGCAGACTTCGCCCGTCACGGGATCCGTGGCGCCGATGTTGATGCCGTCAGTGCATTTTGTGGGCGTTGCGACGTTACCGTGATAGTAAAGCGCTGTCAAGCCGCCGCCGTTTGGATTCAGCAGGTACGTGGCGTTCGCCGAGAAGTCCGGTCGGTTGTGCGATATCGAATCAAACGGTTTAGTCAAAGACGAGATCGCCTGGTTGGCGCCCTTCCATGGTCCGGTCTGGGCCGGAAATGGCAGAAATGCGGCTGCTTCTTCTTCAAAGCGAACCAGGGTTCCACTCAGAATCGCGACGCGCAGAGAAAGATTGTTGAAGTCGCCTCCGACTTCAGCCCCTGCTTCATCGATTCCCCAGGGCTGATACACATACGGGATCGATCTGCCGCCGGCCGAAATTGGACTGGTCTGGAACAACGGGCGCGCATTGCTGTACGGCCGGTCAGATGCCCCAAAGCCTTCCCAGGGATGAAAAATGCCGACCCGGGAAGTGAAGAAGTTCTTCTGATTGCCGAAAACAAAACGGACGTATGCGTTTTCGACTTCGAAGAAATCTTCCGGAGAGACCGATAGCTCCGCGAGCGACCCCATATACTTGCCGAACGAGCCGGTCAGGGGATACAGAGTGAATTCCTGAAAACTGAACGCGTTCGTTTTAGTACGTTCACCCGCCACACCACCGAGTACATTGGCGACCGGAGCGCTATTCGGCTGATTGGTGGCCTGGCTGTCAAAGCGCATCTGAGCGCGGGCGGAAAAGAAATTTCCCAGATCGAATTTATCGTCGTCGCTTTTCCCGATATTTTCAGGCATCCGGTATCCGGCGGCGCGGAATTTGTAACCGGTCTGGTTCAGACGGGGAATCGTGGTATGACAGGTGGCGCAAGGCACGTTCAGCTTGCGCGCGAACAAAGGCATTGCATTCGCGGACTGCGACGCAACCGTCGTCAGAAATATAAGCGGTACTGCAAAAAGAAAATTAAAGCGTTGAGTAATGCCGTTACGATTGAGCAAGTGTAGCCTCCCTAACAAATACGAAAGGGGGCAAATCGCGCGCCAATCGGCAAAACATCGAAACCCTGCTGTAGTAATCGCTTACATGAGCGGTCTCAAAATGTATGCGCCATTTCGCGCTGCAACGATACGATGCCTCTGAGGGATCAGCGTGATCTCGCGTAAGGATCGTGTAAGGACGCAGAAGAAGCAATCATTGTGCCCCACGAATCCAGTGGCTGCATTTTTCTGAGCCGCGTCGCGCAAGCGAGCGGTTTTGCCAATGTTGCACCGGAAACTAACGTGTGGAGCGTTCGGATTCACCCTCTGCCCACACATCCTCGTTTCCTTTACAAGGAAACAGCTCATCGACCATGCGGGTCCAGCCATCAGGCAAGATCGTCAGCCCGCGATTGCAATGAGTTCCGCAACCTCGGTCAACGCCATTTCAGCATTCCGAATCTCCGTAATCACGTCACTCTGCCCGCGGTCAATCAGTGTCTCGAGGATTATTGGCACCGATGCAGGTATGAAACCCGCGACCCGCTGGAATGCGCGAATTGCATACTGAGAAATCGGATCGTGGTGGCTCGCCGTATTGACTTCGCTCATGTGCACCTGTTTCAACCGATGGCCATGTTGATCGAGGATTCTGTGAGCTTCGATCATAGTCGGATCCACCTGCCGTGCGTGGCCGATATCGAAGCATAATCCAGCCTCCGGGAAACGTTTGAAAAGACTTTCCAACTCCCTGGCAGTCCTGCCGATCGGTTTTCGCTTGTCCATGTTTTCTACGAAGATCGATCCGCCAAAGGCCCTCCACAGGTCATCGGTGTACATCGTATCCGGGTGTACAACTACGGGGATACCGCTTTTCGTGACCGATTTCAGGCATTCGATCACCCCCGGTTCATCCGCCATATCAAAACGGCTCGGAGCGTGAAAAGAGACGAACGAGAAGCCGGCGAGGTCAAGATGCCGTATGTCGCCGACCAGCAATTCTAATTCGCACAGGCGGAGAGCGGAAAGTTCGACTGCGCGCACACCCTCGTCGCGAAGCAATTTCAGAGCGGCCCGATAGTTGCCGAGCGCTATAGCTCCCGTTGAAAATCCAATGATGTGCATCAGAAAACTCCATATTCCACGATCAATGCGTTCAGCTCTTTGTCCTCGCCGTAAAACAGCGAAGTCAATCCTGATTGAAAGCCCTTGCCAAGCTCCCTTACCTGTCTCCAAACATTTGACGTGCCGACCTGGTCGGGAAGCAGATTGCTTAGCTCTTCTCGGTATTCTTCATTATCGAGTAGCGCAAGAAAACCGTCATAGTTATCGAATAGTTCCCGTGCAGTCTCGCGGCGTACATCGGGGCGAGCAGCGGCCCGCGCGAGAAGCTCCAGTGGCGTTGCCGAGAGTTCAGATTCCATATAAGAGATCAGTCGCGTTGGATCGTGCTTCGTAATAAGATCCTCCCGGCCGCCGGCAGCATTCTGGTCGAGATGGCAGAAAAAGCATCGGAGCAGACCTGATGTAAAGACCAACTTGCGGGATATTCGCAATTTGGCGTTGCGTAGGGCCCACTTCTTCCCCGCGCCCCTGCGCTGTTTGTATACAAAGTCGACCGTTATTGTCCGCCAATAGCGTGTCAGATCATTTAAGAGAAACCGAGGCACACGAAACTTGCCGCTGCCGTACAAGAGACCTCTGTCATCCTGCAGATAGCGGTTCAAAACCTGTCGCCGAACTCTTGCATATGCCTCATGGTCTCCTACCGCGAATGACTCCAGTAGCAGGAGCAGACGTCGGGTCGTGTTGGAGTTCGTATCATCCTCGCCACCGATTTCGTGAACCAGCGAATGACTTCCGACCATACATCCGAAGGTCCCGGAACTGCCAGGCTCACCAAACTTGTTCTCTTCGAGCAGGCGAGCGATGTCGCGCTTCTGGGTTTCATGTTCGGGAAAAGCCTGTCCATCTACGAGCAGAATCCAATCGGCATCGCTGCCTGATGTCATCTCGTCACGCGCTATCGAACCGAACAAAACTGCGCTTGTATCGCGAGGGATTTTCGCGCGAAACACTTCGTGCAGCGTTGCCCGTTTTTCCGCCGTTGTCTTACGCGCTTTGCGAATGGCGTTCCACTCGCAGCCGAGAGATTGTTCAAGTGCCGCGATAGGAGACTGTGCGGTTGACATTGTGGCGTCGCTTAACCACTATACGATTCTACAGTTGCTTCTTCTGAGGAAACCTGACATTTCCGACAAATCCGGACGCAAGTGTCGCTCTCCGGCGTGCACACCCACGTTCCTCTCACTCCCGTACCAAATATCAGAATTCCCGCTTTTGAATGGCCTTCACCGAAACCACCACCAGCGACAACGCAAGCGCGGCGTAAGCCACCATCTGCCGCCAAGGCAATGCGCCCCGCAGCAATCCGGTGTGCGCGTCGTAGTTGGTGCCCGCCATCATGACGTACAGCGGATTGAAATCGCGGAGACCAGGCCCATCGAACATTCCCGCAATGATGAACACTGCGCCAAAACTGACAATGGGGGCTACATACTCTCCTTCAACGATTGAAGACGCCAAAAGCGCTATTGCGTAATAAACCAGGCCGCCCGCCGCCAGCAGCACCAGATGAAACAGCGCCTGCGGGATCGAGTGAACCTTGCCCGTTGCGGCGCCCACCAGATACATAACCACCCAGGGAATAATCATGACGCCCAGCGTTTCAAGGAGGCTCACCGCAATTCGAACCGCCATCAGGTGCAACCTGCTGAAGGGTAACGCCAAAGTAAATGAGGCGGCGCCCACTGCTTTCTCCCGCACAAGGCCGCCTAACGTGATAAAGTTGACCGCCACCAACGACATAAGCGCCACCTGCGAACCGCTGTTGTGGAGCACCGAATAGTAATAAGCCAGATTCACTTGCGAGGTCACTCCGTGGTTCATGCGGAAGACGTTGTATCCGCTGAGCACGGTGATCCCGATGAGACAGATCAGAAACCGTATTCGCGTTTCGAGCCACGCTTTATACCAAAGCATTTAGTTTTCCCTCACGGTCTGAAGATAGATTTCGCGCAACGTGACCGGCGCGACGTCGATGGATGTGGCATGGAGATGTCGCGCACGTTCCACCACCGCGTCCGCGTTGCCACTGGCGTAGACCGCCATCTGATAGCCACTGGTCCTGATGCGCTCTACCCCCGCCAGTTGAAACTCGCGCTCTGCCGGGGCTTCCGGGAATACCAGTGTGATCTGGCGATAGCTTTGGCGCAGATCGTCCATTGAGCTGTCCATGATGAGCTTGCCTTTGTCCAGGATGCAGATGTTGTCGGCGATCCGCTCTACCTCCGCAATCTGATGCGATGAGAAAAATATCGAAGTGCCTTCGCTCGACTGCGCGACCAGACTCTCCAGCAGTTCCTCGACCCCGCATGGATCGAGACCATCGCCCGGCTCATCCAGAATCAGAAGCGCCGGGCGTCGTGACAGCGCAAGCAACAATGCCAGCTTGGTGCGCATCCCTTTGGAAAGAGCTCTGATTTTTCTGTCGGGGGGCAACCCGTAGCTTCGCAGCAATCTCTGCTCAACTTCCGGGTGCCAGTCGGCATAACACGCGCGTGTAAAACGGATGATCTGCTCAACCGTCATGTAGCCATAGAGCCGCTTATCTTCGCTGACGTAAGCCACCTGACGTCGCATATCGACGCTGGCCTGCGCGTCGTCGATCTTCCGCCCGAGCACGGTGCCGCTGCCGCTGGTGGGCTTGATCATCCCGAGCAGCATTTTGATCGTGGTGCTTTTGCCTGCTCCGTTCGCGCCGAGAAATCCGGTAATGCGATTCGGCTCGATGCAAAGGTCGAGGCCGCGAACAGCTTCGAATTTCCCGTACGATTTCCGGAGGTGCTTCGTCTGAATGATGGGCTCCGGAATCATCTCTTCCTCGCCAGTCCGCCGGCATGCAGCAGTTCGGCGTCGAACAAGCGGCGTATCTCGTCGTCGCGCAGACCTTCTTCGAGCAACTCGCCGATCAACCGCCCTACCCGAACGCGCGCCTGCGAGACGTGATCCACGAGGGATTTCCCCCGGCGATTCAGGGAGACGAAAGCTCCCGTGCCGTGACGGAGTTCGAGCAAACCTTCGTGTTCAAGCTCCGAATAGGCTTTCGCTACGGTATTAGGACTGACCACCAGTTCTTCGGCCAACGTCCGAATGCCGGGAAGTTGGTCCCCATCGCGCAGCGCTCCGCTTTCGGTGGCATGCCGGATTTGTTCCATCAGCTGCAGGTACAAGGGCTGGCCGGCGGTAGGTGTCAGTTTCAGGATCATAAGAATGACTGTATCAGTGTCAGGATACAGTAACACGTGTGACCCGTCAATCGAAATGTCTGAAACCGGCTTGCCGGGTCACAACAAAATAAATAAAACTTCGTTTCCCCGCATCCCCTTCATGTAACGCGACTTATCAAAAACCGTCCGCCGCATACACCCTTAACGGCAACCGGATTTCTTGACACCATGTGCTACTTTCCAGTCAGCGAGCAGCAGTTTGTTCTACGGTATGCACCTGCGTGCATCGCCGGCCGATCTTTGACAATTGAATATTTACAGCGGGTCAGCCACGGCTCCCGGCACGCTCGCCGGCGGCGCATCCTTGCGTTCGCCGAGGTAAAACACAGCCGGAGTCACCAGCAACGACAGCACCATCGATGCCAGAATCCCGCCGATGACCGCAATCGCCAGGGGTTGCAGCATCTGCGAACCCTGCCCGATTCCCAGCGACAGTGGAATCATCCCGGCCACTGTCGCCATCGCGGTCATTAGGATGGGTCTCAGTCTGCGGCCCCCTGCTTCCATCATGGCCTCGCGCGGGGCCATGCCTTCTCCGCGGAAGCGTTGCTCGGCATCCAGCAGCAGAATTCCGTTCTTCGCCACAATGCCGATAACCATGATCAGCCCCATGAACGAAGAAATATTGAACGTGGTTTTCGTGAGCAGAAGGGCCAGGAAAACGCCCGACGTGGAAAGCAGCGCCGACGCCAGAATCGCAACCGGCGCGGCAAAAGCACGGAACTCGAACAGCAGTACCGTGAACACTAATATGATCGCCACCGCAAGCACCACCACCAGATCGCGGAACGATTTTTGCTGCTCCGCATAGGTGCCGCCGTAAGTAATGCTGATCTCCTTCGGCACGCCCAGTTCGCCCACTGCCTTTTGAACCAGCGCCATCCCCTGACCCAGACTGGTGCCATCGAAGCGGCCCGTGACCGCGATAAAACGCAGCAGATTCTCCCGCCAGATTTCCGTTTGCCCGGCTTCATCCGAAAACTGGGCCACAGAGCCAAGCGTCGCCGTCTTGCCCGTGGAACTGACAATGATCGTATTGCGGATCTGGTCCAGACTGGTCCGCACGCTGTCCGGCATGCGGATCCGGATTGTATACGAGCGGTCGTTGACTACCGCCGGGGTGTCGGAAGGCTCACCCTGCAACAGCGCGCTCGCGTCGAGTTCAATTTCGCGCGGCGTGAAGCCGATGCGCGCCGCTGTCACCGTATCCACTTTCATGACCACCGCAGGGCCGCTGATCGTGTTCTCGATCCCGTCCTTCACGTCGGCCACCATGGGGATCTTCTTGATCCGATCAGCAATCTTCGGTCCCCATTTCGCGAGCAAAGCTGGGTCCGGCGAGTAGAGTTTGATTTCAATCGGCTCTGGTGAACTGGTCAGATCGCCGATCTGATCCTGGAGAACCTGGATGAATTCGACGTCGAGTTGCGGATACGCTTTACCCACCTTTTCGCGAATGTCGGAGATGATCTCGTCGATACCCCGGTCCCGCTTGCCTTTCAGCTTCACGAGAAAATCTCCCGAATTGGCTTCCGTCACAGCCTGCAGACCTAATTGCAGACCCGTTCGCCGCGAGGTGCTTTCAACTTCCTCCACCTTGCCCAGAATCTTCTCGACGCCCAGCAAAACCTGATTGGTATCGGCCAGCGAGGAGCCGGCGGGCATCAGATAATCGAGCACGAAGCCGCCCTCGTCCATTTCCGGCAGAAGATCGCTGCCGAGTTGCTGATAACCAAAGTACGAAAGCACGATCAAGGCGATGCTGCCGAGCGCCAGCAGCCACGGACGCCCCAGTGTGAAATCGAGAATCCTGATGTAGAACCGCGTCACTTTTCCCATCAGGCCCTTTGAGGGAACCTGCTCGTGGAGAGCCTTCTCCACCGGCTCGTCAAACGGATCCCGGGCCTTTCGGCGCAGCAGGAAGTGACTTAAAGTGGGGGTCCACGTCAGCGCCAGCGCCAACGAGGTCAGCAAAGCGGTTCCCACCGTAACGGCCAGGGCACGGAAGAAGGTGCCGGTGACGCCTGTGATCGTGATCAGCGGGAGGAAAACAACGATCGGCGTAATGGTGGACCCGATCAGTGGAATGCGAATTTCTTCCAGCGCCTTGCGGATCGCTTCCCCGCGCGACTGCCCCGCATCGCGGTGCAGGACGATGTTCTCCACCACGACAATCGCATCGTCGATCACAAGCCCGACAGCGGCAGCCAGCCCGCCAAGGGTCATCAAATCGAAACTCTCACCCAGAATGCGGAGCACGATGAGCGTGATCGCGATTGTTGCCGGAATAACCAGGCCCGCGACAATCGAACTGCCCCAGTCGCGCAGGAAGATCACCAGGATGATGGCGGCGAGAACCAGGCCGATCAAAATCGCATCGCGCACGCTGGCGATGGAAGCGCTGACCAGCAGGGACTGATCGTAATAAGGCTGAAGAGCCACTCCAGGAGGCAGAATCTTTTTGATTTCGGTCAGTTCTTTCGCCACGGCGTCCGCGACAGCAACGGTATTGCTGTCGGGCTGGCGGAAGATATTGAGGAGCACGGCCGGTTTGCCGTTGGCGGTAACGATCGTGTACTTCGGCATCACCGACGGACGCACCGTGGCAACGTCTCCCACGCGAATGGGCACGCCGGCCGGGGAACTCTTCAGGACAATGTTCTCGATTTGATCCGGCGTTTTGGTCTGCCCCGAAACCAGCGCCAGAGAGAGCGTGTGATTGTTCTCCATCAGCCCGGGAGAATCGATCATGTTGCTCTCCTTGACGGCGTCGAGAATGCCCTGGACCGTAACCTGCGCCTCCAGCAATTTCGCGGGGTCGGGTTCAATCAGGAATTCGGGCGTTTCGCCGCCCTGGAGGATGACCATGGAAACGCCGCCCACGCGATTCAGACGCGGCTTGACCGTGTATGTTGCCAGTTCCCATAAATCCGTCTGCGGCACGGAATCGGAGGTGAGGCTGTAGCCGAGAATGGGGCTCACTGCCGCAAAAGTCATGCGGTTGGCAGTGATTTTCGCAGTGGCCGGAAGTTCGGGCTGCACCCGCGCGATCGCCGCATTCACGTATTGCAGCGTCTGGAACATATCCACGTTCCAGTTGAAGAACAGGCTGATATCGGCCGAGCCGCGGCTGGTAATGGAGCGAACCGTCTCAAGCCCGGGCACGCTGTTCATCGCTTCTTCGATGGGACGCGTGATCGTGACCTGCATCTGATCGATGGGCGCCACGCCGTTGTCCACGCCCACCACGATCTTCGGGAAATTCGTCATCGGGAAGACAGCGACTGGAATCGAATAAGCGAGGTAAGCGCCCATGCCGATCAGCGTGATGATCACGAAAAGGATGGGCCGTGCAAAACGCGCGGTCCAGTGTTCGGTGGATGCGTCGATGGGTGGCTCGGGATTTGGCGCGTCCATCGTCATTTCTCGTCTTCGTCTTCTTCCGCGGGAGCTTCTTTGATGACTACCTTCGAACCATCGTCCAGCCCGAGTCCGCCGACAGTCACAACCTTGTCGCCCTCGTTGACGCCGCTGATGATTTCCACATTGATGCCCTGTCTTACGCCAATGTTTACCTTGTGCTGGTGGGCGACATTATCCGGAGTAACTACAATCACGATTTGGCCGCCCTCATCGGAATTCAGAATGGCGCTCGAAGAAACCAGCGTCACGTCCTGGAGGGTTTCGGCCTTGATAGCCACGTGGACCGTGCCGCCGGGCTTGAGTTTGCCATCGGGGTTGGGCGCCTGAACCCACACTTCCACCGTGGTCGTGTTCGGATTCACTGCCGGACTGACCACCACCACCTTGCCTGAAATATCGCCATCGGGGCCGGTGATCGTGGCGGGTCTCCCCACCTGAATGATGGCCGCTTCCTTCACCGGAACGTTGGCCCGGGCCACCACACTCGAGGTGTCGACGACGGAAATCAGCGGCGTTCCGCTGGCCGGCATTTCCCCCGGATATACCGGCCGATCGGAAACCACGCCGGAGATGGGGCTGGTGATCTTCCCGTAGCCAACCTGCACGCTGGAGTTTTCGTAATGCGCTTTCGCCGCTTCCACCTGCGCTTCGGCGGCCCGTACCTGTTCGCGCTGGCCGACATTCGTCAAGGTTTCCAGATGCTGCTTTGCGGTATTGTACGCGGCCTGAGCCTGCACCACTGCCACCTTCGAATCGTCCACCTGCCGCTGTGCCAGCGCACCCTGCTTTTGCAGCGCGACGCGGCTGTCGTACACCTTTTGAGCGGCGTCGAGAACCTGCTTCGCCGATTCGACATCCGTCTGGGCCTTGTTTCTGTCTTCGATGACGGTTGCCCCGGTCACCGTCTGGAGAGCGGCCTGCGACTGTTCCAGCTGGCTCTTGCTTTCGTTGGCCTGAGCCGCAAGGTCCGAGGTTTCCAGCTCGATGAGAAGCTGGCCCGCCTTGACGTGATCGCCCCGGTTCACCAGCACGCGCCTGACCGGCGCATTAATCTTGGAGGTGATGTTGGCCTGATTGACCGGGAACAGCACCGCGTCAGCCGTGATGACGTGGTCAATGGGGCCTTTGCGTACCGCTTCCACCTGAACGGGAGTCGGCGCCTCGGGTGCTTCCGCTTCCTTCTTTGCGCCGCAGGCGGTGAGGAAGGCCAGCGCGGCGAAAAGCGATGCCCGCCCGTAAATGCCGTGAAACGCCGATTCCGAAATTCTCATAAGGTCCCCATCAGTGTGCGCAGGTTTGCAACGGCCACCCGATAGCGCGCCAGGCCGTCGTCATAGGCGTCGCGGGCCTGTTTGAGCGTTGTTTGCGCGTCGGCCACTTCAAAGGCGGTGGATTCGCCGGCCTGATAGCGAAGCAGTGTGAGCCGCAGACTCTCCGCCGCGAAGGTCATCCCATCCTGAAGAAGTTTGACCTGCGCGAGTGCCCCGTCGGCCTCGGCATGCGCGGTTGCGACCGAGGCCTGCAACTGTCGCTGGGCCAGGGAAAGATCCAGCCGCGCCTGATCCTGCCGGAGTTCGGCCTGCTTCACCCTGCTCTTCGTCGCACCCCAGTTCCACACCGGGACATTCACGGTGATTTGAGCACCCGCGCCGATGTTCCGGTTGCCGTCGTTGTCGTGCCAGCCGACCACATTCGAATTCAGGCCATAAAGGAAGTCGAGCCCGATGGTCGGCAAATAGGCGTAGCGGGCGACCTTGATGTCATAACCGGCGAGATCGACCAGCGCGTTGGCGGCTTTGACGTCGGGATTGCCGGCGACAGCCTGGGCGCGAGCCTCGGGAAGCTGGGGCATGGCCTCGGTCTGATCGAGGTCGTCTTTGATCGAAAAGTCGGTTTGGGGATCGGGAAAAATCAGGACCGCAAGCGCGATTTTCGCTTTGGCCAGTGAAGTACGGGCTTCGGTGAGTTCGATCTGGCGCTGCTGGAGTTGGGTCTGGGCCTTGACCACATCGGCATGGGCGACTTCGCCGCCCGCTTCCTGTTGCCGGGTGAGATCGACAAAATGAGTCGCTTCCGTGATGCTGAGGGAGGCATTGTCGAGCTTGCGGAGCGCGTCCGCGATGGCGTAATAATTCTGAATCACGGTCGCGTTGAGGCCGCGGGCGGCAACGTCGACTCTGGCCCGGGCGACCGCTTCGGCCGCTGCCGCGCGGAGCTGGGCTCCGTTCAGGATCAGCGGCATCAGGTCCTGGTGCACGACGCCCTGGCCGGTGTAGACGTGAACTCCGTTATTGGCAACGAAGACGCCCGTGGGAGTTCCGTTGCCCTCGGTATACAGGTACTCGGTGACAGCGGACGCCTGAGGGAGCGTAGCGGCTTTAGCCTGGATTCGGTCCTGAGCCGCCTGGGCGAGCGCAAGATTAGCGCTTTGGACCTGACCGCCGAACTGGCGGGCGCGGGCCAGAGCCTGCGGGAGATCAATCGTCAGCGGACCAGGCGGAGCCGGTGTCTGGGCGAACAGGACGGACGCCGACACGGCCAGAAGCAGGCTGGCATTCATGTACTTCATCGTAAGCTGGCAGGACTGCCGGGACACAGTCTACCAGTGGAGCATTGGATGCTGAAGGTTACCTGAAAAGGCGACCGGACTACTGCGGGAGAGTTGAGGTCCCCATCAGGAATTCGTCAACTCCGCGGGCTGCTTTGCGGCCTTCCGCTATTGCCCACACTACCAGGGACTGGCCCCGCCGGGTGTCGCCGGCGGCGAAGACTCCGGGGACGGAGGTCATGTAGTTGGAATCGGCCACTACATTGCCTCGACCGTCGATTGCCACCTCAAGCTCGTCGAGCATTCCCGTGCGCACCGGGCCGGTAAAGCCCATGGCGAGGAGAACCAGATCGACATCCAGCTCGAACTCGGTTCCTTTTTTGGCTTCGAATTTCGGTGGAGGCCCCACACGGACGCCGTGCAGTTTTTTCACATTGCCGTTCGCGTCACCCGTGAACTTTACGGTGTTGACGCTCCAGTCGCGCAGCCCGCCCTCTTCATGGGAGCTTTCGACGCGCAGCTGCATCGGCCACATCGGCCAGGGTGTTTCGGGTGAACGCTCGTCCGGTGGTTTGGGCAGCAGTTCGAACTGGGTGACGTGCGCTGCCCCCTGCCGGTGCGAGGTGCCGAGACAGTCGGCTCCGGTATCGCCGCCGCCGATGATGACGACTCGTTTGCCGGTTGCGAGGATCTGGTCCGGAACAGCATCGCCTTCGCAAACCTTGTTCGATTGCGGCAGGAAATCCATTGCGAAGTGAATGCCGTTGAGTTCGCGGCCGGGAACTTTGAGGTCGCGGGCGTGCTCGGCTCCACCGGCCAGCACGATGGCATGGAAATCGTCGCGCAGATCGCTGGCCTTCTTGTTCACGCCGATGTTGACGTTGACGACGAACTCGACACCTTCGCTGCGCATCTGGTCGATACGGCGATCGATCAGGTGCTTCTCCATCTTGAAGTTGGGAATGCCGTACCGGAGCAGACCGCCGATGCGGTCGGCCTTTTCGAAAACGGTGACAGCGTGTCCGGCTCGGGCGAGTTGCTGGGCGGCGGCGAGACCGGCTGGCCCGGAACCGACGACCGCGACGCGTTTGCCCGTCTTCTTCGCGGGAGGCTCGGGAACGATCCAGCCTTCTTCCCAGGCTCGATCGACGATTGTTTTCTCGATGTTCTTGATCGTCACGGCGGGCTCGTTAATGGCGAGCACGCAGGAGGCTTCGCAGGGCGCCGGGCAGATGCGGCCCGTGAATTCCGGAAAGTTATTCGTGGAATGGAGCACGCGGATGGCTTCGCGCCAGCGTCCGCGGAAGACCATGTCGTTCCAGTCGGGAATGATGTTGTTGACCGGGCAGCCGGTATGGCAGAAGGGCACGCCGCAATCCATGCAGCGCGCGCCCTGATTACGGATGCTTTCTTCCGGGAAAGGCTGGTAGATTTCGAACCAGTCCTTGATGCGCTCGGTCGGCGGGCGACGCCCGGGGACCTCCCGCGTGTATTCCATGAAGCCGGTTAGTTTACCCATTGATCACCTGGAGGGGAGTGCTGGTGGAGAGCGAGCCAATGCGGCCGCCCGCCGACGATGTCAGACCTGCCGCCGCGGCGTTTTCAGTCGCTCGTTTCAGCATCACTTTCTTGTATTCATGCGGATAGACTTTGACGAACTTCGGCAGCATGGTGGTCCAGTTCTGGAGAATCCAGCGGGCGCGCGGGCTCTTCGTCGCGTCGTGATGCTGGTAAATGAGCGTCTTCAAAACGTTCTGATCTTCGGGATCGAACACATGTTCCAGTTCGACCGAGGCCTTGTTGCAGCGGTAATGCGAGAAGTCACCGCTTTCGTCGAGCACGTAAGCCAGACCGCCCGACATACCGGCGGCGAAGTTGCGCCCGGTTTTGCCGAGAACCACTACCAGGCCGTTGGTCATGTATTCGCAGCCGTGATCGCCGAGACCTTCCACGACGGCGGTGGCCCCGGAGTTCCGCACCGCGAAGCGTTCGCCGGCGACTCCGTTAAAGAAGGCTTCGCCGCTGGTGGCGCCGTAAAGAACCACGTTGCCGATCAGGATATTTTCCTCCGGCACGAAGGTGGAGTGGCGTGACGGATAGACGACAATTCTGCCGCCAGACAGCCCCTTGCCGACGTAATCGTTGGCATCGCCTTCCAGTTCGAGCGAGACGCCTTTGGCAAGAAAGGCACCGAAACTCTGGCCCGCGGAGCCGGTGAATTTGCACTGGATGGTTCCATCGGGCAAACCGGCGGAGCCGTATTTGCGCGCGATTTCGCCCGACAGCATCGCGCCCACGGTGCGATGTACGTTCCGGATCGGGAGCACGATTTCCGTCGGAGTTTTATTCTCGAGAGCATCGCGGATCAGGTCGATCAGCTTGAAATCGAGAGCCTCTTCGAGGCCGTGATCCTGCTTCGTGGTGCAGCGGCGCGCGACCTTGGAGGGCGCGGGCGGATTGTAGAGAATGTTGGAGAAATCCAGCCCTCTGGCCTTCCAGTGTTCAACGGCGGCGCGGGCGTCGAGCTTATCGACGCGGCCGATCATTTCGTCCATTTTGCGGAAGCCAAGTTGGGCCATGATCTGGCGAACCTGTTCGGCGATGAAGAAAAAGAAGTTGATAACGTCTTCCGGCTGGCCCTGAAATTTGGCGCGCAGTTTCGGATCCTGGGTGGCAATTCCGACCGGGCAAGTATTCAGATGGCACTTGCGCATCATGATGCAACCGAGGGCGACCAGCGGCAGGGTAGAGAAGCCGAATTCTTCGGCTCCCAGCAGCGCGGCAATGGCGACGTCACGGCCGGTGGCGAGCTTGCCATCGGTCTGGACGCGAATGCGGCTGCGCAGATCGTTCATCACAAGCACCTGCTGGGTTTCGGCCAGACCGAGTTCCCAGGGTGAGCCGGCATGCTTGAGCGACGTCAGCGGCGAAGCGCCGGTGCCGCCATCGTAACCGCTGATGAGCACGACATCGGCATGGGCCTTGGCAACGCCGGCGGCAACGGTGCCGACGCCAACTTCAGCGACCAGTTTGACCGAGATGCGGGCTTTGGGATTGGCGTTCTTGAGATCGAAGATCAGCTGCGCAAGATCTTCGATGGAGTAAATATCATGGTGCGGCGGCGGCGAAACCAGGCCAACTCCGGGTATGGAGTGGCGCACTTTCGCGATGACTTCGTCAATCTTGTGACCGGGAAGCTGGCCGCCTTCGCCGGGCTTGGCGCCCTGCGCCATCTTGATCTGGAGTTCGTCGGCATTGACCAGATAATTGGCCGTGACACCGAAGCGACCGGAAGCCACCTGCTTGATGGAACTGCGGCGGGACTCGCCGTTGGCATCGGGGGTGAAGCGCTCTTCGTCTTCACCACCTTCGCCGGTGTTGGAGCGCCCGCCGATGCGATTCATCGCGATGGCGAGAGTTTCGTGAGCTTCCTTCGAGATGGAGCCGAACGACATCGCGCCCGTGGCGAAACGGTGTACGATTTCGCTGGCGGGTTCCACATCTTCAATCGGCACGGCCTTGCTCTTTTTGAAGCGGAACAGCCCGCGCAGGGTGCAGAGGTGGCGGCTCTGTTCATCCATCAGATCCGTGTACTCTTTGAACGTCGCAAAATTGTTGGTCTTGATCGCGTGCTGCATTTTGGCGATCGTTTGCGGATTCAGCATGTGGTACTCGCCGCGCTGCCGCCAGGCATAGCTGCCGCCAACCGGGAGTTCCGTATCGGATTCGAGGGGATGGAACGCCGCGTGGTGCTTCATGATGGCTTCGCGCGACAGAACGTCCAGCCCGACGCCTTCAATGCGGGAGGCAGTGCCGGTGAAGTACTCGTCCACCAGCTTCTTGTTGAGACCGATGGCTTCGAAGACCTGCGCGCCGCGATAGCTTTGCAGGGTGGAGATACCCATTTTCGAGAAGACCTTGAGCAGGCCCTTGTTGATGGACTTGATGTAGTGGTAGATGGCCTTTTCGGTGGTGATGCCTTCGGCCAGCCAGCCGCGCCTGGACATGTCTTCCAGACTTTCGATGGCAAGATACGGATTCACCGCACTGGCGCCGTAGCCAATGAGGAGCGCGTAGTGCATGACTTCGCGAGGTTCGCCGGATTCCAGAATCAGAGCGACCTGGGTGCGCGAACCTTCCCGAATCAGGTGATTGTGGACGGCGGTAAGGGCAAGCAGGCTCGGGATGGGAGCCCAGTCGGGATCGATACCGCGATCGGAAAGAATGATGATTGTGTAGCCGGACTGAATGGCGAGGGAAGCGCGGCGGCACAGGGCATCGAGCGCCCGGCGCAGACCGGTTTCGCCATCGGCTATCTGGAACATGGTGGGCAGCGTCATGGCGAGGAAGTCGCCAACCGCAACGCGGCGCAGTTTCTCCAGATCCCGGTTGGTGATGATGGGATGCGGTAATTTCAGGGTGTGGCAGTGGCGCGGCGTCTCCGCCAGAATGTTGCGTTCGGTGCCGATGTAGCTGACCATCGACATGACCATCTCTTCGCGGATGGGATCGATGGGCGGGTTCGTGACCTGTGCGAACAACTGTTTGAAGTAATTGAACAGTGGCTGCGGTTTGTCCGAGAGACAGGCCAGAGGCGTGTCGGTGCCCATGGAGCCAATGGGCTCTTCGCCCGCGGTAGCCATAGGCGTCATGAGGAAGCGCAGATCTTCGTCGGTGTAACCGAAGGCGCGCTGGCGCTGGACGATGGTGGCGTGTTCCATGCCATGGACGCGCACGGGTTCGGGCAGCGTGTCGAGGGTAATCTGGTTTTCCTTCAGCCACTGTGAATAGGGCTGCCGGTTGGCCAGTTGGTCCTTAATCTCCTTGTCGGAAACGATGCGGCCCTGTTCGAGATCGATCAGGAACATCTTGCCGGGCTGGAGCCGGCCTTTGAACTTGACGTCTTCCGGTCTGATGGGCAGGACGCCTGTTTCGGATGCAAGCACGGCGAGGCCATCGTGGGTGACGACGTAGCGGGCGGGACGCAGACCGTTGCGATCGAGCGTGGCGCCAATGACGCGTCCATCGGTGAAGGTGATCGCGGCCGGGCCATCCCACGGCTCCATCAGCGAGCAGTGATATTCGTAGAAGGCCTTTTTGCTGTCGTCCATGTGCGGATTGCCGTCCCAGGCTTCGGGAATGAGCATCGCCATGGCGTGGGGAAGCGAGCGGCCGGACTGCACGAGCAGTTCGAGAGCGTTATCGAACGCGGCGGAATCGCTGCCGCCGGGCTGGATGATGGGGAAGAGCTTCTTGATGTCGTCGCCAAACAGAGGCGATTCGAGGATCGACTGGCGGGCGTGCATCCAGTTCACGTTGCCGCGCATGGTGTTGATTTCGCCGTTGTGGGCGACCATGCGAAACGGATGCGCCAGTTGCCAGGTGGGAAACGTGTTGGTGGAAAAACGCTGGTGGACGAGGCAGAGCGCGCTCATCAGTTCGGGATCGGAAAGTTCCGGATAGAACTTTGCGATCTGCGGAGCCAGCAGGAGACCTTTATAAACAATAGTTCGCGAGGAGAGCGAGGGCAGATAGAACATGCTCTTCGAGGCGACGCCTTCCGAATCCGGAACTTCGATTTCAGCACGTTTGCGGATTATATAGAGCTTGCGCTCGAGTTCATCGGGGGTCAGGTCTTCTTCGTGGCCGACGAAAATCTGTTCGATATAGGGCTGGGACACGCGGGCGACGCGGCCGATGGAATTGATGTTGATCGGGGTATCGCGCCAGCCGAGGACAGTAAGGCCTTCTTCGCGGACGATGCGTTCGAGAATGCCTTCCGCTTCGAGGCGTTCATGCGGTTCGACCGGCAGAAAGACCATGCCAACGCCATATTCGCCGGCAGCGGGGAGAGTAAAGCCGAGTTTCGCCGTTTCGCGGGCGAAGAATTTGTGAGGAATCTGGATCAGCAGACCTGCGCCATCGCCTGTTTCCGAGTCGCAGCCGCAGGCGCCGCGATGTGTCAGATTGATCAGGATCTGAATGCCTTTTTCGATGATGTCGTGCGACTTTTCGCCTTTGACACTGGCCACAAAACCAATCCCGCAGGCATCGTGTTCCTGGTTCGGGTGGTAAAGGCCCTGAGGTTCCGGAAGTCCGGATACAACTCGACCGCTGGAGGAAATGGGTTGACTCATGACTTGCTCTCTTTGAGGCTCACTGCGACTGCCGGCTTTACGCTGTCCGGGAAAGATTCCGGCGCTTGCGAATGGCGAAAACCGCCAATCAGGACACAACCGATATAACCAAACCTGACACTACGAACATGGTAGTACCCAATATTAGCAGGATTCCAAACTATAACGCAATCGAAATTTACATACTTGACATTATCACGAATACTTATGATACTGAGGTGGTGATCTTTGAGGAATGCAAGCTGTTCCGCGACGTCGCGCATCTGCGGAGCCTGAGCCGCGCCGCGCAACTCAATGGCATCAGCCAGTCGGCTGCAACTCAACATATTCAACAACTTGAGAGCAAGATGGGGGTCGAGTTGCTGGACCGCACCACGCGCCCTCTGGGGCTCACGCCGGCTGGCAAGCTCTATGCGGACCTTTGCCGTGACGTTTTGCGGCGCGCGGAGGATTTCTCGGCATCGATGGCGGATCTGAAAGGCGCAATCGAGGGTACTTTCCGGGTGGCCTCGATCTATTCGATCGGGTTGACGGAGATGCCGCGGCTACGGGAAGAGTTCGCGCGGGTGTGTCCGGATGTTCAGCTGCATGTCGAGTATCTTCGTCCTAATAAGGTTTATGAAGCGGTGCTGGGCGATCAGGCCGATATCGGGTTCATCAGCTATCCGGAAGGGAATCGCGATCTGACGATTATTCCGTGGCGGGAAGAACGGATGACGGTGGCGGCATATCCGTCGCATCCGTTTGCCGGGCGCACTTTGCTGCAGCCGGAGGAACTGAATCAACAAAACTTCATCGCGTTTGATGAGGAAGTGATCATTCAGCGCGAACTGGACCGGTTTTTCCGGGAAAACCAGATCGAAGTGGCGATCACGATGCAGTTCGACAATATCCAGTCGATTAAGGAGGCGGTGGCGCTCGGTTCCGGGATCAGTATTTTGCCGGAGCGGACGATGGCCGCGGAAGTGGAACAGCACAGGCTGGTGTCGATTCCGCTGGACGCGCCGGAGCTGGTGCGGCCCACCGGGGTTATCCACCGGAAGAAGAAAAAGCTGACGCGCGCGGGGCTGGAATTTTTGCAATTGGTGCATGGCCGGCCGGTTCCAAGCGCAGTTGTGGCGTAGCGGTTGAGTAGTCATCCACAGAGTCACGCCGATTTGCCCCAATAGCCCGAGAATTACGCTGCCCGGACCAGGGGCGGCGCATTCCTGCCGCAGCAACGCTTGTGTTTTTCGCCCGAGCCGCAGGGACAGGGGGCGTTTCGCGCGATTCCGAGTGGTTCGGATTGGGTTCGCTGTGCAACCGGTATTTCGGCAGGTTTTGCGGCCGTTTGACATCGTTCCGTCTGGAGTTTGCGGAGTTCGGCGGTGCATTTGTGGAGCAGACGATGGGCCTGTGAACGGGCGCGGTCCACGGAGCGCTGAATTTCCTCGGCCGATCGGCTGGAGCCTTCCATGGGATCGAGAATGTAGTTGTCACCGTCTGTGAGGCGGCGGACGAGGTTCGCTTCCACTTCACCGCAGCGCCGGAGCCGCCAGGTGGCGCGCTGGATTTCCTCCACCAGCGTGGTTTCGAGAACGCCCTGAGGGTTGAGTTCCCGGTTGAGGGCGGTGGTGAGAGTAAAGTAAGCGGGCTCTTCGCCGGGTCGGATAAAGTCGCCGGAGAAGAGACCGAGGGTGATGGAGTTCTTCGAAGAGCTCGCCTTGCCAGCCTCGGTGCGGGGGCCGGTACTCAATTGCGCGTTTTCGATGTTTGCTGTGATCTGTGCCGCTGTTGCCATATTGTCTTCCTATGTGCCTTTCGTCGCTGGGAGGCAATAACACTTCTCCCATCCTGAGAAAACCACATCGCGGAACGGCGTTTTGCGGGTTTTTCTGTAAGGTGTTGAAAAGATTGTGTCGATTTGGATGATTTCGTTGTGAATGGTCATGCCGGTTTTGGCGCAACGGGGGATGAAAACGGGTTCAAGTAGGAGTAATCTGCTGGATGCCGGGAGCGGAAAGAGGCCGATCATCGTTTGGAGCCTTAGCCCGATTGTGAATGTGGTCGGGACGTC
>JAICJH010000126.1 GCA_025928545.1 Bryobacteraceae bacterium | reverse complement strand
TTGGGAGAACTCGTGCTCGCGCGCGTCTCTTCGGGCGTCTGCTTCCGAATCGTAGACGGGACCAAAGTGCCAGCGTTGCGTGAAATCTCTTCTAAACGATTTGATGTCCCACGGCATCATTGTATGCAGGGACCAAGCTGTTTTTAACTTCGGTTTGACCGGGAATGTGCGGTGCGGAGGCCAATTTAAATGTCGGTTAGAGCTGTGGCTGCTATTGCGATTACGTTGTTCTTGCTTCATAGTGATCTTCATGGGGCGGACTTGGAACCTCCCACGTTCGATGCGGTTGCGATCAGAAAAAGCGCTGACTCCGCCTGGGTGGTATTGGCACCCACGCTAAAAAAAGGCGTTCTCACCGCCGCCAACATTACGCTGCGAGGCATTGTCGCAGCGGCATATGGGTTGACTCTACGCGGGGCCTTACGATTCGCCGGCGTTTCACGCTCCCCTGGCCGGGGTGCGGCATCTTCCACAGGAGAAAACCGCACATGTCCAGATTGCTGATCGCATCATTCTTACTCGGAGCAGTCTCTTTGTCGGCATCGGATGCGGTTGGCGAAGCCGCTTGTCCAGTCACCAGGGCTCCGGACGGAAGCGAGCCGGGTCGCGTGGGAACGCCTCAGCTTTGGGCTTTTGTGACGACGCATTGGAAGCTCGGCTTTTCGGGCCGGAAGCTCCCGTATTTCAGCGAGGGCTTCTCTCCTTACAAAGAGGGCGAACCTCCGCTTGCTGTGGTGGCGAGGCGGCTGGATAGTCCGGCGCCTCTGGTCTGGTCGAATCGGGTGAATTCGGCCGGGCCGTCGTTCCTTTACCGTGACGGCCCTCCGCCACGCAAACCTGATGATCCTGGTTTCATGATTACGAGTTTGTCGATCCCGACGTCGGGATGCTGGGAAATAGCGGCCCGTTACGCCCGGACGCGAGACAAAATCGAAACCCTCACGTATACGGTCTGGGTGGCGCCTTAGGCGCTGACGGATGTATTCGCGGCGTCGTCAGGGATTCGTCGAGAGGCTATTCAGTTCTCAGTCGGCCGTTCCGCGTGGTCGATGACAATTACGTCAGCGGGACCCTTTTGCGCCTTCAGCCGCAGGCCTAATTGCTTTTCGACCGCGGCGAAAACGGTAGGCCCGGATGTGTCAGGCTCCTCTCCGTTGATCTTTCCGCCCTGGGGAAACCCCGGCGGCAGATCCCGCGTGAATTCCAGATCGAAATCGTATCCGCCAGGCAGATTCGTCAGATCGACCACCGGCCGATCCATGAGCTGAGACAAACGAAATGCGAAGTAATCCATGGGTGCGTACGTCGCCTTCATCTTCACGTGCAGAAACGGCGCTTCTGTCTGGTCGATCCACGGATCGCCGCCGTTTGCCGCCTCATGGGCCTTGAGCTTCGTCGCCGGCCCGGCCGCGCTAAGGGCATAGATGGACATCTCCCGCTTTTCGCGATGAAACTTCAACCCCAATCGATCGGCAAGCATGTTCATCAGCATCACGTGGAGTTCGTCGCTGCTGGAAGGCTTCTCCGCCTTCGCGTCCATGTCGAAGCCGTCGTTTGCCAGCCATGCCGGGCCACCCACAATCTGCTCCGCTTTGACGCGATACGCCACCTGAATCATCAACTGGATCGTGCAGTTACGCGCCTCATAGCGCTCACCGCCTGGCGAGGGCCGGATTCCGCTAACCTGTGCGGTGCCGTCGCTCGGCTTTAATGACGCGACTTCAAACCGGAGATTGGCCGGAATTGGGGCGGGCGTTTGGGCTGGCAACGCCGTCGTAAACAGGATGAACACGGCTGCTCGGCACATAGACCTTATTTTATCTTCGATGCGCCACCCCGGCGCACAGGATGGCGAGGCCAACCGCTCACCGACATCTCAACCTGAAAAATGCGTACAACGCGCGGAGGCCATAATAGGTCATCCGAAGGGTAAAAATAAGGAAAAAGCACCGGCGCGCCAGGGTCCACCCGTCCGAAAGAATGAACAAACCTGAGCCGCCCAACCCAATTGCGGTTAACGGAACACCAGTGGCTAACAGTCCGATTGAGACAAGTGCCTTCCTCGTCACCCATGACATACTGCGACATTAGCACTTGAAATCACACGGCGCAACGCACTGGTGCCCGGGTTCGCCCCACTGGGTACTCGTTCTTCCCTTGGATCCGGCGGAGTTTCACCTTGCGCTTTGCGGTTCCGATGAAGGTCGCCGAGTTTTTACGAGCCCCGAAGAGGTTCTGTCTCCTGCACTGAGTTACTGTTCAGGTGAATATGAGGCTGGTAAGTACTTTTATCGGTAGTAGCTATCGAGTTGCTTTCCCCGCGGCCTTGCGGGCAGAGCTTCGCTTCGATGGGCACATCATGAAGCCACACGCAACTGAAGCCTATGCCACAAAACGTCGCCGCAGCAGCCACAATCCGCCAAGTCCCGCTCCGAGCCCCAGAAGATTCAGCTGTGATTTTCCGTATGTGAGTGGAACTCCAAAAACTACAAATTCGCTGTTGGCCTTCTGGCTTATCCGCGAAAAAGCCAGCCCACAGGGCCTGGCGACCACCAAGGTTATGATGGACGTACATAATTGGCAGCGGGCTTTTCGCTTCAATAAGTTTTTCGGCTGGCTATAGAGGATAATTCACATTAACGACCCTGGCGCCAAAGCCCCCCACATGACCCGCACGGACGCGAAATACCTCGCGCTGCTTGCCCTTTCGGTTGTCTTCTTCCAGTGGCGAACGCTGCTGACGGATCAGTTCACGACCATCTCCATCTGAGATTCGCCACTGCGAGCATGAGCGCCGCGCCGGCTGCCGCCGACGCCGAGGATCTTGCGCTGGGCGGGGAGACGCTGTTTCAAGCGCTTTCCAATCAGCTGGGGTCAAACTGCAGAAGACGAAAAGCATTCCGGTGGATGTTATTGTGATCGACCACGCCGATCTGGTCCCGGCGGAGAATTGAGCTTTGGAGTGCCGCTCCTTTCAGTTGCGGTTCGGCAGCGATTGTGACAGGGCCATGGTTGCCCAACTGGTGCCCGCGGCGGAAATCCACTGATTGAAATCGTGGGGGAAGCCGGAGTCGAAGTACGGCTGGAAGGCCATGGCGCGCGACTTCACGTACCAGGAGCCATCTTCCAGTTGTGAGTTCAGCAGGAACGCGACGGCGCGCCGATAAGCGGCATCCGTGGCCGGCAGACCCGCGGTCTGAAGCGCATACAATGATTTCCCGGTAGCGAAGGCAGTGCTCTCCATCGAATCGAGATCCGACCAGCCGCCGTCCGGCCGCTGTTTTGCAAGAACTTCTTTCATGGCTTTGTCGGTTGCCGATTTATCCTTACGAGCCCAAGCCAATCCCAGCAAACGATAACTGCGGTCTTCATTCGTGACGGACTGCGCCTTCTCAAGCCATCCCGCCGCGAGTTGAACCGCGCGCTCGTAGGCAGGTTTGTCCGATGCAGGGGCGTAGAGTTGCAACGCACGCATGGAGAGCGTGGTCTGTCCGATGTAATCCGCACAGATGGGCGGCCGGGTGTCGGCGACCGGATACGTCCACTGTCCGTCGGGAGACTGGTGCGATTTCAGATACATTGCCGCAGTGTCGGTGTTGAGATCCGGTTTGTAATGCTCGGCGGCGAGCCCGATCAGAATGTTGCTGACAACGAACTGGCCGAACACGTCACCAACGGGAGTGAAAAAGCCCTGGTGCAGGTAGTCGCGCAATTTGACGAGGCCGAAGATATTGGCTTCGACCTGCCGGCCAGCCGTGGGTTCATCCACCTTATAGCCGCTCTTGCGCGCAGCCCCTAAAGCCATGGCCGCATAGCTATTGTTGTGACAGGAAACGCACGCGGCTTTGGGGACGAAGCTGGCATCCGCCTTCTGGATGAGCGGAAGACTGGCCTGAATCGCGTTCTGCACCGAGTTGTCGCGCCGAACTTTGAGAACGGGAGGAGCGGAGTTCGTACCCTTCGCTCCGGACTTCAGCAGGAGTTGCACGATGGGGGTTTCGCCGTGTAGTCTGGCGATATCGAGAACCGAAAGTCCGGCATCGCCGCTGACTTTATGTCTGTCCGTGGCATTTACATCCGCGCCGCGTTCGATCAGGAGTTTCACTTCTTCGAGTGGCAGAAGGTCGGATGCGACCGCATACATGAGTGGCGTGCGGCCCAGCGGATCGAAGATATTGACGTCCGCGCCGCGCGCCAGCAGTTCGCGGGCAATATTTACGTCGCCCAGGACCGTGGTGTCAACGAGGGCGACGGAGTAATCTTCTTTGCTCAGGCCTTTGGCGAGGATCGCGGCGGCGCATTTCGTGCAGCGGACCGCATAGGCTAGTTCGAGAGCCAGTTCGCCCGCGCGTTTGAAGTCGGCGCCTTTGTCGAGCAGCGCCTGCACGCTGGCAGCATTGCCTCCCGTGGCTGCTTCAATCAAAGGAGACGATTCGGCCGTGGGGTTCTGGTTGGGATTGGGATTCGAGCCGTGCCCGAGAAGGAATTGAACAGTGGCGTCATTGCCGGGACGACGCGCCGCAATCATTAGTGGCGTGCGCATGTCGCTCGAACGCGCGTTGACGTCAGCGCCATGAGTTACGAGCAGCCGGGTCTTCCGCGGGTCCACTGCCGCCCACATCAGAGCTGTTGCGCCGGCATCGTTTCGTTTGTTGACGTCCGCACCTTTTTTAAGAAGCTGTTCGAGAGTCGGCACGCCGGCGTAGAGCACGGCGTACATGAAGGGTGTGGAGCCCTCCGGCCCGCGTGCGTTCAGGAGACCGGGATCTTCGCCGACAAGCTTCTGGAACGCCGGAAGATCTCCCGAGTGCAGCGCAGTCACCATGGCGGTCGCCTTGGGGTTGGCGGGCGGGAGATCGACATCGTTGGCCAATGAATCCGGCCATTCAGCGCCCTGATCTATCCATTTTCGGATGGTGTCTATCTGTTCAGGCCGAAGAGCGCCCGTGGGTGGCATCTGCATGCCGTATTCGTTGCCCGATATTCGATGAAACAGAAAGCTGTTGACGCTGCTGCCTGGTACGATGCCGCGACGGCCGAACACGACGCTCCTGCGGTCGAGGCGCATGCCGCTGTTTTGCTGCGCCGGCCCGTGACACGGAACGCAGTTCTGGCGGAAGATCGGCTGCACGTCCCTTGCGAAATCGATCTTCGCCTGGGACTGTCCCCAAAGTGCCGGTCCACAAAGTACTGCGAGCCATGGCAATGAACGATACGAAAACCGTAAACGGTTGAATCCCGACATATATCCCCCCCAGCGAAAGACGGACACATTGCAGAGTCCGCTTACGCGATTCAAGTTACCCTTACGTGCAGGGTGCGGTCATTTTACCTCACTTCGATGAATAGTGTGGCCGGGGCGTTGATATTCGCCGCCCGGAGCGCCAGCGGAGGACGGAACCGGATTCGATGATAGTTCTTGATGTGCGCGAGCCATCGGAGCGAGCGTCGATGTTTCCATTGCGGCATCATCGCGATTACATCTCTCCACATGCGTAACTTGAAAGCCTATGCTCGCCGACTTAGTCCATTGAGCACGACCGTGGTTGCCTGCGGCGCGCGCAGGCCGAATGTGACGTTGTTATCGTTTGCGATTTCCGGTGAGCGCAGAGCCGGGCCGCGGCCACCGCCAGCTCTTCCTGCGCCGCCCGATGCGCCACGGGCCGCCGCGTCCACAGGCGGCGCCGGCTGCTGGGCATACATTGCCAAAGCGAGGAGTGACAGGACACCGACTCCGATC
>JAICJH010000044.1 GCA_025928545.1 Bryobacteraceae bacterium | reverse complement strand
CTCGATGATCGCGGAGGTCGATCCGATAAAATCCGCGTGGCGCAAAACCGCTTCCGGGCATTCGGGATGCGCTACTACGATTGCGCCCGGATAGGCCTTTTTGGCCTCGAGCAAACGCCGCGAGGGGAACGTGTTGTGCACGATGCAGGAGCCCTGCCAGATCTTCATGTTCTGACGCCCGGTTTCGCGCTGCACCCAGGCACCCAGATTCCGGTCCGGCAGAAAAAGAACCCTCTTATCCGCGGGAATGGAGTTTACAATCTTCACCGCGTTTCGCGAGGTGCAGAGAATGTCGCTCTCCGCTTTCACTTCCACGGAGGTGTTGATATAGCTGACCACCACGTGATCCGGATTGCGGCGGCGGTATTCGCGGACGTCCTCCGCCTTACAGCTATCGACCAGGCTGCAGCCCGCCTCCCGATCCGGAGCGACCACGATCCGGGTGGGATTCAGTACCTTGGCCGTCTCGGCCATGAACCAGACACCGCAGAAAGCGATCACGTCGCCCTCATACTGGAGCGCTTTGCGCGCCAGTTCCAGGCTGTCGCCCACGACGTCGGCAATCTCCTGAATCTCGGGCTCCTGATAATGGTGCGCGAGCAGGATGGCGCGGCGCTGTCGCTTCAGGTCGAGGATTTCCTCAGAAAGTGTCGGTGCGGCAAACATGGTCGGGGAGACACCTCCAGTTTATCAACCCGTTACAGGCGGTCTGAAAGAGCTTCCTGCCTGGTCGGAAAATGAGCTTTCAGGTAATTAGATGCTCTTCAGTAATGAACGATCCAGGTTTCCGCCCGAGATAATGACTCCCACGCGCCCCAGGCCGTTCGGAATCTTACCAAATAAAGCGGCGGCAACGCCCACAGCCCCGCTCGGTTCCACCACGATCTTCACCCGCTCCATGAGGAACAGCACCGCGGCCCGGATTTCATCCTCACTGACCAGCAGGATACTTTCGAGATTGCGACGCATAATGGGGAAGGTCAGTTTGCCCGGCGACGGCGTCCGCAACCCGTCGGCAATCGTTTCCGGCGGCGGGATGGTGACCCGCTCACCCTTCTGAAAGGACAGCCAGACATCGTTGCCCAGCTCCGGCTCTACACCGAAATTTCGAATTCCCGGCCGGAGGTCCAGAGCGATGGTGGAACAGCCCGAGGCCATACCGCCCCCTCCAACGCAGATCAGAAGCGCGTCCAGATCGGGTACTTCTTCCAGTAATTCGAGCGCCACAGTGCCCTGGCCGGCCATGATCATCGGGTGGTCATAGGGGGGCACGAGCACTCCGCCTGTTTCGGCTAAAACGGCGGCGGCGAGCTTCTCCCTGTCTTCGCGAAGCCGGTTGTACGTCACGATGCGGGCCCCCAGCGCGCGCGTCGGATCCATCTTCGACTTCGGTGCGTCTTCCGGCATCACAATGGTGGCGGCCGCGCCGACGTATTTGGCCGCCAGCGCCACACCCTGCGCGTGATTTCCCGAAGAGAACGCCACAATCCCTCGCTTCAGTTCATCGGGAGTGAGCGACAGAATCAGATTTGCGGCCCCGCGAATCTTGAAGGCGCCACCGCGCTGAAAGTTTTCGCATTTCAGGAAAATGCTGGCTCCGGCGCGTTCGTCCAGGCTTCGGGAGGTCATCACCGGGGTACGCCGCGCAAGAGGGCGAATGCGCTCCGCGGCTTCGCGGATCATAGCCGGGGTAAGGATAGGATTGTCCAAGATTGAACCAGCGGGGGAAGTTATCCGGCGGCTTCAAATGCCAGTTTGTGCTGGCGGTTGTAGCGCATGCGGTCCTGATGTTCCTGATAGAGGGTGCCGAAACCCGCCCAGTAGTAACCACCCACAAAAAGTGAAAGGAATGGCAGCGACGGGAAATTGTACGTCTGGATGGCAAATACGCACATATAAAGGAAGTACGTCCCGACGGCCAATTCGAAATAAGGAAGCCAACCGCTGCGGCTCTTGTACTTCTTCACCGCCAGACGTTTTTGTTGATTGCCCTCGATGGCATATTTCGGAGTCCGCACAAACCCGCTCTGGACGCCGAACAGCGCTTCGAGCACAGCCCGCGTATTAATCAGCGTCAGGCCGACCCCAACCGCCATCAGCATCGGCAGGAACAGGAAAGTCCGCTTCCAGGATTTCGGATGCAGTTCACGCTGGGCGATCACGTAAAACGCGGAGATCGACCAGAATGACGCCACGATGAGAGGGAAATCCAGCAGCATCATCTGCCATACGCCCATATAGAAGCGCACGATCATGACCGGCAACATCAGCGCGGAAATGATAATCATCAGCGGATAAGAAAGATTCGGCGTCAGGTGCATGAAGGCTTCCGCCTTCACCCGGAACGGGATGTCCGATTTCACGATGCCCGGCAGCAGCTTTTTCGCGCACTGCGTCAGCCCTTTGGCCCAGCGGAACTGCTGTACCTGGAAGCCGTGCATTTCCACCGGCAACTCGGAGGGGCAATCCAGATCCGGCAGATAGACGAATTTCCAGCCCTTCAACTGCGCCCGATAGCTGAGATCGGAATCTTCGGTGAGCGTATCGTGCTGCCAACCGCCGGCATCGTCGATCATTGTCCGCCGCAGAATTCCGGCCGTGCCATTGAAATTAAAGAAATAACCGGCGCGCGATCTCGCTCCATGTTCCAGGATGAAATGGCCGTCCAGCAGAATGGCCTCTACCTCGGTCAGAAAATTGAAGCCCTTATTGAGGTAGCTCCAGCGGGTCTGGACTACTCCTACTTTCGGATCCGCAAAATGATGAATGGTGCGCAGCAGGAAATCGGTTGGCGGTATGAAATCGGCGTCGAACACAGCCACGAATTCACCGGTGGCGCTCTTCAGGCCTTCCTGCAGCGCGCCCGCTTTAAATCCTTCGCGATTAGTGCGGTGCAGGTATTGAATCGGGTGACCGATATTCAGGTAGCGTTCGCAGAGAGCTTCCGCAAAAGCGTGCGTGTCATCCGTGGAATCATCCAGAACCTGGATTTGCAGGAGTTCCCGCGGATATTCCACCTTGACCACTTCGTCAATCAGCCGCTCCAGAACATAGCGTTCGTTGTAAAGCGGGAGCTGGATCGTAACTTTGGGCAGTTGGTCGAACTTGCGGGCTGGTTCGCCGGTGGCTTTTTTGCGGTGCTTGAAATACGTGTGAATCGTATCGAAACGATGCATCCCGTAGAGCGAAAGGATGCCCAGAATGCCAAAATACGGGATCAGAATAGCCCAGTCGAACCACGCCAGCTGGTGGATGCCGGCAAAAGTGTCGTCGAACATGCCGCGCGAGATCTTCGTCAATGTGGAAACGACTAATAACAACGCGGGAATGGAGGGCGAAAACATGGTTGGGGACCGTCCGCAAATTTGCAGGTGACATGCCAACCTGCAAAATCGAACCCTTTTATTGTATAACGGGCAAATTGTGGTTTCAGCCACACATACGGAAACCGGCGGCGAGAGTCTTTTACTCCCGCCGCCGGTTTTAGTGCTACGCCGTTTTGTTGCTATGCGCCAATCACGAACGGGAACGTAGTCGATCCGGTGCCTGCCGCGCTGCCATTGGCGGGCGTTGCGGAATCGGTTGCCGTCACCGTCACTGTGAAGGAGCTGGTCTGAACGTAACCGGCCCCTATCGTGAGCACTCCCGTGGAGCTGCTGAAACTCAGCCAGCTCGAGTTGGCGTTGACGAATGCCTGACTTGCCACGTCGAGGGCGTAGGTGTAAGTACCCGAGCCGCCGGTGGTGACCATTGTGTTGTAAGCGCCGGGTGCGGTACTGCCGCCCACGCTGAACAGCGTTGGCGTGGTCGCAGCCAGGAGGTCATGCACTACGACCGTGAATGTGATCGATCCCGTCAATGGCGTGCCAGTGGTGGAATCCGTAGCCGAGACTTTCACGAGGTAAGAAGCCGCCGGAGTGGCAACCGTTGTAGAAATAACACCGGTAGACGCGTTGATCGTGAGTCCCGTGGGCAGCGTGTGCCCGGTTATGGCCATCGTGTACTGGTAAGATGACACGCCGCCGCTCGCCGTCACCGTGCTGACGCCGGCATTCGCGGTGGCGAATGTCGATTGCGTCGGTGTGGTGTTCGACATGAACAGGCCCTGTGCAATCGTGACGACAAACGTGCTGGCTCCGGTCACCGGAATCGGAGCCGAATCGGTTGCGGTCACAGTGACCGTGTACGATCCGTTGGTGTTGGCTGCCGGCACACCGCTGATCTGCCCGGTAGCGGCATTCAGCGAGAGCCCGGAGGGCAACAGGCCGGAAGTGACGGCATACGTGATGGTGCCCGTGCCGCCCGAAGCTTGTACCTGATTTGTCGAGCCGGCGATCAGCGCGACACCGACCGTTCCGCCAACTGTATTAGCGGCCGATCCGGTTCCGCTGGTCGGTCCGACCATGATGAGCCGCGGCGCCACCCAAAGACTCACGCCAGCCTGGCTGTGTCCGCTCACCGTCACAATCTGGACCGGAAGCTGCACCGGCTGCACCACGCTCTGGCTGGTCAGACCGGCCATGGTTGTGAATGCACCACTGATGTTGTCCGGCAGCTTGATGTTGATCTGGTAGAGTCCGGCGATTGTGCCCGGCACCCAGCCCGCATACTCCAGCCCGGAAGCCACATCCACGCCACCTACATAAAGGTGGGTGATGTCGGCGGAAACGAGGCACGGAACCAGACGGGTGGAATCGATCACGTTCGGCACGATGAGAGTGCCGTCGAGTGATGTCAGAGCGGTTCCCGTTTGCGCGTTGTTGAACGCTGTCAGGTAGTTGCCGAGCGAGACGCAGTCGGTTGACCATGCGTTCGTGCCACCGCCGGCATTCGCCGCCGTGCCGTCCGGAGTACCGAGGCCGGTCACGTAGAGCGATATGCTGTCGGAGTTGCCGGCGCCGGTTCGGAGTCCCGCCGGATTGGGCGCGCCGATCAGATTGTAGTTCAAATCGAGAGCCGCGCCACTTCCCTGGCCGTCGGCGCCGATAGTGAAGATGCCCGGGTCCGAGTCGACGATGCTCACGTTGTAGGGCGCGCTGATTCGAGGCGAACCGACCGGTCCATAGTTCACAACGATATCGATGTTGCCCGAGCCCGTCGGAACCACACTCGGCACCATCAGGTTGATCTGGCTATTCGTCGCGAACAGAACTGGTGCATCCACCGGCAGGCCGGTGATGGACCCGCTGTGGGCCTGGAACGTAACGCTGAGATAGTTCGTTGTGGAATTGAACTGAAGTTTCGTCGGATAGGTGAGCGATACCGGATCCGGCGACCCCGTCAGCACCTGCGTACTGGTGCAGTTCGGGCAGAAGTTCGTCCCGAAGATGCTGATCATATCGTAGGGCGCAATCGACACCGTGGAGTTCTGCAGCAGCGCGGAAGAACTCGTGACGGCCTGAATAATCGGGTTGTTCCCGATGACTATAGGGGCCATGCTCGTTGGGTAGCTGCAGGTCCCACCTACCGGATTGCACACTCCGATATTAAAGGTGCCGCCCGCGAATGGAATGGCATCCGCGCCGCTCGGTATGGTGATCGTCAGCGTGATATTCGACTGATTCACGATGACTACGTGGATATTCGTGTCGAGCACCATCGGCGCATTCAGCGTGCTTGCCACTCCCACCTTTGTGGCCTGTGTCGGGTCGGAACTGACCACAAAGCCCGATCCGCTCAGCGTTACGGTATATGGCGTTCCCCCCGCGCTTTCCACCGGCAGTGTGGATGGACTGTACGAGAGAATCGTCGCGCCCGGAGATTGTACGGCAACCTGGAAAGTAATGACGACAGTGGAAACAGGGCTGCCCCACGTCAGCGTCAGAGTCCCTGTGAGCGTGGTCCCAGGCTGTGCCGCCGCAAAAGTCTGGGCGCTGAACGATACATTGATCGGCGTGCCGAAACTATACGCCAACCCGCTCTGCTGGGCTGCGGGAATCGAGGGCGCCAGAAGACCGCCGGTGGTTGCGGAGTAAGCAATCGGTGTGTCCGTCGAGATGGCCGTAATGGTCGGGGTCGGCAGTGCCTGGCCAATCACCCATGGGATGCAGTAGGTCGTGGCCGACGCCGGAGAGCAGGCATATGTGCTCGGAGGCGACTGAACTGTCAGCTGAGGCGCTTTATTCGTCAGCAGCATTGTGACAGGCAACACGAGATCTCCATAACCTGAAACGCTGACGACCACTGACGCGTTGTACGTTCCCGGCGCGATTGTATCGGCCACACTTGTCGAACTGAAACGAATGCTCTTCGGAGCGGTGCCGTTGGTCGTATCGAGCCGCAGCCAGCTTGGCAGAGTTGCCGTATTCACCGTGAAAAATGGGTTAACCAGCGTGCTCGACGTGGAGGAAAACGCCACATCCACGTTGCCCGCGGTACCCGAACCCTTCACATAAGTGAGCGACGGCGCTGCCGGATTCGCCTGCAGAATCGTCGGGCCCACAATTAAGCCCGTGACAGACACTATTCTGTCCAGTGCCCCCGGCACAGCCAGGTGGAAGGTGGTGACATTGGATGTTCCAACGGCGCCGCCACCGCAGTTTGTCCCGGAGACGATCGAAAGCAACGCCGGGATCGAGTTGGTTGCGGTGGACGTGGTGAGCGCACTGACATTCAGCCATGCCGCCGATGCCGATGTGTCGATTGTGAAAGCCGTCGAAGACGAAGCCGTGACCGAAGCCGTTTGCGGATAGTTCGGCGTATAGGTGCTGCCACTCTTTGCGCACGTCACCGTGATTGCGGTCGGAGTCACTACCAGGTTCGAGGCCGAAGGACCCGACACCGTCAGCGTAACCGCGATCGCCTTATCCGGTGCCGATGTTCCGGTGCTGGACAGGTTCACGGTCGTAGTGGAGGTATTACTACCTGCCGTACTGGGCAATGCATTGCAGCCGGCCGCTGCCTGGACCGTGAAAGTCACCGGCGTCCCGGCCGTGGCTGTTCCGGAGGGTGATACCGGCGCCAGCGTCAGCCATCCGGCTGCTGCAGCGCCACCCGTCGAATTCAGGCCGAAGACATTACCGCCGGCCGCACTCGAACTCACTGACACCGTCTGTGCCGGCCCGGGATAATACGTGCTGCCGCTCTTGACGCAGGTCACATTCACAGTGGCTGGAGCAACCAGACCGGAAGTGGTGGCCGTCACGGCCGTGTTGACCGTCGATCCGACATCGCCAACTACCGTACTTCCCGGCGCGGTGGTAGTACCGACGATGTGGTTGAAAAAGAACGTAGGCGCCGCGGTCGTCAGACCCTGACAACCCACCGATGGAGTAGCCGCGAGGCTGATCGTATAACTCAGAGATGTCGTGGTTGCCGTGAGCGTCTGGCTGCCGGGAGCGGTGATGACGACATTGGCCGCGCCCGCGCCCGTGAGACCGTTGACAGTGCCGGAGCCGCTGAGTGCCGTGGCCGAAACGATGATCTGATTGGGGCTGACGAGTGGCGTGAGTGGTTTTACGATGATTGTCGCCGAGGGCCCGGGGCCGGTTGCCGTGTTGCAGTTCAGACTGACTGAAGTAATGATCGTTGTTCCGTTGGCTGCATATGTTTGTAACAGGTTAGCGGCGTTCAGCATGCCGGATCCCGCGGTCAATGCAATCAGTACGGGGAAAAGTTGCGAGGCGTAATGTCCTGAGTTTGATCGCTGTTTTCGTAATAGCGAGGTGTCCATGAGTGGACCGTCCTTTTCGTGTGGATTGTTGACGACAACGC
The DNA here is from genome assembly GCA_025928545.1 of Bryobacteraceae bacterium. GTDB lineage: Bacteria > Acidobacteriota > Terriglobia > Bryobacterales > Bryobacteraceae > BOG-234. Next base: position 48,623 of record JAICJH010000044.1, on the reverse strand, counting down.
CAACCAGCGGCTTCTTATATCTGTCGCTGGAGTCTTTATCGGCAGGGACGGTGGATTGCTTGAATTGCGATTCGCGAATGAAGCCGTAAGATACGAAAAGGACGCCACCCGTTCGCCGGGATGGCGTCCTTTTCACTTCCTCAGCTAAGCTGTGGCCTTTTGGTTTTTAGACCGCGGCAGCCGTCTGAACCACCGGCTTCGGTTCTTCCTTTTTTGGAGTGCGGTAAATATCGATAATCATCGCGATCGGCCCCACCAGCGTGAGCGCATAATAAGGCGCATCCACGCTGAACACCGTCGGCAGATAGTGATTCACATCGATATTCTGCAACAACCGGAAGCCGGCTTCCGCAACAGCCACCACGACCGCGACAATCATCTGCCCGTTCTTCGAGCGCACGGTGGTCCGTGGATCCGTAATCATGAAAAAGATGTACAGCTGGTACATCGGTCCCGTAATGGGCGCCAGTTCCGTGAAGAATCCGTCGCCGGTTACAAGCGACCTCACGAACGACAAAACGATGAACGACAGCACATACGTCGCTGTAATGTGGAAACGCTTCACGCGATACGTAATCACCGCGCCGAGCGCCCACACGATCAGCATCGGCCAGACTGCGTTGCCCCACTGAATACCAAGCGTCGAAAAATATTCCGGCGCGATCAGCAGCATCGTGGCGATCGCGAAATTCGACGGATTCCAGATATGACGTCCCCGCCACCGGATAACATACTTCGACGTGATGGCAATCGCGCTCGTCAGCGCAAATGGCCAGTAAAGCGGCGTGCGGCAGAGAATACCGACGCTGATTCCCGTGATGTAGGCGCTCGCCAGCACCGGCATTTTCTTAAAAAACAGGTTGGACAGTACCAGCTCAAACACCATTGCGGTGCCGATCGCCAGCAGCGTCCGTGAAAAACTTTCGAGTACGCCGTAAGAAAGCTGGCTCACCAGCAGGATCAGCGTTATGAAGATCGGCGGAAGATATCGGTTCTGCGGGCTGATAAACCGCTGGAGCATCGTCTGTTGCGGCTTTTCCGGCACAATCGCCGAACCGCCGGTGCCTGCTGTAGCTACTGAAGGATTCATGACAGCTCCTTAATCTTGTGGACCTTATTTAATTCCGGCGTCGCGATCGTCTGCGTCTTTCCCGATGGCCAACGGATTTCCACCCGGTCGACGGTGTTGGTTTTTCCCAGGCCGAAATGCAGCCGGCGATCGTTCTGCGCGCAGAAACCACTCCCGCCGGATACTTCCTGCAACTGCTGCTGCCCGTTCCAGAACACATGAACTTCCGCCCCGATCGCGCTATGGTTGCTGTTCTCGCCTTCCAGATCGAACCCTATCCAGTGATTACTGGCCACCGCGTTGTTTCGATAAAACATCACGGGACCGTTCTGATTCGCCACAACGGCGTCGAGCACGCCCCGGTTCCCGAAATCGGCCAGGGCAACTGAACGACCGTCGAAAATATCCGTCACGCCAACTGCCTGCGCGACTTCCTTGAATTGACCCGAGCCGTCATTCATGAAGATCTTTTTCTGCTGGTATCCGCCCAGGCTGCGGCCCGTGCTCGGTGGCCAGTTTGCGGCATCGTTGATGATGGTCTTGTTTCCGCCGGCAATCTTCGTGAAATCGTACCAGTAGTTGTGTTCCTTATCGAGCGATACGTTGCCGTTCGTGACATATAAGTCCTGGAAACCGTCGTTGTTAAAATCGCCGAACTGCGCTCCGAAACTCCAGCCGCCCAGCGCGATTCCCATGGTATTCGCCATGTTTTCGTACTTCGGCACGCCATCGCTCTTCGCGGCACCCGGCACCCAGAAATTATTTCCCTGAATGAGAATTCCCGGTTCCGAAATATTGGAGACGTAAAAGCCCAGGCGTCCGTCGTTCAAAACATCGGCCACCGCCGCGCTCATCCCGCTCTTGGGCGCGAACCCGATGCCCGATTCTTTGCCGACCTCGCGGAAGTGCTTGCCACCCTCATTCACGAAGTATTCCGATACACCGTAATCGTTGGCAATGAATAGATCCGGATAGCCGGTGCCCCGCGTATCGGCTGTGACCGCCGCCAGCGCCCAGCGCCGCGAACTGATGCCCATCTTCTCCGAGACTTCTTCAAACTTGCCGCCGCCCAGATTGTGGAAGAGATACTTGCGGCCGCCGTTGCTCGCGTATTCAAAGCTCTCCGGCATGATCTTCGTCGTCTTCAGGTGCCAGAGATCGACATCTTCGGAATAATAGCCCCCCACAAAAAGATCCAGCTTGCCATCGTTGTCGTAGTCGAACCAAACGGCAGTGTTGACGTTGGCCCACTTCGGCAGCGGCGTGGCGTCGGTCACGCGCGTGAACTGCTTGCCGCCATCGTTATGGAAAAGTTCCTGGCGTCCCCATTTGTAAATGAAAACGTCCTCGTAGCCATCGTTATCGTAGTCGCCCCAGACTGCCCCGGTGGATGCTCCGGTGCCCGCCTGGTTCAGGTCGGCAAGCCCGACCTCCGCCGCCACGTCTTTGAACGTGCCGTCATGCATGTTCCGGTAGAGCCCGTTCTTTGTGCCTTCGCCGCCATTGGTGATATAGAAATCCTGCCAGCCGTCCTTATCGAAATCGACCACCGATATGGCCGCGCCCATGGAAGCGACTTCCGGCATAATGTGGTTCAGTTTTGCATCGAGCACCGGTGGAACGTATTTGAAATCGATCCCCGCGGCTTTACCCGACTCCTGAAAGCTGAAGCCATATTGGCTCACGGCAGCGGAATGATCCGTCACCGTCATTGCCGCTTCCTTCCGCGCCTGTATCTTCTTATAAACGATCGGGCTGGCGATCAGGGCGATGAACAGCAGGGTTAAAGGGATTCTCATTGCGGTGTTAGTTCCTCAAAGCATTCTGAAATAAGTCGGCCGTAATATACCGGGTATGGAAATTCTGCCAGTCGGCCGGATGCAGCTTGTAAGCCGGGTCGTCTTCGAGACGCCCGGGGCGTGCGGTGTAATCTTTCATGCCGTGATACGGCAGCGGCAGGACGGTTTTCGAGAAGACGGTATTGTAGTCGCCATCCTTGATCCAGCCATCGCCCACCATAATGTAATCGCGCTTCCACCCCGCGGGTGGAGGAGGCGGCGCGGCAAACCGCAGCCGGATTTCATCGCCTGCACTCGCAATCACCATACGATCGTCGATCTTTTCGAGCAGTTCGCGGACATCGCCCGCGCGCGTGGAATAGCCTTCCAGATCGTGCCAGATCTGGCCGGTACTCATGATTTTGTCGTAGTCGGGCAGTTCGGGAGAGGACGGATTTGCCGCCTTTACCAGTGAAAAGCCGCGATAGCGAAGTTCGGCGCTTGCCAGTTGAAGATGCTGGACGTGCGTTTGATCGGGAGTGGCCACTGCCCATTGCAGTTGATCCCAGTAAACTTCGAGATTGGTGCGCAGACGGAGCCTGCGTTCCGCGCCCGGCTTGAAAACACCGTTCAGATCGAACACCACCGTTTTCATCTTGCCCGCGGGAAAGCCAAGTCCCGTGCGTGCCGGCTTCCAGTGCCCTTGCGCGTCCGGCACTTCAATGCTCAAACCCTGCGGCTGCGGAATGCTGTTCTGACCGATCGCAATATTCACCGTGGCGTCGGTCGGATGTACCCAACCCGACGCCAGCAGGTACAGCGGACCGCTCGCCGGCGCGTTCCGCGGCAACTCCAGTTCCACCCAATGATCGTTTGTCAGGCCCTGATAGGGGCCGCGACCGAATGTATCCAGAAAATTCCGATCCAGCTCTCTGACTGCGGCGCTCACATCCGCGCCATGATCGTCCTTCGCGCTGGCAAACGGCTGCGGTTCGGCAGTATTGAAAACCGTGAGCGGCGGCGCCGGGACGGAGAAGCGCTCGTCCGTGTAGATTTCGCTTCCCTCGGGATGATCCACAACCATCAGCGAGTAGTGGTCGATGTAGTAGGTTTCCCAAAGCTCCGCGGTCACGCGCAGATCGTAATAGCCATCGTGCGGCTTCAGGCTCTCGCCGGGAATCTTGAACCATTCCTGCGTTTGCCCGATGCTTGAAACCTTCTGCGCGTTAATATGCAGACCGAGAGCGCTTGACCACGGTGCGCCGTCTTTCACAAAGCTCATCTTATTGCCGTCCCACGCGAAAAGCCAGGGGCACGAACCTTTGAGCCGTTGAACCGCCAGAATCTCCTGCTCGGTCTTCAGTTCGAATTCCGCCTGTGCCGCGCCGTTCGGCCAGACGATGCGGGCCACATCGGCCTTTGCATGGTCGCCGATGCCGAAGTGAATGAGCGGGGTCGTGATGACCTGCTTTTGAAGCAGCAGACCGGCACGAACTTCCACTCCGCCTCCGACCCCGAACGAATTAATGCGCTGATCGCCCTTCGTCGTCGCGGCACGAACCCGGATATCCTGCCAGTGATAATTTTTCGAGCCGCGATTCACCAGCGTCACCGGTGCGCCCGCACCGGAGAGGCCCACGATATCCAGCCGCCCGTCGCCATTCAGGTCCATCACAGAAGGCGCGACGATATCGGCCTTCGCTGCCAGCTTCGTGTAATCCTTCGCGCCGCCTAAAAAGATTTCGCCATCGCCAGTCAGAAAATCGACTTTCCCGTTGTTATCGAAATCCGCCGCGATCAGAGCCGCCGTCTTGACGCCGCTCGCCTTGCCGAGCTCTGCGAAGTCCCAGTCAGTCCCTTCGGCTTTGTCCGACAGCCGGATCAGCGAACCGTCGTCCTTCAGCAATACGAAGTCAATCGCGCCATCGTCGTTCGCATCGGCGGCGGCCAGCGCCACAAACTTTCCAGTCAGCCCCGCCGGCAACGCCCTCTCGTGAAACGATCCCAGCCGCTCGTTGGAGTACACATGCAGTTTCCCGTCGCGGTCGACCAGCGCCACATCGGGATCGCCATCGCCATCGATATCGGCGCTTGTAAAAGCTTTCAGACTTCCCGCTCCGGGAAACGGCGTAATCACAGCGAATGTTTCGTCGCCGTTATTCCGCAATACAACCGCGCCCGTGTCGCTGCCCAGAACGACATCCAGATCGCCATCCAGATCGACATCGAAAGCCCATGCGCCGTTATAGGCGCCATTGGCTACGTTGGCCGGGATCTTCGATTTCCCCGTGATATCGGTGAAAGTCTTCGGGTCTTTCTGCTCGAAGAGTCGAACGCCCTTCGAACCCGCCAAAACCAAATCGGTCTTGTAGTCGTAGTTCAGGTCGATTCCGAGCACCGCGTTCCGGTTGCCCGTCAGATTCTGACCGCCGGGAAACGGCACCTTCGCCCCATCCGCTGTCTGGAGGTTGCTCTCGCTCGCGGAAACAACCGTCATCTTTCCGGAATCGTCGAATGGAATGGCTCCTACCCAAAGCGCGCCCGCGGATCCGTTCGGAGCCGCGCCCGCTTCGAAGTGCACCGAGGTGTCCGCAGGTGCCGGATCGGATGTGGGGGAGGGAAGTTTCAGGAACTTCGGAAAGGGGTCGCTCACCAGTTCCGCCGGCGTTTTAATATCGTTCAAATCCTGGCGGTATTGCGAAACCCGCACCAGCGTGTTGCGCAGAAAAACAACCCGAACCGCCGCAGCCCGTACATTGGCCGTCGCAGCCTGCCGTATCGCGTCGATTTGCTGTTTTGCCTCGTCCGGCCATGAAGTGGACTCCGCCGCGAGCTTGTTAAGCGCGTTCTGAAAAGTACCGTTGTCGCCGGTCTTGGCCGCAAGACGTGCCACCTGGATCAGAACGGCCGCGTTTTCCGGACGTTTTGCCATTACCTGTGAAAAAAGCTTCAGCGCATCGGCATCGCTGCTACCGGAACCCTGCCGTTCGGTCTCCTCCGCCAGGGCATAAAGCGCCTTCACATTTCCAGCGTCCGAGGCCGTTGCCTTCGTCAGATGGGTGATCGCTTCCGCCGGCTTTCCGCGCTTGCTCTCGATCACGCCCAGCAATTCTTCGATTCGGCTGTTGTCCGGCATGAGAACACGGGCCTGATCCGCCGCTTTGAAAGCTGCTTCGTAATCCTGCTGGCGCAGGGCAAGCACTCCAAGATTGGCGAAACTGGCGGGTTCTCCCGGTGCCGATTGAGTAGCCTGAGTCAGATTCTGTTTCGCGGCGTCGTCAGCTCCGGTCTGCAAGCCAGCCAGCCCGACATAAAACGCCCGGACCGTGTCGCTGTACGCAGCCGTTGAAACTTCGGGAAGTCCTTTGTTGCCACAGGAACTGCTGACGAGCAGAATTAGAATCGGGGCGGCGGGGCGCAGAATTCTGCGGCGGAAATCTGGCCGGAAATGAAATCCTGCTCCAGCCATCTCAACATATTTTGACAATGCGAATCTTCTTCCGTAAATAGTATCTAACTATTATGCCCTGCTGCCGCGAAACCCAACTCCCGCGGCGGACCCGCCCGAAACCACCCAACTGTGTGCCCTGAAGAACCTTGGCGTTTCATGGAACGGGAGTTGCCGAAGCGCCGAATACGCGGCGACAATGGAATAATACTGACACGGGCCGGTGCCCAGGAATCACAAAGGATTGAAATGATGGAAGCATATATTGAGCGCGTAGTCGACCTCACTGAGCCGGAAGCCAATCAAATCTATAACTTGTCCGTGGACGACGCCAGGGAACTGATCTTTCGGAATCCGGAAGCCGCCCGGCAGATTCAGGGATCCTTCGCCCTGGTCGCCCGGCAGGGTAAAACCGTCAAAATGGCGCGATCCCTGGATCGCCCGATGCGCTATTTCCTCGCCAAGCGCGCCGCCGGACCCGTTCTGGTAGTTGCCCACCGCATAGACACCATTCGCGAATGGCTCAACTCCGAAGGTTTGGCCGATCAGTTTCATCCCAGCTATACCCGCATGGTTCCCGCCCACTATGTCACCCAGTTGGAGTTGATCGGCTGCCCCGATCCCGACCCGGTTTACACGCGCTTCTTCACCCCGGAATCGGCCACTCTGCCGCCCGATCTCGACCGCATCGGCGAAGCCTACATCGGCGCCGCCGCGCAGGAAATTGAACAATGGCTGACCCATATCCCTGAGCGCGAGCCCATCGGCGTCTGTTTTTCCGGCGGAATCGACAGCGGCAGTGTATTTGTTCTCACGTATCACGCGATGCGCAAGCTCGGTATGAGCCCCGCCCGCCTGAAAGCCTTTGTTCTCGATCTTGGCGACGGCCCCGACGTCGAGCAGGCGCGCCACTTCCTCGATTCCCTGAATCTCGGACTATTCCTCGAACCCATTCAGGCGGAAGCATCTTCGCTCGATGCCGAAGCTACAATTCGCATCGTCGAAGATTACAAGCCGCTCGATATCGAATCCGCCAGCATGGCAATCGCGCTTTGCCGCGGCATCCGGCAGCGTTATCCCGACTGGCGTTATCTGATCGATGGCGATGGCGGCGATGAAAATCTGAAAGATTACCCGATCGAAGAAAATCCCGAACTCACCATTCGCAGCGTCATCAACAACCAGATGTTGTATCAGGAAGGCTGGGGAGTGGGCAAGATCAAGCACTCGCTGACCTATAGCGGCGGCCTCAGCCGCTCCTACACGCGCACTTACGCAACTGGCCACCACTTCGGTTTTTCAGGTTTCAGCCCATTTACCCGGCCTTCCGTGATTGCCATGGCGGAGGCCGTGCCGTTCATTGAATTGACGAACTACGATGTGCCGCGGCTCTATGAACTGAAAGGCGAAATCGTCAGCCGCGGAGTCAAAGCGGTAACAGGTCTTCAAATGCCGGTTTTCCCGAAACGCCGTTTTCAGCATGGCGCGATTTCGAAGGATTCCCTGCGCGAGAAACTCCCGTTCCGCGAAGCGGAGTATCGCCGGCAGTTTTTATCGCTCTATAAATAAGCGGGAGGCAAATGCTGTCCCTCTATCCCGACTCGCCCGCCGAAAGAGACCGTTGGATTCTGGCGCGGCGGCCGGATCGAGCCCCCGCGCCGCTCGATCCTCATCGTCCGTGGGCTTTTTTTGTCGAAGACGAGTATTCGAAGGAAGGCGAGCGGGTACCCATCGCTACGCTTTTTCTCACCAATCGCGAATGTCCCTGGCGCTGCCTGATGTGCGATCTGTGGAAGAACACTCTCACTGAAACGGTTCCCGTTGGCGCCATTCCGGCTCAGATCGATTACGCTCTGACTCGTTTGCCCGCCGCGCGCCAGATCAAGCTCTATAACAGCGGCAGCTTCTTCGATCCGCGCGCGATTCCGGCAGAAGACTTCGCCGCCATCGCGGAACGAGTGAAATCGTTTGAACGCGTGATTGTCGAGAATCACCCCTCGCTCACCGTCGAATCGTGCCTGCGGTTCCGGGATATGCTTCAGGCGCCGCTCGAAATCGCCATGGGCCTCGAAACCGTCCATCCGGAAATTTTGCCAAAGCTCAATAAACGGATGACACTGGCACAATTCTCGACTGCCGCCGATTTCCTGCGAAACAACGGAATGGATCTCCGGGTCTTTGTCCTCGTGAAACCGCCGTTCATGGCGGAAGAGGAAGCCGTCGAATGGGCTGCGCGCTCAGTCGATTTTGCTTTTGATTGCGGAGCCACCGCCGTTACGTTAATTCCGACTCGCGGATTCTCGCTGCCGCGCTTGAATTCTCTGGAAGATGCCTTTGAGTACGGCCTGAACCTTCGCCGGGGCCGCGTCTTTGTCGATCTTTGGGATGTAAACGCAGCCGCCGCGTGTCAGTTCTGCCGGAATGATCGCACAGAAAGAATGCGCCACATGAACCTCACACAGGAGTTGCGGCCGCCCATATCCTGTACAGGTTGCCAGTGAGTTTGAAACACTACGACCTTCTGATCGCCGGCTCCGGGTTCGGTGGCTCGCTGCTCGCCATGATTGCGAAGCGAGCCGGCAAATCCGTTCTGCTGATCGAGAAGGGAACACATCCGCGCTTCGCCATTGGTGAATCCACTACACCGCTTTCCAACCTTCTGCTGGAAGAAATATCCGAACGCTACGATCTCCCGCATCTCAAGCCCCTGACGAAATGGGGAACCTGGCAGCAAACTAATCCCGAGCTCGCGTGCGGTCTGAAGCGCGGCTTCAGTTTTTACCACCACACGCTCGGCGCGCAGTCTTCGAATGCGTGCAGTCGCGAAGAGCAACTACTGGTTGCCGCCAGCCCGAACGATGCGATTGCCGACACTCATTGGTACCGCGCCGATTTCGATCATTTCGTCCTCCAGGAAGCGCAGTCGATAGGGGTCGATTATCTTGACCAGGTCGCGCTCTCCACAATGGAAGAAACGGATAACGGCGTGGTCGTCGAGGGTGAACGCTGCGGCGAACGCATGGTCTTTCAAGGCAGTTTTCTGGTAGATGCAACCGGCCCGCGCGGCTTCCTCCACCGGGCTCTAAACCTGCGTGAGCTCGAATTTCCGGGCTTTCCGAAAACGCAGGGACTCTACACTCACTTCTCCAGTGTGGCGCCGTTCGGTATCCGGCAGCCCGAAGGTTCCGCCGAAATTCCTCCGTACCCGCCCGACGACGCCGCTCTGCATCACGTCTTCGATGGCGGCTGGATTTGGGTGCTGCCTTTCAACAACGGACTGACCAGCGCCGGAGTCGCAGCCACCGACGATGTCGCGAATCGCCTGCGGTTCAGCGAAGGCGGCGCGGCATGGCAACGCCTCATGGATCTTCTCCCTGGGGTCCGCGGGCAGTTCGCGGATGCCCCGCCAGAACTCCCGTTCGTGCATGCCCGCGGCCTATCGTTCCTGAGCGAGACAATGGCCGGTCGCCGTTGGGCGATGCTGCCATCGGCCGCCGCATTTATCGATCCGCTCCTCTCGACCGGTTTTCCGCTCACTTTGCTCGGCGTTTCGCGTTTGGGTGAGATTGTCAGCAACGCCTGGGACGCACCGGACTTCAACGTTCGCATCGAAGCCTATGCGGCCCAAACCAGCAGGGAACTTCAGGCGACGGCACAGTTGATCGGTGCACTTTATGCCACGATGGCCGACTTTCCGACGTTCGTATCCGTGTCGTTCCTGTATTTCGCCGCGGCCAGTTTTGCGGAAACGGCCCGTCGGCTCAATCGTCACGATCTGGCTTCATCCTTTCTTCTCTGCGACGACCCGGTGTACGGACCGGACTTTACACGGCTCTGCCAACAGGCGCGCGAGTCGCGAACCGAGGCTGAGCGCAGCGACCTCAGGACAGCAATTCTTCTCGCCATCGAACCCTTGAATGTAGCGGGACTCGGTGAAGAAACCCGCCGCAACTGGTTTCCCGCGGATCCGGAGGACTTGTTCCGCGCCGCACATAAAGTGGGAGGGGCGTCTCAAGCCGACATCCGCCGTTTGATCGAGCGGTGTAATTTTCAGCCCGACCGCGGATGAAACTTTTATTCCCGCCCGGACACAAATTGTCAGGCTCTCATGACTCCCAGGCTGGAAGCGGAGGTTTTGTCCCCGGTTCTCGAACCGGCAGATGCGCTTGTTTACCGGCGCGTCTGCGGACGGTTTCCGACCGGCGTGACGGTCATCGCGGTGATTGATGCGGATGGGCAACCACATGGCGTCACGATCAGTTCGTTTACCTCGCTATCGCTCAACCCGCCGCTGGTGATGGTCTGCCTCGATCTGCGAAGCAAAGTTCTAGGCCATTTTTTACACAGCCGACACTTCGCTGTCAACGTGCTGGCCTGCGATCAGGAGCATCATTCGCGCAGGTTCTCCAAGCCCTCCGAAAGCCGCTTTCAAGGGGTGGAGTGGCATCGTGCCGAATCGGGCGCCCCACTGATCCGAGGTGCGCTGGCGCATCTGGAATGTTCCACAAACCGCTGGTTCGAAGCCGGCGATCACATCGCGCTGATAGGCCAGGTAGAGCGCGCCGGCTGCCGCGAGGGAAAACCGCTCGTCTACTTCAGCAGTAATTACGCTTCATTGGGCTGACGAGTAATCGCCACCGGCTCTCGCCTTGTATTGACTGCCTTTCCTGGTTCTTTCAGTATTTTGCCGGAATCCGCCGGTGGCATAATGAAAGTGTTCATGACGCTCACTTTGCCACTGGAGCCGCAAGAGGAAGCGATGCTCGTCGCAGCAGCTCGTGCCCGGGGTGTCTCGCTGGACGCCCTCGTGCGTGAGGCTCTCGGAGGAATCTTCTCCGAGGCGGCTGCCGAGGCTGCCGGAAAAGAGCCGACACGGTCCCTGCGCGGCCTTCTCGCAAAATACGGCCCTGCTCCATCAGCTGACGAGATCGATCAGAATCGCGCGGAGATGCTCGCTAATTTTCCGCGTTCCGATTTCTAAATGGTCGTCGCAATCGCCGATACGCACGCTACACTCTGGTACCTCTTCTCCGATCCGCGGCTTGGGCGTGCCGCCTCCGCGTTCATAGATGCCGCAGTTGCTGACGGCAACCAGGTAGGCGTATCCGCCATCAGCGTGGCTGAGATGGTCTACCTGATCGAGAAGGGCAGAATCCCGGCCACCGCATTGACAGACGTTCAGACCGCTGTAGCCGATCCGAAGGCGGTACTCAAATACGTGCCCGTCGATCAAGATATTGCCATGAACATGGCAGCGATCCCTCGCGAAGACGTTCCCGATCTTCCGGACCGGATCATTGCCGCGACCGCGCACCTATATCGCATACCCGTATTAACTCGCGACGGCCGAATACGGTCATCAAACGTTCGAGCGATTTGGTGACATGAGCGCCGGGCGGTGGCATGCTTGCCAACTAAGTGACACAGGTGCCGGGAAAGACCAAAAAGCGAAAAAAATAGTAACCCCTTCGTAAGTTTGAGCAATCAGGTAAAATAATGAACGGAGGAATGGCAGAGCGGTTGAATGCGCCGGTCTTGAAAACCGTTGGAGTCGAAAGGCTCTCGGGGGTTCGAATCCCTCTTCCTCCGCCAACCCTCCCAGAATGAGTCGTATTTTCCTTTGGAAATAGCCGACTTGGTGAATCGAACGATGAACCTGATCTGGAGAGCCGTTCGCATGGTCGCCTGCGCAGCCGCCGTTTGGGGCATAGCGCGAGTCATTTTCGAGTTCAGTCCCCGCGAAGATGCCGTGGCCGCTATGTTGCTCCTCGTGAGCGTCCTCGCCGTTTCCACTATTGGCGACCGGGTGTTGGCAATCGCAACTTCTCTTGTCGCCAGTCTGTCATTCAGCTTTTACTTCATCGACTCGGTGATGAGTTTCCAGATCACGTCTACCGAAGGGGCGGTCACATTCGCGGGAATGCTGATCGCCGCGGTCACCGGCAGTCAGCTCTCCGTTCGAATTCAGAATCGCGCCGAAGAATCGGAGCGACGGCGCAGGGAGATGGAGCTTCTCCAGCAGTTGGGCGCTGCCCTGCTGGCCACCGATACCGTCAGCGAAGCCGCCTCCCGTGCCATCCGTGAGATTGTCCAGCTCTTCGGCGGCGGAGCCATTCTGCGGGTACGGGGGATATCCGACCCGTTTCAGGCTGGAGTAACCGGTGCCCACGCGGGCCAGCCTCTGGTGGTCCACACGCCCAATGAAAATGGTATTGTCGAGCTGTTCGGCATGCACCCATCCGTTGAGGTTCAGAGTGCTGTCGTGAACCTCATCGGCCTGGTATTGGATCGCGCGACTGCGGCCGAAGAGAGGTCCCGCATTGAGTCTGTGCAGCGCGGAGAAGAACTGCGCAACACCATCCTGAATGCTTTGGCACATAATTTCAGAACTCCGTTAACGTGCATCAAAGCGGCTGCGTCTATGATGCGTGGGTCCAATGGCTTGCCGGGAACATACAGCCAGGAATTGGTGGAAGTCATTGATGAGGAAGCCGACCGTCTGGACTCCCTCATCCGGGATTCGCTCGATCTGGCCCGTATTCAATCCAGACAGGCAAATCCCCGCGTGGAGGATTGCGCTGTTGCATCCATCGTTGCCGGGGTATTGGCGAAGATGAAGCGCTATCTCGCTAGACAGGTCATTCTCGTGGATATTCCGGATGGGCTTCCGTCCATACGCGGCGATCGTTTCCTGTTCGAACAAATGGTGACGCAGGTTCTGGATAACGCCTGGAAATACGCCGGCGCCGGCGCGCGCATCTGGATTTCCGCCTGTCAAGCGGGTGGCGAAGTGATTCTGGCTATTCGCAATGAAGGTGCTCAGATTCCCGAAGAGGACCGCGCCCTGGTTTTCGATCGTTTCTATCGCGGCAATCGCAGCAGTGCCAGTATTGAAGGAACCGGTTTGGGATTGGCGATCGCCAAAACCATTGCGGAAGCGCATGACGGCAGAGTTTGGCTGGTGTCGGCCGCGGAGGGCCCGGAATTCCGGTTCGCACTTCCGGCAGGTCGAATAGAGGAAGAAGATCATGATCGAGAACCGAACTATATTGCTGATTGACGACGAGCCCCAGATCCGCCGGGTTCTTCGAACGAGTCTCGGCTCCAAAGGCGCGCGGGTGCTCGACGTCGCCAGTGGTGAGGAGGCCATCGAACTACTTCGCCGCGAAACCGTCGACCTTATTTTGCTCGATTTAAATATGCCCGGCATGGGCGGTCTCACTGCCTGCCGCGCGATCCGCAAAGGGTGGGATGTCCCGATTATCGTTGTCTCGGTGCGCGAATCGGACCACGATAAAGTTGAAGCCCTCGACGCCGGCGCCGACGATTATGTCTCAAAGCCGTTCAGTTTCGACGAGCTTATGGCTCGCATGCGTGCCGCGTTGCGACGATCCGGATTTGCCACGGACACCGCTCCGCTCCGCATTTCCGTGCCCGGTCTGGAGGTTGACTTCACCAACCGGAACGTGGTCGCAAACGGCAGTCCGGTGCGTTTAACGCCCACCGAATTCGACATTCTGCGCTACCTGGTTTCCAATGCCAACAAGCCCGTGCCCCACAAGCGTTTGCTCCAGGCCATCTGGGGACCGGAGTACGGCGATCAGATTGAGTACCTCCGCGTCTTCATTAACCAGCTGCGCAAGAAGATTGAGCCCGGCGGAGGCAAGCCCGTCTTTATTGCCACCGAGCCCCGCATCGGCTATCGCTTTGTGTTGCCGGGAGCGGGCTCACACGCTTCGGAGAATGAGGAAGCGTTGGTCGCCGCCGACACCGGGCGCGCGTGACCGCACGGGTTTCACATAAATTGTGCTGAAATAGAAGCAGATGGGTGAGATTCTGCCGAATAACGATACGGTGGCGGCAGGGCAGCCGGACATCCCCGATAAGCTCTTCTTCCGGATCGGTGAGGTGAGCCAGTTAGTTGGGGTTGAGGCCTACGTGCTGCGCTACTGGGAGTCCGAGTTTCCGGGGCTTTCTCCACGGAAGTCTTCGAGCGGACAGCGCATGTTCCGTCGCAAAGACGTTGAATTGCTTCTCCGAATCAAACACCTTCTCTACGGGCAAAAATTCACGATTGAAGGCGCCCGCAAGGCTCTGCACGACAAGACAAAACCCCCCGCAGCCGTTAAGAGCACTCCCCATTCCGGGCAGGCGGACCTGTTTACGTCGAGTCCGCTGCCGGAGATCCGCAAGCAAGTCTCCGAGATCCTTCAGTTGCTTACCTGATCGGCTTACAACATCGCCGGATCGCTGTGGGTGGTCCCGACGATCAGCGAATAGATGCGGTCCAGGTCCTCATCCGAATAGTATTCGACTTCGATCGAGCCCTTACCTTTCTTTTTTTCCATAATCCGGACTCTCGTTCCAAGCACTCGCTCCAGATCGGTGATTGCAGCCCGGACATTGGGATCTACGGTTTTTGGGTTTGCTTTGCGCGGGACAATCTCGTCTCCGGGCTCTTTTGCCGGCTTGGTGAACTCTTCAATCTGGCGAACCGACCAACCTTCCTGAATGCATCGGTCTGCCAGTTCGCTCTGAGCCTTCTCAGTCGGCAACTTCAGGAGCGCCCGGGCATGTCCTGGGCTTAGCTTTCGGGTAGAGACCAGTTGCTGGACATGGGCCGGCAGCTGGAGAAGCCGGATCGAGTTCGTAACTGTGACTCGATCCTTTCCGGTTTTCTGGCCGATCTCTTCATGACTCAGCGAAAGCTCGGCGGCCATCCTCTCGAACGCGACAGCGAGTTCGATCGGGTTGAGATCTTCGCGCTGGATGTTCTCGACGATCGCCAACTCGAGAACCTTCTGGTCGTCGGCTTCCCGAACGATTACGGGAACCTCGGTAAGACCTGAGAGTGTTGCGGCCCGCCAGCGGCGCTCGCCCGCAATAATCTGATACTCGCCCGCCGCCATTCGTCTCACAATGATCGGCTGAATGATGCCGTCGCGTTCAATCGACTGAGCCAGTTCGAGCATCGCCTGTTCATCGAAGTCACGGCGCGGCTGATTTGGGTTCGGTTTGACCTGCGTGATCGGCGTCAGCGTCACGTTCCCGTCGCGTTCGGGAGCCAATGCAGGGGCTGGCGCGGTGGCGACCGCCGGGATGCCGCGGGTTGGCAGTAGCGCGTGCAGCCCTTTGCCGAGTGCTCTATGATCCTGCGCTTTGCGTTGATCGTGCTTGCTCATTCGTAAGAACCTCTTTGGCGAGTTGAATATAGGATTCCGAGCCGCGAGAACCGGGGTCGTAGGCAAGAATCGATTTTCCGTGGCTGGGGGCTTCCGCGAGGCGTATGTTGCGCGGAATTACGGTCTTGAAGACGTCGGCGCCAAAGAATTCCCGAAGATCGGCGGCCACCTGCCTGGCCAGATTGGTCCGGTCGTCGAACATAGTCAGAAGGATGCCCTCAATCCGCAACGGGTGTCCGAAGGACTCCCGGATGCGCTCGATGGTGTCCATGAGCTCCGAAACTCCTTCCAGCGCAAAGAATTCGCACTGAATCGGAACCAGCACAGAGTCGGCCGCCATGAGTGCGTTCAGCGTCAGAAGATCCAAAGCCGGTGGGCAATCGATAAGGACGAAATCATAACGATCCAGAACCCGTTTTAGGTGGTTGCGAAGGATCGATTCACGGTCGTCGACATTCACTAACTGAAGGTTGACACCGATCAGGTTCTTGTCGGCGGGAAGAAGATCCAAACCTTCCATGCTTGTGTGGCAGATTGCATGGTCGATCTGCTTCCCGTCGACCAGGACATCATAAATCGTGGCCAGTCCGGGATGCTTCTGGATTCCAAGGCCGCTGGTACTGTTGCCCTGTGGATCGGCATCGATAATGAGTACCTTGGCGTCACTAACGGCCAAGGCTGCCCCAAGGTTTATGGCGGTGGTTGTTTTACCGACACCGCCTTTCTGGTTGGTTATTGCAATGACTCGATTCACGATATTGGTTGTTTGGTAGCGTCCAGCAAAACGGACTCCCAGAAGCTCACTCTAACACAATTGACTATGTTTCACGTGAAACATGGTCGGATGGTCTCGGGAACCTATGTTTCACGTGAAACATCAGCCCTTTTGCCGGGTTCGTTTTGTAAATCCGGTCTAATCGGTTGAAATCAAGCGCGAGAGGCCAAACTCATGTATACATCCAGCAGGGCTACGGCTGCTGGAGTCACGCCCGGAATCCTCGCCGCCTGCCCCAAAGTCGCTGGCCGGACTCGCTCCAGTTTCTCCCCAACTTCCCGCGAAATACCGGGAATACCGGTAAATGCCATGGTTTCAGGGATCGGGCGGGCGTCAGAACCCCGCATTCTCTCGATTTGCCGGCGCTGCTGGTCTATATAACCCGCATACTTGATCTCGGTTTCCACCGTCATCAGGACACCGCGCTCGGCACGACCACCCAGAACGCCCTCAATCCACGCCATCATTTCGCCTATTCTGGTTTCCGGACGTCGCAAAACACCGAGCTGTGGACTCGATTGAATCGCGTGCATCAAACGCCCGACTTGTTCGCGCTTCCTGTCAAAGAATGCTTTGCGCTCTTCAGTCGCCAGTCCGATCTCCGCGGCGATGGGCGTCAATCGCTCGTCGGCGTTGTCAATCCGCAATCGAAGCCGGTATTCCGCCCGCGAAGTGAACATCCGATAGGGCTCGTCGGTTCCTTTTGTAATGAGATCGTCGATCATTATGCCGATGTAACCCTCGGAGCGGGGAATCACGACCGGCGGGCGACCCAAAACCATCTGAGCCGCATTGATACCCGCCATCAGCCCCTGCCCGGCGGCTTCTTCATAGCCGGAGGTTCCATTGATCTGGCCAGCAAGAAAAAGGCCCGGCAATTTGCGAACTTCCAGCGTGTGGTTGAGTTCGCGTGCATCCACAGCGTCATATTCGATCGCGTAGCCGGGCCGGATCATCTCCGCCTCTTCCAACCCGGGTATGGAGGCAATCACAGCGGCCTGCACATCAATCGGCATGCTGGTGGACATGCCGTTCACATAAATCTCGTTGGTGTCCCGTCCTTCCGGCTCCAGAAAGATCTGATGGGCGACCTTGTCAGGGAATTTAACGAACTTGTCCTCGATGGATGGGCAATAACGCGGACCCACACCTTCAATCTGCCCACTGTAAAGCGGAGATCGGCCGATACTTTCTCGAATGATCCGCGCCGTTTCAGGGGTTGTCCGGCCCAGAAAGCACTGAATCTGCTCCCGGTCAATCCGCCCTGTCATAAATGAGAACGGGGTCGGCTCTGCATCGCCAGACTGCCGTTCAAACTTAGACCAGTCAATCGACCTTGAATCGAGCCGCGGTGGAGTGCCCGTCTTCAGCCGTGTCCAGCCCAGATCCAGATTGCGGATCTGGTCGGCGAGCACAACCGACGGCGCTTCCCCATTCCGGCCGCATTCGAACTTCCGCTCCCCGATGTGAGCCAATCCATTCAGGAACGTTCCGGTCGTGATGATCACGGCGCCGCAGTGAATAGTGCGTCCATCGACCAACTGAACCCCGCGTACCCGGCCGTCTTCAATCCGGAGCGCCGCAACTTCCGCCTGCTTGATTCGTAGATTCGGCTCCTGCTCGAGCACGGCCTTCATTTGTATCCGGTACTGCTTCTTGTCGCATTGAGCCCGTGGTGACCACACCGCCGGACCGCGGCTGGTATTCAGCAAACGGAACTGGATTCCGACGGCGTCCGCGACCTCGCCCATGACGCCGCCGAGCGCGTCAATCTCCCGGACGAGGTGTCCCTTGGCAATACCGCCAATCGCCGGGTTGCAAGACATCTGGGCGATCAGATCCGAGTTCATCGTGATCATGACTGTGCGAAGGCCCATCCGGGCGCACGCACGGGATGCCTCGCACCCCGCGTGGCCGCCGCCCACCACGACGATATCGAAAGATTGATCCATTGACTAAGCTACTATTGTATCCGGGCAAACTAACGTGAAAGTACTTGTTATTGGCAGTGGCGGACGCGAACACGCATTGGCGTGGAGACTTCGGCATTCTCCCTCGGTTTCGGAAGTACATGCAATGCCGGGCAATCCGGGCATTTCCTCTGTAGCGACTTGCCATGAGACTTCGGATTATGTGCAATTCGTGGAATCGGAAGGAATTGATCTCACCGTCGTCGGCCCCGAGGTCCCCCTTGTCGCGGGTGTAGTCGATAAGTTCCGCAGGCGGGGGCTCGCCATCGTCGGTCCCACGGCGGAGAACGCGGCTCTCGAAGGCAGCAAAGTCCACTCCAAGCGCTTCATGGAGCGAATTGGCGTGCCTACCGCCCGGTTTGCCACGGTCAATAACGATGCCGAAGCTCGTGATGCCCTGCGGCAGTTCCGTTTGCCCGTTGTTCTCAAGACCGATGGTTTGGCGGCAGGGAAGGGCGTGATCATCGCCCAATCGCACGAGGAAGCCACTTCGGCCTTGACCGTGCTCGCATATCCGCTGGTCATTGAAGAATTCCTCGAAGGCGAAGAAGTCAGTTTCATCGTGCTGTGCGACGGCAAGCGCGGATTTCCGCTGGAGCCCTCGCAGGATCACAAAAGAATCTTCGATGGCGACCAGGGACCCAACACCGGAGGCATGGGCGCCTACTCGGATTCCGGCATTCTCTCGCCTGCCATGCGTGAGCTGGTGATGGACACGATCATCGAGCCGGTGATCCGCGCCACGGCATTCACGGGCTTTCTCTACGCGGGCCTCATGATGACCGAAGCCGGGCCCAGCGTACTCGAGTTCAACGTGCGAATGGGAGATCCGGAAACCCAGCCGCTGATGATGCGCCTCGAAAGCGACTGGGGAGAAGCGCTGATGGCTGCGGCGCGAGGTTCACTCACATCGGGCGCGCTGAAGTGGTCGCCGGACCCCGCAACGTGCGTAGTGATGGCTGCGGCGGGTTACCCCGGCACACCACAAACCGGGCAGCGAATTTCCGGACTCGACGACGTCTCCGATGCCGTGGTGTTTCACGCCGGCACGAAGCGGGCGGGCGACGATATTGTCACGGCGGGTGGCCGCGTCCTCGGAGTTACCGCGCGCGGCGCTGACCTGAAAGACAGCATCGATCGCGCTTATGCGGCGGTGGAACGGATTTCGTTCGACGGGATGCAGTATCGTCGCGACATTGGCGTCAAGGGCCTCCGACGCTACAATAGTTCAGGTGCGGGCACGTAGCTCAGTTGGATAGAGCGGTCGCCTCCTAAGCGGCAGGTCGGCAGTTCGAATCTGCCCGTGCCCACCAGTTTCCCGCCTGAAATCCCAAGCCTAAGAAACGGCCAGTGTAACTAACTTGTCGGCAAGCTCATCCGGCACATTCAGGTTGTTGCGGCAGCCGGTGCCAAGCGAGATCAGCGGCTTGTTGCCGCCGTGGAAATCCGAGCCGCCGGTGATTCCCAGGTCGAAGCGCTCCGCCAGCGACTTATAGAACGACACGTTCTCCGGGCTGTGATCGCTGTGGTAAACCTCGATCGCCTGGAGGCCCATACCGGCCAGCTCGCCGACATACTTTTCGAGCACGTCCCACTGGTTCTTCGCCACCCGAACCGGATGCGCCAGCGAGCACACACCTCCCGCGCCACGAATGCGGTCAATCGCTTCCTGGATCGGAATATCGTGGCGCTGCACGTAGCCGCGGCCCTTTTCATCCAGGTACTGATCGAAAGCGTCCTGCATGTCTTTCGCGAAGCCCTTGTCGATTAGCACGCGAGCAAAGTGTGGACGTGCCGTCAGCGTCTTGCCGTAGGCTTCAACCTCTTCGAGGGTGATGGGAACGCCGAGCGAATTCAGCTTCTCAATCAGGCGGCGATTGCGATCGCGGCGGCTTTCGAGCAGGAACGCCAGCCACTCGCGAAATTCCGGTGGCGGCATGGTCGCGGGAAAGTAGCCGAGCAGGTGAACCGAAACGCCCTGATACTTGGTCGAAAGCTCGATGCCGCAGATCAGCTTCAAACCAGCGGCTTCCGCGAACGGAACAGCCCGGTCGTAGCCCGACATCGTATCGTGATCGGTAATCGCCAGAGCTTTCAGCCCGATGCGCACGGCTTGGGCAACGAGTTCCGCAGCCGTGAATGTTCCGTCGGATTGATCGGTATGGCTGTGCAGGTCGATCATGCCGCGCCGATCCATCCTCTGCGAAGCAACTCGCCCCAGACCAGCTCCACGCTCTCTTCGACGGTTTCGCGGTCGGAGCGCACCGTCACGTCCGGCTGGAGCGGTGGTTCGTAGGGATCGGAGATGCCCGTGAAGTTGCCGACTTCACCGGCCAGCGCCCGCTTATAGAGACCCTTCACATCCCGCTCCGCCAGCACGGCGACAGGACAATCGACGAAGACTTCAATAAAGTTCGCGATTTTGGATTTTACTTCTTCGCGCGTGTCCCGGTACGGTGAAATTGCGGCCACGACGACGATAATGCCGTTGCGCGAAAGCAGGTCGGCAACAAATCCGATCCTCCGGATATTGGTGTCGCGATCCTCCCGCGAGAAGCCCAGGCCCTGTGAAAGGTTGGTGCGCACAACGTCGCCATCCAGCAGCTCAACTTTCGCGCCGGCGTCCCGGAACCGGACCATGAGCCGATCGGAAATGGTACTTTTGCCCGCGCCCGACATTCCTGTCAGCCACAGCGTGAATCCCTTATGATCCATAACCCTCAGACTGAAGCACGTTCCAGTATTTCACGCAGCAGCACGTCGACCTTACGTTCTACCTTGCCATCGGGCGAGAAATGCAGGCCGCACTCTTTCGCCTCATCGGTTTCCCACCACCAGCGTCCGGCTCGTTCGTCTTCGCCCGCCGCAACCGCGCGCGTGCACGGATCGCATCCAATGCTGGTGTAGCCCGCGGCATACAACGGGTGCTCTGGCAGATGGTTATCCGACGTATAGCGCAGGACGTCGTCGGCCGACCAGTCAGCGAGGGGAGAGATCTTTACCGGTTTGGACGACCGGTCCACAATCTCGATATCCGCTCGTGTGTCGCTTTGGGCGCGCCGTAATCCCGCAAAGAATGCCGGGACACCTTCAAGCCGTTTAGCCAACGGCCTGACTTTTCGCACCTGGCAACAGAGAACACGCTGCGGGTAACTGTCCCGGAAGAGATTGATACCCTGCGTTTCGACCATGGTAGCTACTTCGGCGGGGTCCGGCTGAATTCGTTCGATTGCCAGACCATAACGCTGTTCGATGGTGCGCATCATGTCGAACGTGGCTTCCGGCAAGCGGCCAGTATCGATTGTCAGAACACGAGTGCCGGGAGCGACCCGCTGCACCATGTCGACGATCACGACACCTTCGCGCTGGAAACTCGTGAGCACCGCGAGCTCCGGCCCAAACTCGTTCAGAGCGGCCTGAATAACCTCATGGGCTTCGGAAGATCTGGACATTTGGAATCGCGCTCGCCGTATCTACTGGGATGTGTCGCAGACGGCGCCGGATTCGGGGTGGAAAAATATGGAGCGGGAGACGAGATTCGAACTCGCGACATCAACCTTGGCAAGGTTGCACTCTACCAGCTGAGTTACTCCCGCTTGATCAGCGAAACTTCTATTTTCCCCGGTCAACTGGCTGCCTGTCAAACCGGAACGTATAAAACTATCCTACAGCACACCCCGCGCTGGAGGCGGCTACGGGGTTCTCCGTGCCACAATCATACATGACGGTCGATCTTTCCGCTTCACTGCAACAGCTGATTGAACGCGAACTTCCGCACCTCGGCGCCCTTCCGGAATCCGTGACGGATGTGCGGCCCGCCGGAGACGAGACGTGGTCGCCCCGAGAAGAAATGGGACACCTGATCGATTCGGCGGCTAACAATCACATCCGGTTCGCCCGAGCCATGATGGAGCCTGAATTCCGCGGCCCTCCGTACGCTCAGAACGATTGGGTAAGCGTGCACCGATATCAGGAGATGCCATGGTTGAAAATCGTTGATTTCTGGTTCCACTACAATCGTTTTTTATTGAATCTGCTGGCTGCCGTACCCGAAGAAAAGCTGCTTACGAAGTGCTATGTCGGCTCAGGTGAGGGCGTAACACTACAGTTCCTGATCGAAGATTACGTTCTCCATATGCAGCACCATATCGATCATCTGCTGGCCAGAGATCATGTCACCGCGTACCCGGGATAATGCTGTGCCGGTGTACTATCCGGCGGCAAATTTGTCGGTTTGTTTTTAAGCTCAACAGCATGGAAGGTTCTGTTTCACGCCGGGCTTTTTATGGCCTGGAAAGAGCGTGAAATGGCTCATTAAAACGTAGCTGAAACAAACCCCACCTGTGCTAGACTACGACCTGTTCGCAGTATCGCGGAAGTCAGATATGGCCTCCGTCCTGCAGTGATCAATGAATAGTCGAGCGAGGCGTGAGCCTCTGGCCCTGAGGTCGAATTCTGGCCTCGTGAGGAGAATTTTTGTCTTGTGAATGATGGCCATCGAACACCCTGGGATCTTGTCAAAGAACAGCTTGCCAAAAAGCTGAGCGCGGAGAGCTATCAGAACTGGATTCTGCGGGCGAACTTCTCCAGCCTTGAAAACAAGATCCTCACGGTTACCGTTCCGGACGAAGGCACGATGGCTTTTCTCGAGGACGAATACGGCATTCAGATCGATTCGCTGGCCCGCGCTCTCGGCATCGGAATTGAGAAAGTTGCGTTCACTGTAGATGGCTCACGCCCCGGCGCACCGGGCGGCCATGCAGTTGAACTCGAATCCCCGATCACGCTGAATCCGAAGTTTACGTTCGACTCGTTTGTTGTAGGTGCATGTAACCAGTTTGCTCATGCGGCAGCTCAGGCGGTCGCTGTCGATCCATCCAGACGTTACAATCCTCTTTACCTGTACGGCGGAGTCGGAATGGGCAAGACTCACCTGATGCATGCCATTGGACGGGCAATGATTGCCCGCGGGAAGATGCGCATCATCTATACCACCAGCGAGCGATTTACGAATGAGGTGGTCAGCGGCATCAAGCTTGGCAGGATGGCGCAACTCCGCGAACGTTACAGGACTGCCGACGTACTGCTGATCGACGATATTCAGTCGCTGGGATCGCGCGACCGTACTCAGGAAGAATTCTTCCACACCTTCAACGAACTCCATGACGCGCAGAAGCAGATCGTCATCTCGAGCGATTGCCAGCCCAAAGATATTGGTGGCCTGGTAGAACGCCTGCGTTCCAGATTCGAGTGGGGTCTGATGGCTGACATTCAGGCGCCCGATCTCGAGACGCGAATGGCAATTCTCCAGAAGAAAGCGGAGATTGACGGCGTGCAACTTCCCGCCGAAGTCTGCGCCTTCATCGCCGAAAAGACAAAATCCAATGTGCGGGAGCTCGAAGGCGCTCTTACGAAGCTCATCGCCTACTCTTCGCTGACCCAGACGCCCATCTCGGCCCTGATGGCCCGGCAGGTCCTGAAGCACCTGATGGAAAAACAGGAACGCCGGATTACGATCGATTCCATCATGAAAGCGGTGTCTGAAAAGTACGGAATCAAACCGTCGCAGCTCCGTGAAAAGAGCAATCGGAAAGAGATCGTTGTCCCTCGCCAGGTGGCCATGTTCATCACGAAGGAGCTGACTCAGGCCTCATTGCCGGAGATCGGGAGAGCGTTTGGCGGCAAGCATCATACGACCGTCATTCACTCGGTGGATAAGATCGGCAAAGAGCGGCAGCAGAATCCCGAACTCAACAAGATGATCAACAGCATAATCGACTCATTCCAGTGAACTTAGCTGGATTTGCACAGAGGGGGTCGAATAAATCCTCTGGATCTCTGTGTAAAAAGAGTGACGGGCGCTGTTTCCAACTTGGAGCGCGGATTGTTTGCACAAACCCAATTAGCCAGAACGTCTTTTTTTTTGTATAATTTAGAGAGACTTCCACATTTTGACAGAACCTACTGATACGGTACTGAATACGTATTCATTCAATACCGTAGAAGAAGGGGGCGAGGGCTCAGTTTTATGCCCACTGAATGGGGTCTGCGGCGACGGAGAATTTCAGGCGCGATTGAGCTTTTAGAGAGAGGAGCGGAAGGACTCAAATGGAGTTTACTGTCGGTAAGGCTGACCTGGCTCGTGAGCTGGGCTTGTTGCAGGGTGTCGTCGAAAAGAAAACGACGATTCCGATTCTGTCCAATGTTCTTCTGGAAGCCCGGGGAGATCGCCTCTATCTCACCGCTACCGATCTTGAACTGGGCATGAGAACTTCGTGTCCGGCGAAAATTAAGAAAGAAGGCTCGGGAACGATCCCTGCAAGAAAACTGCTGGATTACGTGCGCCTGCTGCCGGATGCCGACATAACCGTGAAGTTCGCCGAGAATCACTGGGCTTCGTTTAACTGCGGCCGTTCGCGAACCAGGATCGCCGGCATGAGCCGCGAGAGCTTTCCGGAATTACCGCCCATGCCTGAAACCGTGGCTCGCATTCCGATGAAGCAACTCACGGCGATGATCAGCCGCACCATGTTTGCCATCTCGATGGAAGAAAGCCGCTTCACCCTGAACGGCGCACTCCTGCTTTTGGGCGACAACGGCCTCACGATGGTGGCAACCGATGGCCACAGGCTGGCCTACACGCATTCCACAACAGGCGGACAGGGCGCGTACCGCTCATTGGTGCCGCGCAAAGCCATGACGGAGATTACTCGTCTGGCCGACGGCGCCGCCGATGACGCGCAGGCAGGTTTCTCGGGCGACGACAATCACCTATTCTTCGAATTCGGGCCAAGATTGCTGATCACACGCAAACTGACCGGTAATTTCCCGGATTACGATCGCGTGTTGCCGCAGGACAATTCCAATATCGCGACTGTCTCGAAAGATGAGGCGAAAGCCGCGATCGAGCGGGTCGCCCAGTTCGCGGACGAACGTTCCCGTGCGATCCGCGTCCAGTTCGGAGCTGGTGAGATCCGGATCTTTGCATCCTCTCTCGAGACCGGCGAATCTGAAGAAAGTGTTCCGGCCGAGTACACCGGTCCGGAACTCGAAATTGGTTTTAACGCACAATACCTGCTCGACTTCCTGCGCGCGGTTCCCCAGGAGCAGGTTGCTTTCTCACTCAAAGATCAGAAGAGCGCCGGGGAATTGCAGCCGGCCGGAACTGAATCACGTGACGAATACCGCTATGTCGTGATGCCGATGCGCATCTGACGGCCACAGCCAACCGTGCCCGGGTCCGGCAAGCTGTACAACGAGTAATACGCAGACACGAATTTAGAATTTTGACTACCTATGGCAAACGACGCAACACTTACGCCTGATATTTACGACTCCACATCCATTAAGGTTTTGGAGGGTCTCGAGGCCGTTCGCAAAAGACCTGCTATGTATATCGGGTCCACTCGTGAAGCGGGGCTTCACCATCTCGTGTATGAGGTGGTGGATAACTCGGTCGATGAAGCGCTGGCAGGGCATTGCGACGAGATCAATGTCACGATCCACATCGATAACTCGGTGACCGTGATGGATAACGGCCGCGGCATTCCGGTAGACATCCACAAAGAAGAAGGAGTCTCGGCGGCCGAAGTCGTGATGACGAAGCTCCACGCGGGCGGCAAATTCGATTCCAACAGCTACAAAGTCTCCGGTGGATTGCATGGAGTCGGCGTTAGCTGCGTCAATGCGCTTTCGGAGAAGCTGGATCTGGAAATCTGGCGCGAAGGCTTCACTTGGCAGCAGGAGTATGCCCGTGGCATTCCCCAGAAGGCGCTGGAGCGCATGGGTAAAGCCGGCCGCAAGACTGGCACGAAGATTACCTTCCGTCCCGACCCCACAATCATGGAGGCGATGGATTTCAGCTACGACACGCTGTCTACCCGCCTGCGCGAACTGGCGTTCCTGAACAAAGGCCTCAAGATCACGCTCACAGACGAACGGGTCGATCCGGAAAAGTACACCGAGTTCATCTACAACGGCGGCATTGCCGAATTCATTAAACATCTGAACCGCGGTAAATCGGTTCTGCACGACAATCCCATCTATGTGGAAGGCGAAAAGCCGGGCCCGAGCGGGACAGTCGGAATCGAAATCGCATTGCAGTATAACGATGGCTACGCTGAAACGCTGTTCAGCTTCGCCAACAACATCAACACGGTGGATGGCGGAACGCATCTTCAGGGCTTTCGCACGGCGCTGACCAGAACGATCAATGCGTTCGGCCAGCAGTCCGGACTGTTCAAAGACGTGAAAGAGAATCTGAGCGGAGACGACGTCCGCGAAGGTCTCACGGCCGTTATCAGCGTTAAGGTGCCACAACCGCAGTTTGAAGGGCAGACCAAAGGCAGGTTGAACAGCGACATCGCCGGCCCTGTGCAGCAGTTGCTGAATGACAAACTCGGCGAGTTCTTCGAAAAGAACCCGTCCGTCATGCGCAAGATCGTTTCGAAGGCGATCGACGCGGCACGCGCGAGGGAAGCGGCCCGCAAAGCCCGTGATCTGACCCGGCGCAAGGGTGCTCTCGATTCCGGCGGTTTGCCTGGTAAACTGGCGGATTGCCAGGAGCGCGATCCCGAGCGCTGCGAGCTCTTTCTGGTCGAAGGCGAATCGGCAGGCGGAACCGCCAAGCAGGGCCGCGACCGGCGCTTTCAGGCGATTCTACCGCTCAAGGGAAAAATTCTCAATGTCGAGAAAGCGCGCTATGACCGCATGCTGGGTCATGAGGAAATCCGCTGCCTGATTACGGCGATGGGAACCGGAATTGGCAAGGACGATTTCGACGCTTCGAAGCTGCGGTACGGCAAAATCATCATCATGACGGACGCCGACGTGGATGGTTCGCACATCCGCACCCTGCTGCTGACCTTCTTCTTCCGTCACATGAAAGAGCTGATTGAGAAGGGGCACGTGTTTATCGCGCAGCCGCCTCTTTATCGCATCAAACGCGGCAAGAGCGAGAAGTACATCAAGAACGAGCAGGAGTTTACCCGCGAAATCATGCGGCGGGCAACCGAGAATCTGACTGTTCAATTCGGCAACAACGGTAACGCCGGCGAACTGGAAGGCGGAGAGCTACGCGCCTTCCTGATGAATCTCGACGAGTTTCAGCAGATCTTCCATAAACTGGAACGGCGCCTGCGCGAAGAGCGCGTGGTAGAAGCTCTGGCCGATTCCTCGCTGCGTATCGACAACAAAGCCGACTTCACGGAAAAAGCCAATCTGGAGACCGTAGCGGCGGCACTGAATAAGGCGGGCGTTGCAGCCACTGTTGAGGTCGATGAAGAACATTCGGCCTGGTTCGTCAGCTTTCACGATTCGACGAATGCGCAACGCAAGGTCGACACCGAGCTTTCCCATCACCCCGAGTTCCGCAAGTACCGGAACATCGCCAAACAGATCTCGAAGGGCAATCAGCCGCCTTTCACGGTAGTCAAAGGGGATCACCGGGATGTTCAATCGGACTGGCGCCGATTGCTGGATCACGTAAAAGCTGAGGGCAAGCGGGATGCCTCCGTGCAACGTTATAAAGGGCTGGGCGAAATGAATGCCGAGCAGCTTGCCGACACCACGATGGATCCGGACAAGCGCACAATGTTATCGGTGCGTGTGGAAGATCTTGTCGCTACCGATCTGATCTTCACAACGTTGATGGGTGAAGATGTCGAGAACCGCCGGCGCTTCATCGAAGACAACGCGCTCGATGTGAAGAACCTGGACGTTTAGCACAGCGTCAGTCCGGCAGCGTGCGAGCCAGAGTTCCGGGATCGGCTGTGTGACGCAGGTCATACCATAGCTTTCGTAATTCGATATCCGCTTGCCACGCGAACAGCCGCGCGGCATCCCATGGCGACCCTGCCATGCGGAACAGGTCCAGCCGGCAACCGATCTTTTCGGCGAAGGTCGCGGTAGTTCCATCGACGCGTTCCACCATGTTTCGGGTGTGCCGCTGTTCCAACCGGCTCCATAATCGGGGCACGGGAAAGCCTGCGCAATCGAGCTCGAGGGATTCGTCGAAGAACTCGCGCGCGGCGAGCCTTGCGGCAACAAAGTTCCCGGTCTGACGGTATTCGATAGCCATTTCCCGCACACGGCTTCGGTCTTCCGGGGTCAGGGTACGGGCAATGGTAATGGCGTCGTACAACCAGCGCAGCCGATGAAAAGCGTGATTGGCCGCGTGAATGCACACGTAAAAGGCCTCATCGGCCCGGCTAAGAACCTGGATCGGCTCACCGGTCGGGGACTTCCACGGGACAGATCGCTCGAGGAACTTCGACGACTCCAACGTCCTGTTGGCAGACCTCAGATTGTAATGGATTTCAACCCGGCATAAGTCTTCAGTTGGCGCGAACTCCAGGTCATGCTGCACCCGGAAGTGAAGTTTCCAGGGATAAGTGCCGTTGAGACGATAGCCCAGCTTCGCCAGCAACCGGGTGGAAGGTCCGATATCGCGCTGCTCGATGAGAATGTCGAGATCGTTGGCTGGGCGGAGAAACGGGAGACTGTAATACCGCTCCGCGAGCAGCGGTCCCTTGAGCGATAAGGAAGCAATGCCTTCACTCCGGAATGCGTCCGCGACTCTCCGCAGTGCTGCAAGGCGCTGTGAATGGCGACGGTGGTGGGTCATGAGAACCTGATCCCGCCAAGCCCTCTCGCGTGCCGGCAGCCACTGAGAAGTCTGGTGCGCAAGGAGCCCGGCGAAGCGATGGATATCGGCGAGGCGCTTCACCTCGGTCCACAAATCAGTATCGTCCGCGAATTCGGCACTCAGGGGCGGCGACTTCAATACGGTCAGGAGAGCACTCAGGCCGGGGTGACTGGAAGGCATCGCCTCTACTACCTTACGACACCTTTGTGAAATTGGCGCGTGGCAGCGACCACCAGCCTGGCTAGTTGCGGATGCACCAGGGGACGCACCGGATGGCTTTGCGACACCCCTGTCCGCTACCATAAAGTTTGGTCCGCTCCCGGCGCGCCTGACCTGGATATCCTGCCTGACTAATGCGTGGCGCTCTTATTATTTCGCTGGATTTCGAGCTCTTCTGGGGTGTCCATCCGATCAAAACACCTGCCGAGTATGGCGCCGCCGTGTTGGGGACCCGGGTTGCCCTCCCGGGCATTCTCCAGCTATTTCGCGAATACGATATTCGGGCGACCTTCGCCACTGTCGGCGCCCTTTTCTTTCGAAACAAATCGGAACTGATCGAAAATCTCCCTCAACCACCGGTCCGGTACAAAGATCCGAAGTTCGACTGGTATCCGGAGTATCTGGATAAAGAAATCGGGCAATCTGAAGAAGCCGATCCTTATCATTTCGCCGGATCGCTGGTCGACCTGATCGTCCGTGAGGGCCGGCATGAGATGGCAACGCACACCTTTTCGCACTGCTTTGCTCTGGAAGAGAAACTCACGCCGGATGCGTTCCGGATAGATCTCGAACGCGCAATGCAGGTTGCCAAACAGGCCGGCGTGCAAATAGAATCGCTCGTCTTTCCCGGGAATCAATATGGCGAGGAACACATACGCCTCCTGAGCCAACTTGGCCTCCGAGGATATCGTGGCAACGAGCAGGGCTGGATGTATGAACCGCGGACCTGGCAGGGCAATCACGTCATTCGTCGGCTTGCGCGCCTCTTCGATGCCTATGTGAATCTGACGGGGCACCAGACCTACGAACGGGGCGAACCGAAGGGTCCGGCCGGGATGTTCAACATTCGGGCAAGCCGGTTTCTTCGCCCTTTCAATACAGCTCTCAAGCCGTTAGATGGCCTGCGGCTGAGGCGTATCAAACGGTCTATGACCGACGCCGCGATGCACGGTCGTGTATTTCACCTCTGGTGGCATCCCCACAATTTCGGAACGCATACGGAGCAGAATCTTGGCTTTCTCCGCAGCATTCTGGAGCACTATCGCTTTCTCCGCGATAAATACCAATTTCAAAGCCTGACCATGAGGGACTGCTATCCGGCTGAAAACATCGAGAATGGCGCCGCTTCGGGTGGATTGATTCAGACTACCGGCTAAAGTTCTCCCCGGGAGTGCCGATAGAAGGGCATGGAACGAATCCAAGCCGTCGGCGCGGCATTTCCTGCAAAAAAGGCACGGTGCCGGCACTCAAAATTCAAAAAGCGCTGGACAACTCCGCGCCTGATAGTGCTGAACTTTACCGCTACCGCTTCCGGCGAAATTCCGGGCATTCCGGAGAACTCCAGCGGCAGCACGGGCTCTTAGCTGCCCGCTCTAGTCCGGCTGTGCGGCAACGCGCCTCAAAACCCGGCGCGCGTGGTAGATTGAGCGTGGGGATGGAGCAAAACTATCGAGCGTTTGGTCTGACGTTGCGCTCCGAGTTGCCCCTGCCCGGCCTTCCGGTTACCAACGATAAAGCGCAGGTCCAGATTCGCCGGGGCGTAATCCCGGAATGGAGTGGCGACGCAACGGTTCGGTATGGCGATCGCACCCGAATCCAGGGCCAGAAATGGTTAATACGATTCAGGGCCGTGCCATTCGCGAGCCTGATTCAGGACGGTAATCTGGTGCAGTTCGAGGGGGATCCGGCGCAGGACGAAGTTTCCCGCCTTCACATCCTGGGAAGCTCCACCGGTGCTTTGCTTTTCCAGCGCGGCATGGTGCCGCTGCACGGCAACACGATTGTATCGCCGAACGGAGCCGCCATGTTGGTCGGAAAAATCGGCGCGGGAAAGTCTGCCACAACTTTGGGGCTGCTTCGACGAGGCAACCGCCTCCTGGCCGACGATATCAGTGGGGTGTCGTTCGACCATTCGGCGCCTGGCGCAGCCCCGAAAGTGGTCCCCGGTTTTCCACGGCTCAAACTCTGGAAGGCGACACTGGATTATTTTAATTACAGCCAAACCGAATTCCAGCGACTACGCCCGCAGCTCGATAAATTTCACTTTCCGGTCGATGATTTCTGCGACACTGCCCAGCCCCTGAATTCGATCTATATTCTTCAGCCGTCCGACTCCCCCGGCGTCCACATCAAAGCGTTATCCGGCCTCAACAAGCTGGAGGCGCTGCGAGCCCATCTGTACAAAATCCGTTTTCAGGATGCCATCCGAAACTGGCCGGCGATCCTGGGCAAGATATGCCGGCTGGCCGACAGCGTTCGGGTGAATATTGTGGAGCGCCCCCGCAACGAGAGCACCCTCGATGCCGTTGCCGACGCTATAGAAGCGGATCTCTGTAAAAGCGCCGGTTAATTTACTTCTTGCGGCGAGTTAAGATCTTGGAGCACGCGATTTCGCCGGCTCCCGGAATGCGGCGAGCGGCGCATAAACCGTGTTACCGGCTCCGGTCAGGGTCTGGCCCTCGCCCACCAGCCAGGCGTGAGCAACGAATTCCGCCCCTTGCCTCGCCATCCCGACGTACATTGTGCTGTTGATGCCCCGCCTCCGCAGCATCCACTTGCCGGCTAACGCTTTTTCGAGACACATGCTGCGCCACCAGGTGAACCGCGCGGCCCGCTCCACCATGGCCCCCACGCGCGCAGCCCGCCCCGAACCAGCCGCGCTTACCGATGCAGAAGCAGCCTGCTCCGACTCTTCAGGGGCCACGCGCGAGCCGCCCATGCGGGCAATCAGGCGCTTTCCGGCTGAAGTTTTGACCAGCAACCGGGCGGCCGCCAGCATGGCAAACGATTCGGTCGCGAGCGCTCTGTCGCTCCACGACATTCGTGCCACGCCGCGAAAACTACGCCGCCACCGTCTCCAGAAGCTTTGCATCGATCAATTGCTCCACGAAAGCGCGCACTTCGCGCCGGCACGTATCGGCGTCCACGTCATACTCCTCGAGCAGTTTCCCGCAGGCCTCGGCGAGCGTCAGATTTTCGTCGATCAGCAGGCGCCAGATCTGAGTGCCGATACCGTCTACTCCGTAATAGAAGCTCGTCTCCAGGTTCAAAGCGACCAGTTCGTCTTCGATCTGGTTGGTTGTCACATGGAAAGGGCAGGAAAAATGCACATCGTCGCGGAGTTGCATCACATTCATATTTAGCAGATTTGGGCGGGCGCAACAAAGGCTCAGCCGAGAAGAGAGAGCGCCCCTTCCAGTTCACTGCGCGTATGGCCGTCGCCGGTCGCCGTCGTTACTTCTATGCCCTTACGGTACAGCGCCTTGGCTTCGTCCACCCGTCCCAGCTTTTCGAGCGTCTGCCCGCCGTGGAAATAACCGGCGGCATAGTTGGGGTTGTGCTGCAGCAGTGTCTGAAACTGCCCGACTGCGGCTTCCAGATCGCCACTGTTGACATACTCCATGGCGAGCCCGTAACGGCCGAACGCATCCGCCGGATTCTGCTCCACCATCGATTTGAGGATCTCTACACGACCGTTTGCCATTGCTATTGCTACTATAACGTCCAGTAATGGCCTGTCCGCTCTTTATCCCCACTTCGCCGCTGGGCGAATTGGTTTCCGTTGCGCCTCCGCTCGGAGATCTGTACGACGGCTATTGCGCGGCCGAGCCGGCGGCGGCAATCGATCATGACACATTGCGCCGCTACTGCAACTTCGGCTACGCGCGCGGCCATTGTGCCAAAGCGATGCATTCGGATGCCGACGCTGTCCGTTTGCTTGTTTACGAAGCGCACGGCAGTCTTGTCCAAATCTCCTGGGCTGTCGAGCGCAATCATCATCCGGTAGCAGTGGGCCGGCTGGAAGTGGAGACCGGCCATGCCAGGGAACGGCAGACTGACCCACTCGGGGCGCAGACGTATGCCTGTGCCGCGGCATACGTGCGGCAAACCAGCGGCAACCCGGGTTGGGTGGATCGAAGTGCGACCGCCGCGCATCCGTAAGATGAACAGGGCGAAGTGGCGGGAAGGCTAACAAAAATGGACGGACGTTTTGTCAGTGAATCGGCATCGGAGTATTCGGAACTCGCGTTGCCCAACGATGCCAACGGACTCGGCAATCTTCTGGGCGGCAAGATCATGCATCTGGTGGATTTGGCGGGCGCAATTGCGGCCATGAAGCATTGCCGCAATCCGGTGGTCACCGCATCGGTTGACCACATGGATTTCATTCACCCTGTGCGCATCGGCCAGCTTGTAAGATTGCGCGCCAGCGTGAACCGCGCGTTCCACTCATCCATGGAAGTGGGAGTAAAGGTGTGGGTGGAAGATCTGATTCGCGGGGAAGAGAAGCACGTTTCGTCGGCGTTTCTTACGTTTGTGGCCGTGACCCGGGAGGGCAAGAGCGTCCCCGTGCCTCCGGTGATTCCGCAAACGGACAATGAAAAGCGGCGTTACGAGCGCGCGGGTGAACGGCGCGATTACCGGTTAGCGCAGCGTCGCCGGCAATAGCCTGGCCGGATAAAGGACTATTCGTCCTTATGCATGTATTTGATGTTGCTCTTATAGACCAATATGTTGGGTTCGCCATCGCGATTCACTTTGAGGCATGAGCGGTCGTACCACTCGATGCTTCCTTTAAGGACTTCGCCGTCCTTGAGGGTGATCACCATAGGCGTCTTGGCCTGCATTTGCTTGACGTAGTAAAAATTCTCCGCGTTGGTCTGATCCGGCGGCGTGGGGCGCTTCTGCGGCGGCGCCTTACGGGGCTGCTCCATCTTTTCTTTCACATCGTTAAACGATGGGCGGATCAACTTGCGGTTAGGGGAGTCCACGGGATTCCTTTCACTCATGGAAGCTGGGCTCGGCGCGCGGACTATACAAGACACGCAGAAACCAACAGGGTGTTTGCTTCCAGCCTTTTCACCATTGATAACACACCCGGTCGCGCCGTCCGTCCGGCGGCCGAAACCGGGACTGGCGCGGCGATATCATAAGCGCAGAATGAAGCGACGCGCGTTCTTGAAAACAGCAGGTGGCGCGGCGGCGCTGAGTGCCGATCTCGGCACCACTCTGGGTCAGCCGCCAGGCCCGGGCACCGCGGCAACCTCAACAGTGACGCTGGTGATTGATCCGGCGGATCCCGTCGTCGCCGCGCCTCCATCGAGGTGGGCGATTACAGAACTGATGGGGCGGCTTCAGGCTCGCGACCTCACAGTCCGCATCATCACGAAGCCAGGCCAGATATTGCCGGGCGAGACTGGCGTGGTTATTTCCGGACCTGCCTTCACCGCGCCCGCCGTCATGCCGAAAGCCTCCGTCCCGCCCGCTGTCCGGGAATCGTTTACACTTTCGAACGCCAACATAGCCACGGGCACCCCCGGAAACCACAGGATGCTCATCGTTGCGGCGCGCGACCCGCGTGGCCTGGTCTACGCGCTGCTCGAATTAGCCGACCGGTTCGATCACGCAACCGCACCGCTGGACGCTTTTCGGTTTGCGCGCCCTCTTGTGGAGCAGCCGGCTAACCGCGTTCGCAGTGTACTGCGCGCATTCGTCAGCGAGGTGGAAGACAAACCCTGGTTCTACGACCGGGCTCAGTGGCGCGACTATCTCACCATGCTCGCGACCCACCGGTTCAACCGTATCAATCTGAGTTTCGGCATTGGGTACGATTTTGTGAACGAAATCCGGGATTCTTACCTGCACTTCGCGTATCCATTTCTGATCAATGTGCCTGGCTATAAAGTTCAGGTGAAGATTGCGCCCCGCTTTGGCGAAGAGAAGGGTGGTTTGTTGACCGACGACGAACGCGCGCGCAATCTCGGCATGCTCCAATACATCAGCGCCGCCGCCGCCGAACGGGGCATCGACTTTCAGCTCGGCCTCTGGACTCACGCCTGGAACTTCGATGCAACACCCAACGCCACGCATCGCATCGCTGGACTATCGCCGTCCACACATGCCGAATATTGCCGCGATGCGCTTCATGCGCTGCTTGTGGCGTGTCCCGGCATCACCGGCGTCACGTTCCGGACACACGGCGAAAGCGGCGTCCCGGAAGAGAGCTATCCGTTCTGGAAGACGGTGTTTTCGGGGATCTCTGCAGTTGGTCGCAAGATCGAGATCGACCAGCACGCGAAGGGGATAGACGCGGAAATGATCGGCCTCGCTGAGGCGACCGGCATGCCTGCAACCGTGTCGCCCAAATACTGGGCCGAGCACATGGGACTGCCATATCATCAGGCGGCGATTCGCCCCAACGAGATGCCGCAGGCCGCAGCCAGGAACGAGAAAGGCGCGTTGATGGCGCTCAGCACCGGCTCGCGCAACTTCATGCGGTATGGCTATGGCGACTTGCTGCGTGAAGATCGCAAATTCGCTGTACTGCATCGCATCTGGCCGGGCACCCAGCGGCTGTTGTTATGGGGAGACCCCCTGATGGCGGCAGCATACGGGCGCGCATCGAGCTTCGCCGGCACCGATGGCGTGGAATGGATGGAGCCACTTTCGTTCAAGGGCCGCAAGGGTTCAGGTCTGGCGGGGGGCCGCAACGGTTACCTGGGCGTGGCGCCGCCATCCGTCAACGACTGGGAGAAATATCTCTACACCTATCGCATCTGGGGACGCGCGATCTACAATCCCGCGTCGAACGAGGATTCACGTAAGCGCTTTCTGAAAAAGAGACTCGGCACCGCTGCCGAAGGAGCTGAAGCGGCGCTCGCTCTTTCGAGCCGAATCCTGCCGACCATCACCACGGCCCACATGCCCTCGGCGGCAAATGCAAACTACTGGCCGGAAATCTACACGAACCAATCGATCGTGATCGCCAACGCGCGCGACCCGTACAGCGACACACCGGCGCCCCGCCGCTTCGGCACCGTGAGTCCGCTCGATTCACAACTCTTCAGCACGGTGGATGAATGCGCGGAGGAATTGTTGAGCGGAAGGCGGGCAGCCACTTTTTCGCCTGTTGAAGTGGCGAGCTGGCTGGAAGAGCTGGCGCATAATTCCGACGAGAATCTCGCCGCCGCGGGGAAGACCGCCGCTGCATCACCCGAGTTTCAGCGCTGGGCGGTGGATATTTCGATCCAGAACAGTCTGGGCCGATTTTTTGCGGCGAAATTTCGTTCCGGTGTGCTGTATGGCATCTACTCCCGGTCGGGCGACCCCGCGGCCCGGGAGGAGGCGTTGAAGGCATACCGTAGCGCGCGCGATGCGTGGAAGGCCATCATCGAAACTGCGGCGAACGTGTATCGTCCCGATTTGACGTTCGGTTACACGCCGCAGCTTCGCGGAACCTGGCGGGACCGGTTGAAAGCAATTGAAGACGACATTGCGGCGATGGAGGCGGCGAAAGCCGACACTACGCCCACGTCCGCCAGCGCTGCCATTGCGTTGGCCCTCTCGACGCCGCGCCGTCCCGCGGTGGCGTTGCAGCACCTGCCTGTGAAGCGCTTCCGGCCCGGTATCCCGGTTGTAATAGAAGCGGCGCTGCCCACGGGCGTTGCGGGCAAGCTAAACCTCTGCTACAGACACGTGAATCAGGCGGAAAAGTGGAGGACTGCGCCAATGGAAGCGCGAGCAAATGGCTTCCATTCGTCGATTCCAGCCGAGTACGCGTCTTCCCCGTATCCGCTGCAGTATTACTTCGAAGTTCATCTCGAAACCGGCGATGCCACGTTATTTCCAGGTCTGCCTCGCGACTTTTCCGCGCAGCCATACTATGTGATTCGGCGAGCTTAATCACACAACACAGCGTGCGCCGGAACCAGTGGTCAGGTGGGTGCAGAATTCACTCTGGGCCAAACAGCCCGAAGGAGTGATTTATGGCACACACAATGACAACCGGAGCGGAAGGCGCATTCGGCGATGCGCGGCGTGAAACTGCGTCACACGTCTCGACGCCTGCCCATCAGGCATTCCAGATTCTGCAAGTCGCCTTCACGGCGGCACCAATCATCGCTGGCATGGACAAATTCTTCCATCTGCTGGTGGACTGGGACAAATATCTGGCCCCCGCAATTGCAAGGTTGTCGCCGGTCGGAGCCCATCCGCTGATGCTCGCAATCGGCGTTGTCGAAATGATCGCTGGTGTTCTGGTGGCGATCAAGCCGCGAATCGGAGCCTATGTAGTATCGGCTTGGTTGCTGGGAATCGTAATCAATCTGCTGCTGATTCCGGGCTACTTCGATATCGCCCTGCGAGATTTTGGATTGTCGCTGGGTGCTTTAGCGCTGGGTCGGCTGAGCCAGGAATACAGCTCTTAGGTTGTGGACAATCCGTTGGCGCTGCTCCGTGGGCGTTCACGTTCTTACACAAGGCGTGAACGGTCGCGGAGCCATCGCCGCGCGCGCCCGAACGGCCCAGGACATGTGCCTGGCGACGCCCGGGACGCAAACCGATTTGCGTTACGCGAGTCCGTAACGCGCAAACTCTATGAACGCGACATAACCGATCAAAGCACCCATTGCGGAGCCCACCAGCACATCGGTCAGAAAATGCATCCCGACAATCATCCGCGAGACCGCCACATTCGCAGCGAGAATAATGAGCAACGGCATGGCTTCGGGATAATACGACCCCAGCGAAAAAGCCACAGCGAATGCCGTGGTCGAATGCCCTGAGGGGAACGAAAACCGGTCACGCGTCACGATTCGGGCCCAGCAATGCGGTTCGATTTCCCGTGGCCGCACCCGGCCCACCGCTCGCTTAACGTTGTGAAATACGAGGATGCCGACAGCAACTGCGCTCACCGCCGCTTCCACTGCATGGACGCTCTGCCCATCGCCTGAAATCAGCAGCGCGATTCCGATTGCGCCCCACAGCCAGCCATCGCCCGCGCGCGTTGCAAGCTGCATCCACCATCGAATCCAGCGAGGCGCACGCCAGCGATTGATGCACCGCATCAGACTGTAATCCGGCGCGGACAGCGTTTGCATGGCGCGTGATCGCGTCATAGGTGTTTTACCCAAGGTGCAAGCCTGGTGCCACCGGGTTCAACCGCACCGCTGATGCCGCCGCCGCACCTCATGCTTCATTTGTAGCCCCGACAGGTTACAACGCTGTGAGATTTCGGCGACACAGTTGTGAAGTTCCCTGTCATTCGACTGCGTGCAGCTCTCGCCAACCTGCTGATTCCACGACTCCTGATTCCATAACCCAGGCCCCGTCGTCGCCAGGCGTAAACGCATTCTGACAAAATACTCAACCTCGCCCTGGAACTCCGGCCCCGGCAGAATCAATTCAGGTGATGTCTAATAAGACGATGCGCGGTAGCTTGCTTGCTGTTGGTACGGCGTTCCTGACCCTGGTTTCAACCTCGGCCCGGGCCGATGACGGCATTTGGCTCTGGAACCAGTTACCCAAGGCGACCGGGGCTTCCGGGGCAACGGGCGCTTCCGGCGACGCGGCTAAAAAGCGCTCTCTCGATCTGCCTCCGGCCAGCGCCAAACATCTCCGCCTTTCCACCGTGCGGTTGAACAACGGCGCCGGCACCGGGTCATTCGTCTCCGCCAATGGTCTGATCCTGACCAACCAGCATCTGCTGTCCTCCTGCATTGCGAAGCTCAGCGGCAAAGAGCACGATTACACAACAGAAGGCTTCTACGCGGCGACGCAAAACGCCGAACTCGCTTGCCCGGGTTTCGAAGCCGGCGTCCTGCTGAGCATGGAAGACGTCACAACTCAGGTCAAAGGCGCGGCCGCCGTGAAGAGCGACGAAACAGCGAAGGGCCTGGCAAAAGAGCTGGCCGCATCGCCGCAGGTGCTTCGCGAGCGCACAGCCAACATCGCGAAAATTGAAAGCGATTGCGCCGCGAAATCCGGCAACGTCTGCACCGTTGTCAAGTTGTTCTCCGGAAGCCGCTACGATCTCTACCAGTACAAACGCTACGCCGACCTGCGCCTGGTATTCGCGCCGGAGCATGCCATCGCCTTCTTCGGCCGCGAGCGCGACAGTATTTCGTATCTGCGGTACGGCATGGATGTAGCGTTCCTCCGCGCATACGAGAATGGCCGCCCGGCCGCAACGCCGAACTTTCTGAAGTGGAATAACGCACCGGTCAGGGACGGCGACTTCGTAATCACCTCAGGCAATCCGGCTCCGACTTCACGGGTGATCACGGCGGGCGAGTTGACCTTCCTGCGCGATACCTCCCTGCCCCGCCGCATCGCGCGCCTGCAGCCGCGCGTGACTGAACTCAGCGCCATGGTGGCGAAAGGCGGCCCGGACCAACCCGCCGCGCTCGCAACCCTCACGGCGTTTCTCGCCGAATATAAAACAGTAGCCGGCAAAGTGATCGGCCTGAAAGACGACCGCCTGGTTACGCGCAAGACGGCCTTCGACCTGCGAATCCGCCGCGCCGTCGAAGGCAACCCCAAGCTGGGCATGGACGCCGCCAAGGTTTGGGACGAAGTCGATAACGCGTATAAGAAATGGGGCCAGCAGGATAAGAACTATCAGATCCTGGAACTACAGCCCGCTCCGGGATCGGAACTATTCAGGATCGCGCGGCAGTTGGTTCGCGGGTTACCTGTCGACCAGGACGCCCTGATCAATGAAGCGGTGGAAACCGCGATGCTCACCCAATATCTGGATGAATTGAAAACCGTGAATCTCGCCCAGACTGCCGGAGGCCGCGGTGGTGGCCCTCCTGCGGGAGGACGTGGAGGGCGTGGAGGAGGAGGATTCGGCGGTCCGGGTCCGGATGGGCCCGGTCGAGGTGGCCGTGGCGGCGGCCCCGAGATCAAAGAAATCAATCTGAAAGCCTTGCTCACGGGTAAGACAACGGCTGAGTCGGCGTCGGGCATGGTGAAAACTTCCAGGCTCGGTGACGCCGCTTTCCGCGCCAGCCTCAACAGCAAAGATGCTGTTGCAAAATCGGATGATCCGCTGATCAAACTGGCGCTGATCCTGGAGCCGCCCGCCGAGAAGATCCGCAAAGAATACGAAGACACCATCGGCTCGCTCGAAACTTCCGCCGCTGAAAAAATTGCGGCATACCGCTTCCGCCTGTTTGGTGCGGCCGATTATCCCGACGGCACATCCACACCCCGCCTGGCCTTTGGCGTGGTGAAGGGCTACACCGATCGCGCGGGTACCGCGGCGCCCTTTGCCGCCACTTTCAGCGGACTCTTTTACCGCAAGAACAACGACGGCCCTTACCAGGTTCCAAAGCGATGGCTCGATTCCCGAGATCAGCTTGACCCCGTTGCGTCGCTGAATTTTGTTTCGACCGCGGATATTGGCGGTGGAGACTATGGAAGTCCCGCGGTCAATTCCGCCGGCGAACTGGTCGGCGTGACCTTCGATGGCAATCTCGAAAGCCTGCCCGAAGTCTTCCTCTATACCGACGAACAGGCGCGCGCCGTGCACGTCTCGACTGAAGGCATCGCCGAAGCGCTGCGGGTTGTTTATCGCGCGACGCCACTCCTCCAGGAGCTTGGCGTGAAAGGCCCGGGCCTGTAACCCGCCGCTCTTACCGTCCGCCAGCTGGGTTCGTGCTAACGTGACGATTTCACGATGATTTCCCTCGCCGACATCCGCGCAGCGCGCAAAACCATCGGCGATTCCATATTTCTCTCGCCCTGCGCCTATTCGGAAACCTTTAGCCGCCTCACCGGCAATAAGATTTTTTTCAAGCTGGAAAATCTGCAAATGACCGGCTCATTTAAAGAGCGCGGCGCCGTCAATAAACTGATGTCGCTGACGGCCGACGAACGCGCCCGCGGCGTCATTACCGCCTCGGCCGGAAATCACGCGCAGGGCGTTGCTTATCACGCGACAAGCCTCGGCATCCGCTCAAAGATCTGCATGCCCATCGGTACGCCCCTGATCAAGATCTCATCGACGAAAAGCTATGGCGCTGAGGTAATTCTCTACGGCAGCAATTTCGACGAAGCCTGCGAAGAAGCCGAGCGCCGGCGGCAAGCGGAAAATCTCACGTTCGTCCATCCTTTTGATGACGACGCGATCATCGCCGGCCAGGGGACAATCGGCCTCGAACTGCTCGAACAGCAACCGGATCTCGAAGCCATTATCGTCCCCATCGGTGGCGGCGGTCTGATCGGTGGCGTTGCCTGCGCCGTCAAAGAAACGAATCCGAACATCGCAGTTGTGGGCGTCGAGACCGCGCGGATCGCCTCCATGAAAGCCGCGCTCAGTGCACACGCCCCGGTTACGCTCCCTGCCGCGGCCACCATCGGGGATGGCATCGCCGTCCGCCGTGCGGGCGATCGCACACTGCCGCTGGTCGAGAAGTATGTCGATGAAATCGTCACGGTGGATGAAGAGGAAATTGCCAATGCCATCCTGCTTCTGCTGGAGCGCGAAAAGACCGTGGCGGAGGGCGCTGGTGCTGCCCCTGTTGCCGCGCTGCTGAATCGCAAGACGTCGCTTCAGGGCAAACGAACGGCGGTTGTCATCTCCGGAGGCAACATCGATGTCAATTTTCTTTCACGAATCATCGAGCGCGGTCTCGTGAAAGACGGCCGGCTCGTCCGGTTGCGCCTGTATACGCCGGATGAACCCGCGGCGCTATACAAAGTTCTGGGCCTGATCGCAGAACTCCGCGCCAACGTGATGAATATCGTGCATGACCGCTCTCACTACGGTGTGCCGCTTGGTGAATCGGCAATTGAACTGACGCTCGAAACCCGCGGACGCGAACACGCGGACCAGATCATCGGGGCATTGCAGAAATCCGGCTATCCGATCGAACAGGTCTCCTGACGCACTTACAGCTACACAATCAGCATGCAATCTCCATAGGAGAAGAACCGGTATCGTTCCGCCACCGCATGCCGGTAAGCGGCCATAGCCAGATCCGCCCCGGCAAGAGCGCTCACCAGCAATAGCAAACTCGTGCGCGGCAGGTGAAAATTGGTCAGCATCGCGCCTACCCGCCGGAACTCCCCGCCGCCCTCGCTTGGATGAATGAAGAGATTTGTCACGCCCGCGCGCGCGCCGGTCGCCATCGCGGCTTCAATAGTTCGCACGCTGGTGGTGCCCACGGCCACAACTCGCTTCGCGCCTTCAATCGCGCGCCATGCCTCGGCCCCAATGGAATAACGTTCATAATGCAGTTGGTGATTTTCGAAATCCTCGCGGTCCATCGGCTGAAAAGTTCCCAG
Source organism: Bryobacteraceae bacterium (assembly GCA_025928545.1). Taxonomy (GTDB): domain Bacteria; phylum Acidobacteriota; class Terriglobia; order Bryobacterales; family Bryobacteraceae; genus BOG-234. Next base: position 6,466 of record JAICJH010000044.1, on the reverse strand, counting down.
CCCCACATGCAGCGTCACCCGCGCCACCACAGCTCCCGCGCTCTCGCAGCGCTCCAGCATCTTATCCGTAAAATGGAGACCTGCGGTCGGAGCAGCCACCGACCCGCGCTCTCTTGCGAACACAGTCTGGTAACGCTCGCGATCTTCTATCCGATCCTGACGTTTGATGTAAGGAGGCAGAGGCATGTGTCCCAAACGTTCGATGGCTGCGTAGACATCGTCGTCGCCAATCAACCGAACCGTTCGTTCCCCACGCTCTCCCACGGCCAGAACCTCCGCGGAAAACCGGTCATCGAAGCGAACCGTCGCGCCAATCCGCAACTTGCGCCCTGGCCGAACCAGCGCTCGCCACTCGCGCGCGTCCGCCGATAACGGCTCCAGCAGCATCACCTCGGCATCCCCGCCCTCGCGCGTTCCGAACAGCCGCGATGGCAGCACACGCGAATCGTTGAGCACGAGACAATCGCCTGCCGCCAGGTATTCCGGCAGATCACGGAACATCCGGTCTTCCCAGCGCCCGGTCGCGCGATGCACCACCAGCATGCGCGCGCCATCGCGTTCCGGCGGCGGTTCCTGCGCGATTAACTCTTCGGGCAGATCGTAATCGAAATCGGAAAGTCGCATCATTCGCCGGAGAACACCCGCTCGAAGAATGCCCGTGTTTCGCGGCGAATGCGCTTCATCACCGACTCCAGTGTTCCATGTTGCAAAGCCGACGGAACCCAGCGATGCACCAGTTCCGTCAACACCGCGATTTGGGCCGGATTGGTCGGCAGCGTTCCCTCCGCGTGCCCCGTGGCCACACGTAGCCCATGATCGATCGCTCGAAACATCATCGCCGCACTGTTGAGAAAAGCCGCATCGGCCGCACTGAGATGCCCCGCCGTCACGATCACGTCGATCCGCTTCGGTGTGTTGAGAGCCTTGTAAAAGCTGCCCGCATCGCGCAGTCGCAGATACATCAAAACAAAATCGATGTCGTAATACCCTCCGTTGCCCGCCTTCAGCGGATTGCGAACACCCTGTTCGCGTTCCAGGCGTTTGCGCATATGCGCCAACTCTTCCCGCGACCGTCTCCCCTGCCCGTACCGCTCCCAGTCGATCTTCTGCAACTCTCCGAGAAAAATCGTGCCGTTGTCCCGGTCGCCCGCAATGGCCCGGGCCTTCATGTAAGAAATGCCCTCCCACGCCTGCGCGCTCTGCGCAAAATACTTGCGATACGTCCCCACCGTTTGCACCAGCGCGCCTTCCCTGCCATTCGGCCGCAGACGCGTATCGATCGTGAAGACGACGCCATCGCCGGTGTAAGCGCCGATCACGCTGATCAGGCGTTCGGCCACCGATGTCCAGAACAGTGTTTCGCCCGCATCCGCATCCGGTATGACGAAATTCAGATCGGCATCCGATGCCAGATCGAACTCACGCATACCCAATCGCCCCAGCGCGATCACCATCATCTGATTCACAGGCCTGTAAAGAGGATCCGCCGGCGGATTCGCCGCCATCGCCTCTGCCAGCGCGATGTCGTAAGCGGCGGCCACAATCCAGTCGGCCAGATCCGACGTTCGCTGCAGCGTTCGAAACACAGGCACCGCATGATAAACGCTGTCCGCCTGGATACGCACCATCTGCTGGCGAAAATACTGACGCAACTCTACATCCCGCGGAACCATGAATCCAATGCGGCCCTGCCGCGGACTGCAAGCCCATTCCACTTCCGCCAGCAATGCCGGATGCCGAACCAGCTGATCGGCGAAGTACTGGCTGTGCTCGAAAAGATCGATGACGCAGCGCGCCACCTCCGCGTTCGAATCGAGAAGCGTCAGCCACTCTGGATTCGCCACTGCCTTTTCGAGAAAAGACTCGAAGCTGTCCTGACTGCGCACCACCGCACCGCCCGAAATCAGGCGCCAGAAATTCGGCGCGCGCTGTTCCAGAAAACGGCTCAGATTTACGCTCGGAAATTCAGCCCGCGCCGGCGCATCCACCGGAAATACAGTCTGAACCGGTTCGGCGATCTCGTACGGCGGCGGAGAATAACCACCGCCGTCATAATCGGTAAAAGTCTCAGGCCTGTGCGAATGGATCACCCGCTCGTACAGATCCTGCACATTGGTGAAATGATGATCCAGTTCCCGTTGCAGTGTACCCGCGCTGGGTAAGCCCGGCGAGCCCGGAGGCATCTTGCGCGCCAGCAGATCCATGTCATCTTTATCCACCGGCAGCGTATGGGTTTGACGGTCGTCGTCGAACTGTAGCCTGTGCTCCAGATGCCGCAGGAATTGATAGGCATTCGCCAGCCGCGAGTACTCCGCCGGAGAAAGCAGATCCTTATCGCGCAGCCGGGAAAGCGCCAGCAGCGTTCCACCGTGCCGCACCCACGCCTCGCGCCCGCCGTGCAGACGTTGCAGGCATTGCACCAGGAATTCGATATCGCGTATGCCGCCCTTCGCGAGTTTCACGTCCAGCGCCTGCGCAATGCCCGGCCGCGCCTGCCGGATGCGCGCACTCTCCGCCCGCGCCTGTTTCACCTTCGCCTGCTTTTCGTGAATACGCGCGCGCGTTTCGGAGACCGCTTCCACAGTTCGAAAATCCGTCGTCGTGCGGTAGATGAGAGGTTCCACAAACGCCAGCAACTCGTTGCCAGGGCGTGCGTCGCCCGCCGCGACACGGGCCTTAATCAGCATCTGGAGTTCCCAGTCACGCCCGCGCGTTAAATAATACTGGCGCGCGCTTTCGAGCGACTGGCAGATCTCGCCCAGTTTTCCATCCGGCCGCAGCCGCAGATCCACCCGATAACAAAGGCCCTCGGGAGAATATGTCGAAAGCAACTCGGTCATTCGTCCGGCGCCCAGTTTGAAAAACTCCTTGGCCGTCAAAGGATGATCTCCCGGAGTTTCACCATGGCCGGAATGCACGAACATTAAATCGATGTCGGAACTGTAATTGAGCTCGCGACCGCCAAGTTTGCCCAGCGCAATCACGGAAAACTCCGGCGCAATAGCGCTGCTGTTCGCCGGTACTCCGCGCTCACGCGTCAGATCCCGGCGGACGGCGCGCCACGTAACGTTGAGGATAGCGTCGGCCAGATTGGAAAGGTCCTCCGCGGTTTCCGAAAGATCCGCATAGCGAAGCACGTCCCGCAGCACAATTCGCAGCAACTGCCGCCGGCGAAACATGGCCAAATCAACGGGCTTTGGCGTAGCGCCACCCAGTGCCTGCTCCAGCGCAAACTCGTAATCTTCAGCCAGGAAACCGCGGTGCAGATCGCGAGCGCCGGCAATCTCCAGCAGCCATTCCGGGTGCCGGATCACCGAATCCGAGAGAAAGTGGCTCCAGGAAAAAATCGTCAGCGCGTAACGCAGCGCAATCAGATTGCCGGCAATGGCCTGCGCGGCATCCGGAACCTCCGTGATCAGGCGTTTCAGATAGTGGACCGTATCGTCGCGATTGGGCAGCGAATGCAGCAGCGCCTGCACGACGCGCAACACGTCGGGTGGCAGTTGTTCCAGCGCCGCCACGGCGGGAGCCACGCGAACCGTATCGCGGAATTCGATCTCCTCCATAAGATTCGGCACTATTCCGATTATCTCTGTTCAGCTCGTCAGGCGATTCGCCAATTGGCTACCGGGCCTTTGACCATTTGACTGCGACCTCCGCTTGCTGTAGCATTTCATGCGGAGGGCTTATCTTCAAATGAAATCCGGATACTTAGCCGTTTGCGCCGCGGGGTTGTTCATGCTGCTGTCGGGATGCTCGGATACCCCGGCGGTTCCCGCCGATACTTCCGCGGCCGATCAGAAAGCGATCAGGGATTCCGAAGCCGCCTGGGTTGGTGAGTACGCCTCCAAAGATCTCGACAAGGCCGTATCCCATTATGCGGATGACGCTACCTTGATGGCTCCCAATATGCCCGCCATGAAGGGCAAAGAAGCAATCCGTGCCGGACTGAAAGAAATGTTATCTGACCCCAACGTGGCCCTCAATTTCGCCCCAACGTCGGTCGTCACCTCCAAAGGTGGCGATATCGCCTACAGCGAGGGCACGTATTCCATGACCATGACCAATCCGAAGACCAAAAAGCCGGAAACGGAAAAGGGCGAATATGTCACGGTTTACAAAAAGCAGGCGGATAATACATGGAAGGCCGTGGAAGACATCAGTACTCCCAACGCCCCGGCAGCTTCGGCAACAGTCGCCAAAGTGAAGAAGAGCGCCCCCGCCCCGGCCAGGAAAAATAAACGGAAAAAGTAGCATCGTAATTCCCGCTCCGCACGCAGGACAACACGTTCTTAGCACGGCCTGCGTGCATTTTTCTGCGTTTTTGTCAATCGGACCGGTACTGGAACTGTCTTGCTTTCCATTCAGGGCCGCCGCTCCAAACCTCTGGTAATCTCGTACTAATAAGAGCCAAAAACCGGCTGCTCGCCCAGTCCAAAACTCGCATATCGAGCCGCCACGCAAGGCAACTCGAAGCGCATTTTGAGTGCGAAGTAGCTATAAGTTCGTCGCTGAACACGCAGTCGGGATGGGCCTGTCTGCGCCCCTGAGGACCTTCCAGGGACTCAGCGGATTGGCCCTTATTTGTACTGGCGAATGATGCAAGAGCTTACGAAACGGTTCCAGCACGGCGCAAGCGGCAACACCGCTTGCCGAAACGCAATTGTTCAGGAACGGCACTCGCAGCATCTTCTTACGCCATCCTGACGGGGCTTCGGCAAACGCGCACTGGAATGAAGACACTAATCAGAACCCTCACCGCGGCGGCAATCCTCATAATCTCGGCCACCCCGATACTCGCCCAGACGGTCGGGCCCGTGACGACGAGCACCCCGATTCCAACACAATTGACCGATTGGACGGGGAACATCACATTCCCGAAATTCGACCCCACACTCGGAACCCTTGTGAGTGTTGAATTGACCTTCTCCACGAGTTTGACGACCAAACTTACCGTGGTGAACAATGCTGCCGGCCCGTCCAGCGGTACGGTGAGGACAGAAATGCTGGTCAACGTTCGGGATGCGGGAAATAATCTGAACGTTCCCGAACTGGACGTACTCTCTGGAGCTTTCGCCTATAGTCTCGCAGCGGGCGGGTCGGTGACGTCGGGCAACCTGGCGAAATCGGGAAGCTCCGACGATGTCTATACGACACCCGCGATTCTGACTGAGTTCACCGGTTCCGGGACGATTGTCTTACCGGCGAGCACTATCACCGGCACGCTGCTCAATAATTCCGGTGGCAACACGAACTCATCCCAGGTCACCAACGCATCCCTTACCGGGACGGTAACTTACGTCTATACCCCTGGTGTACCCGACCTTCGCGTGGTGAAGACACACACCGCGACCAGTCTGGCGCCGGGCGGGACGGTGACTTACACAATTGTTCCGAACAATATTCTCGGAGTAGCCGCAACCAGCGGCGCCGTGACGATGACGGACACGCTGCCCGCCGGGCTCACCGCAGTTTCCTTCGCGCCAACCACGACGGGCTGGACCTGCACAGTGACGCCGCTGTCGTGTACTTCAGATGGCGCGTTCACGTCGATTCCGGCGGGGGGGACGGGAACGCAGACTCTGACCCTGGTTGCGACCATCAACGCCGGAGGGGTGGCCGGAACGATTCTAACCAATACCGCGGTTGTCGGCGGCGGCGGCGAAACCAATACGACAAACGACACCGCTACCGACCCATTGACGGTGGCCGGGGTTCCCGACCTTCAGGTAGTGAAGTCCCACACCGCGACATCGCTCGCGCCGGGGGGAACGGTGACCTACACCATCACGCCGAACAACATCCTCGGAACCGCTGCGACCACCGGCACCGTGACGATGACGGATACGCTGCCCGCTGGTCTCACCGCCGTTTCCTTCGCCGGAACAACAACGGGATGGGCAGCCTGCACCCTGACACCGCTGTCATGCAGTTCGAACGGCGCATTTACGGCAATCCCGGCAGGCGGCACCGGAACCCAAACTCTGACCCTGGTTGCGACCATTAACGCCGGAGGGGTGGCCGGAACGATCCTCACCAATACCGCGGTTGTCGGCGGCGGCGGCGAAACCAATACGACAAACGACACCGCAACCGATCCGTTGACGGTGGCCGGAGTTCCGGACCTTCAGGTAGTGAAGTCCCACACCGCGACGAGCCTGGCGCCGGGCGGAACGGTGACCTACACAATCACTACGAACAACATCCTCGGAACCGCTGCGACCACCGGCACCGTGACCATGACGGACACCCTGCCCGCCGGTCTCACCGCCGTTTCCTTCGCCGGCACAACAACCGGCTGGGGAGCCTGCACGTTAACTCCCCTTTCATGCAGTTCGAACGGCGCATTCACGGCAATCCCGGCAGGCGGCACCGGAACCCAGACGCTTACCCTGGTTGCGACCATCAACGCCGGAGGGGTGGCCGGAACGATTCTCACCAATACCGCGGTTGTCGGAGGCGGTGG
>JAICJH010000155.1 GCA_025928545.1 Bryobacteraceae bacterium | reverse complement strand
GTCATTTCCTTCACCATGCTGCATCATGTGCCCTCGACTGTTCTGCAGGACGCGCTCCTCCGGGAAGCGAGGCGTGTCCTTCGGCCTGGGGGCATGTTTGTCGGCACCGACACAACCGCGGGCGCACTCTTCCGGCTGTTTCACCTGTTTGAAAGGGTTACACCGATAAATCCTGACAGCTTCCGAGAACGCCTGCTCGCGGCGGGGTTTCGAGACGTGTTCGTGGATGTACGCCGCCACGACTTCCGCTTCAGAGCGCGCAATCCGGCAGGCGATTGCGCCCAGAATGCCGGATCAGCCTGTTCTTAGTTCAACCCATTCACGACGAATGGAGCCCAATAGAACCGTTCCATATCAAGGCTCAGTTGACATTGCCGCCTGAACCGCCGCGGGACCCATGATGATGCCGTATCCGGAGTCCTGGTCCGGGCCAGGCGCCATGCTATCCAAGGCCGTATTCGTCATGATCTGGCGAATCTGAACATTCGTGAGAAACGGATTCGCGGACTTAATGAGGGCAGCGATGGCCGCCGCATGCGGAACCGCGGCAGAAGTCCCGAAGAATGGCAGAAATCCGGGCGTTTTGGTGAACACTCCGTCGGCTGCCGTGAGATCAGGCTTTTGCAGCGTAGTTCCACCGCCGGTAGCAAAGAGCACATTGCCCGGCGTAATGACAGATCCGTCCGGGTTGTAGAACATCTTCCGGGGTCCGTCCGAACTGAAGATCTCCGTTGGATTTGCCAATCCGGTGAACGGCTTCGTGCCGGTGTGAGCGCTGTTCCAGGCAGTCGCCGCGACCGAAATCGTGTTCAACCCGGCGTTATGAGCGTAAGTCGCCCCCTTCGTTCCTATCGCGAGTTGCCCGCCCGCCGTTTCTACGTGCAATGCCCGCCCTGCGCCGTTGCGCAGAACGACTACGATCCGGTCCCCGACGGCCGGACAATAGCCGATGGCAGCCGCAGTACCACAACTCTCCCCCTGGTAAACCAGCTCGAAAGGATCTTGTGACCCGGATTGAGTGTCAAACGAAGCGCCCTTGAGTCGAGTGCCGGTGCTGTCGAAAACGAACAAATCGTAGTCGTTGTTGCTGTGGCCCGCCGGGTCTGACCAGTGAAGCCCGAGCCATGCACTTGTGGAAGTCAGGACGTTGTAAGGCCGCACGGTACCGGAATCGCCAAAATCGTGAACGCGAACCGGCCTTTGACTCGCATTGAAGAGGTCTCCACCATCGCCACCATCCCTGAAGTCGCCCTCCCAGGTCCCCGACGTGCCGTAGGTAAGATTGCCCAGATTTCCCGCGGCCGCGAAATAGAGCGCCCCATCGGCCGTCACGTCATTTACCGCTTGGGCAACGGTGCCGTCCTGGAAAACAGGTTCATCGGCGTAAGTGACATCGTCGAGAATAATGTCGCACCCATACACGAACCGAAGCGCCCGGATGTTGTCCGCGAAGCTGTCTTCCCCATTGAATGCGGTTGCGAAGAACAGTTTCGCGCCGGGGGCGAGATCATGGATGATCTCCATGATTGCGGTACCCTCATTCGAACCGTTTGCGGGTCCCTCCTGGCCTTGCAACACCGTCGTATCAGGAGGGAGATCACCGGAAGCGATCAACGCTGAGACTCGATCCGGCAGAGCACTATCAGATAAGACACCCACCTTGACTCCGGTTCCATCGATGCCGCCTCCGACAACCTGGTTCGCCGCGTGCGCCACGTATCCCTGGCTCGCGATCGAGCCGATGAAGGGAGCCAGATGTAGAGAGTTCATCAGCGAGAACGATGGGAAGGAACGGGAAGGCAGATGCCGCCGCCCGGAGACCAGACCACTCGTGCGAGCTCGAACCGCCGGACGGATGGACTGTACTTCCGGCAATTGGGCCAGCGCTTCCAGATTCGAGCTCGATAGCTTTGCGCGGATGGCGCCATTGCGCCGCGAGCTGTAAACGACCTCTCCTCCAAGAGCCAGGATCTGGCGCTCGGCGGCTGCGATCCAGCTTGTTTTCAGGTCGATCAGAGTCAGTCCTTTCGCGTCACTCGTCAATGGCCGAAAAAGAGTTTTGGGCAGCCCGGGAGCGGTCTGGTTTCGGGCCGCCATCGCACCCAAAATCAGGTGAGAGGATAGCTTCCTTTGGTTCGTGGTAAGCGAACGCTTGATGCTCAAAATGTCGCTGATCTGCCGTGCTGCCGATTCGGTGATGCGCTGGGCCGCCAACGGGCCTACAAGCACGAACGCAATCAGTAGGACCCGCGCGTACCGACACAAAAACCTGGGCTTTTCCAGAAAACACACTCCATTTCTACCATTAAGAAGGTAATGGATCTGAAATAGCACATAATTGCGTGATCAAACAAGGGCAACAGACGCGCGCTCGTGCCGGCAGTTCCGGAACCGGATACAATCCTTCGACAGATATGAACGAAATGAACCCGAGCGAGTTGAGGCATTGAAACCAAGCCCTGCAGAGGTGACGGGCGGCCGGCCAGTGGCGGTGGTTGGCACTGGTCTCGTGGGCAGTGGCTGGGCGATCGTTTTCGCGCGGGGCGGTTTGGCCGTGAGAATGTTCGACGCTCAACCGGGCGCGGCCGCGTCAGGATTACGTCTCATCGAGCAGCAACTCGGCGCAATGCATTCTGCCGGCCTGATCGACGATCCCCTTGCCATTCTGAGCAGGATCGAAGTAGTCGGCACACTAACTGAGGCTGTGGCCGAGGCCGCCTATGTTCAGGAATCGGCCTTTGAGCGTACGGACGTCAAGCGCGCCGTGACGGAAGATCTGGATCGGGTATGCGCTCCGCAAACCGTCATCGGGAGCTCAAGCTCGGGCATACCGGCGTCAGAATTTGTTTCGGGTCTCGCCATTGCCTCTCGCCTGTTAATACTCCATCCCGTCAATCCGCCCTATCTTGTGCCACTTGTTGAATTGGTCCCGTCTCCAGAAACAGCGCCCGAAGCT
>JAICJH010000116.1 GCA_025928545.1 Bryobacteraceae bacterium | reverse complement strand
ATTTCACCACGAACTTCTCCGTGAAGTGGATGCATAAGGATATTGGTCTGATGCTGGATTCTGGAGAGGAACTTTCCGTGCCGCTGCCGCTGACCTCACTGACCCGGCAAATAGTTCAGATGGCGATCTCGAAGGGACTCGGTGAAGAGGATATGTGCTCTACTATCAGCGTGTTAGAGGATATCGCCGGAGTGAAGGTGCAGGCTGCCGGTATGAAGTAGTACCGGATTCCAAAAATAATATACAAAAATCTGTTGCTTCCAAAATCAATCTATTCTAATATTGGAATCAAGCCGGGGAGGTTTTTGAGTACTCCCACCAAAAGCGAGACTAACCTCTAAACTGAAAGACCCCTGAAGCATCCTCTCCGGCGCCCGCAAGGGTTTGGGTCTCGCGCAAACTATTCAAAACATACAGCTATGGTATGATCGATCAGGTCATGTCTCAACGTAATCTGACGATCCTTGGCTCAACCGGCTCAATCGGCGCTAATACTCTGGATGTGGTTCGCCAGAACCCCGGTCGATTTGGTGTCTTCGCCCTCGTCGCCGGCCGCAACATATCTCTCTTAGCCCAACAAATTCAAGAGTTTAATCCACAGGTTGCTGTTGTAGAAGCGGCGGAAGATGTGGATCGGCTGCGGGCTCTTCTTCCAAAAACGGGAACTCCCGAGCTCCTCAGCGGGCCCGAAGCGCGGGTACAAGTATCGATTGCCTCCGAAATCGACACGGTGATGTCGTCGATCGTCGGAGTTGCGGGTCTGGAAGCCACCTATGAGGCCGTTTGCCGTGGCAAACGAATTGGTCTTGCGAACAAGGAAGTGCTGGTTTCCGGCGGACAGCTCGTCATGACCGCGGTTCGGAAGCACGGCACCGAGCTGATCCCCGTCGATTCCGAGCACAATGGGGCACACCAATGCCTCCGCGCCGGACTTCGCTCAGAAGCAAAGAAACTGATCTTGACAGCTTCGGGCGGTCCATTTCGGACGACTTCGCGGGAAACTTTGGACCATGTGACTCCGTCAGATGCATTGAAACACCCAACATGGAAGATGGGGGACCGTATAACGATCGATTCAGCCACACTGATGAACAAAGGCTTCGAGGTTATCGAGGCTCATTGGCTGTTCGACTTCCCTCCGGAGGCGATTGAAGTGGTCGTGCATCCTCAATCTTCGGTACATGCGATGGTGGAATTTGAAGACGGCAGTGTGATTGCCCAGGTTTCGGCGACAGATATGCGCATGCCGATTCAGTACGCCCTCACCTGGCCGGATAGATTGCCGGCTCCTGTGCCTCGAATTGACTGGGCGCAATCCCGCCATTGGGAGTTTCATGCCCCTGAATTCGACAAGTTCCCGCTGCTGGGTCTTGCTTATGAATCTTTACATCGGGGCGGGGCTTCTTCCTGTATTCTGAACGCTGCCGACGAAGTTGCGGTCGCCGCTTTTCTGGATGGAAAGCTGCGTTTTCCCGCCATCGCGCGCGTCGTGGAAGAAACCTTAAACCGCATGCCGTATAAAGAACCGGCCAGCATTGCTGAGATATTGGAAGTGGACGGGGACGCGCGGAGGAAGGCGCGGGAAGTGATTGAGGGCAATGCCGCCGTATTCGGTCCGCTAGCAGCGGCCGCCCGCGGCAACGCACAATCGGGTAACGCAAAATGATGACGCTCCTTTCAAACCTTTGGTGGCTGCTGGTACTGATCGGCGTCATGATTCTTGTTCATGAGCTCGGTCATTTCTGGGCGGCGCGTTTCTTCAAAGTCAGAGTTGACGTCTTCAGTTTCGGGTTCGGCCCCCGGCTGTTTGGCATTAAGCGCGGCGACACCGACTACCGGTTTTCGCTGTTCCTTTTCGGCGGTTACGTAAAAATGGTCGGCGATCAGCCAGGCGACGCGCACGCCAACGATCCCGATGGTTTCCTCGCCAAGCCGCGCTGGCAGCGCCTCATCGTGCTTGCTGCCGGGCCGTTCATGAATGTAGTGCTCGCGGTGGCAGTTCTCACCGGCCTTTACATGGTGTCGTTCGAGAAAATCATCGACGATAACGGCGCCATGGTCGGTCACGTTGTTGCCGATTCTCCCGCCGCGAAGGCCGGCATTGCCGCCGGCGACAAGATCGTCAAACTGGATGGCAAGGTCAATCCCGATTGGGAAGACATTCTGACCCGCGAAATCGAGCGGGTAGATCGGCCGATCACAGTCACTGTGGACCGCGCCGGTCACGTTTTCAACACCACCGTAACCCCGGTCCTGGACGAGAAATCCGGCATGGGGGACGCCGGTTGGGAAGGCGAGAACGCCATACAGGTCGGCAGCGTGAGCGACGGTATGCCCGCCGCCCTTGCTGGCCTTCAGAAGGGCGATCTGCTGCTCAAAATCAACGGCACTCCCATCCACTCGCGCTACACGTTGCCGGATATTATCCGCCGCAGCGACGGCAAGCCGGTCACGGTGGAGTATTCGCGGCCGAGCCTTGGACCCGGTGTTACCCGCACCGCAACGATGCTCCCCAAATTCACCAATATGGACGGGCAGCCTCGCTGGATGATCGGCGTCGGTCCGGAAGTAAAGTGGAACATCCAGAAGACGAGCCTTTCGCTGCCTGCCGCGTTTGCCGAATCCGTCCGCCAGAACTCGAAATTCGCCACCCTGATTGTGGAAATGCTGCGCGGGATCGTGGAACGCAGGGTACCGGCCAAGAACCTCTCCGGACCGATCGGGATTGCCGGTCAGGCAACTCAGGCGGCGAAGGAAGGGCCGACCTCATTTCTCACGCTGATGAGCATGGTGAGCCTGAATCTGGCCATCCTGAATCTGCTGCCGATTCCGATTCTGGATGGCGCCCATATCCTTACCCTGCTGATCGAGATGGTGATGGGACGCGATATCAGCCTCAACGTGAAGGAAGGGATGCTGAAGGTCGGCTTCGTTTTCCTGATGATGCTGATGGTTTTCGTCCTCTACAACGACATCGCGCGCCGGATCGCGCCCGGGTTGCTCCTTCAGACGCCGTCCGCACAGAATTCGGAACGTTAGCAGTTTCAACCCGAATTCTCTGAACCCACAACTGTTTACCGATCATCTGCTAATCTGACAAAGCCCATGGAGTGTTCGTGCGTTCGCCAGACAGACTTACCTCATACTTCCAAGCTGTTCGCCGACCTCGTCTACCATTTTGACCGGGTTAAAGACCTTTATCCATGGCGGCCGAACAGCCTGGATGCGGTGGCACAGGCCGCTCAGTTTTCCTTTCCCGACGACCGCCGCGCCGCAATTGTCCGTGCGCTTAAACCACTGAATCAGGGCAATCCGGCACTTGAAAAGCTGGCTCAGCCGGGCGTTACGGCGATTGTTACCGGCCAGCAGGTAGGGCTGTTTTCGGGGCCCGCGTACACGGTATATAAGGCCCTCACCGCCATCAAGATTGCGCAGGAGCTGAACGGGCGGGGCATTCCCGCCGTCCCGGTATTCTGGCTGGCCAGCGAGGATCACGATCTCGCGGAAGTCGACCATACGTGGGTTTTCGGCGCCGATCACGCGCCGGTTCGGCTTCAGGCAAAAGGGCCGGCCAAGAACGGCACTCGACCGGTGGGGGGAGTGGTTCCGGCGAAGCTACCGCTGGACGAACTGCGGGCGGCTCTGGATGGGTTACCCTTTGCCGACGAGACAGCGGCGCTTGTTGCCCGCTCATACCGATCCGGCGATTCCATGGGTGCAGCTTTTGCCCGGATCATTGGCGAACTGTTCGCGCCTTATGGTCTGTTGCTGATCGATCCGATGGATCCCGGGGTTCGCGCTGTGGCCGCCCCCTTCATGGCCGAAGCCGTTGCCCGCATGCCCGAACTTGTGGAGGCATTGAGCGCTCGCAGCGCAGAACTCACTTCCCGCGGCTACCATTCGCAGGTGCTGGTGGAGAAGCAGACTTCACTGGTTTTTCTCCTTGATGGCGGCCATCGGCTGGCTTTGCGGCATTCCGGCGGCGAATTCGTCGCCCATCACCGCAAGTGGACCGCGCAGGAGCTTGCGGCGCGCGCCGCCGAGCTATCGCCCAATGCGTTGCTCCGGCCCGTCCTGCAGGATTATCTGCTGCCAACCGCCGCCTATGCCGGTGGACCGGCGGAGCTGGCGTATTTCGCGCAATCGCAGGTTTTGTATTCGAAGCTTCTCGGGCGACAGCCGGTCGCGTTCCCGCGCGCGAGTTTCACCCTGCTCGACCACCGTGCCGCAAAACGGATGCAGCGCTACAAGCTCAAGCTCACAGGCCTGTTTGCGAACGACCAGATCCTGCGGGAGACAATGTCCGCACAACTGGTGCCGACCGAGCTGCGGGCGAAGTTAGCCAATACCGAAAAAGCTGTGGCCAGCGCGCTCGATTCTCTCAGCGCTGACCTCGGGCGGTTCGACGTCTCGCTGAACGGTGCCCTGAGTACAAGCCGCCGCAAGATTGAATACCAGATCGGCAAGATCGGACGGAAGACGGCTTCGCAGATCATGGCCCGCGATGTCCAGGCTGCGGCCGATGCAAAATCGCTTTCTGGCCTGGTGTTTCCGGAAAAGCATTTGCAAGAGCGGCTTTATTCAATCCTGCCGTTTTTGGCGAAGTTCGGGCCGGGGCTTATCGGCGAGATCTACGATCACCTGCACGTGGAAAATCCGGATCACCAGATGTTGATCGTTTAAGGCTGGAAAATCGGAATGGCCGCCGATGCACGCCGATGCACGCCGATAAGATTAGGCAAGCTTCTTAACGGCTTCTTCTATTTGTTTTGCTATCACCGCCGGATCCTGGCTTTTCGGGGTGATCGGGGGGCCGAAGTTTACCCCGGCTTTCGATGGCGTGGCGAATTTTGCCGACTTGTGCAGCACCCGCTCCAGACCTGTTAATCGCACGGGCACGACCGGCACGCCAAGCCTTGCCGCCAGCATTCCAACGCCGGGCTGGAAGCGTCCAATTTCCCCTCGATCCGTTCGCTTGCCTTCCGGGAAGATGAGGATGGAGTAACCGTCGGCAATCAGGCTGCCGGCATAGCGGAGCGCTTCGCGGGTTCCCACTTCACGTTGCGGCAGGGGAAAAACATTGAACACCAGCGAAGCGAGCGTGTAGTTCAGACTGTTGGTGAAGCGCTCAGATCGCGGATGCCTTTCGGGATGGAAGTGCGCGTCGAAGAATTCTTTGGCGGCGGCAGTGGCGAGGCGGTAGCGCCATTTTGGGGGCAGGGCTGCCAGGATTGCGGGGCCATCGAAATGGCTTTGGTGATTCGCCGCGAAGATCACCGGTCCCTGGATGGTTTTCAGGTTTTCCAGGCCGGATACGCGAAGCCAGGCAAAGGCGCGCGTCAGGGGGATGATCAGACCCGGGAGCGCAATGCGACGAACGGCGCGGGCACCGACGGATCGGCTCCATTCGGGGAAATCAAAAGGTTCTTCCGGGACGTTCCCCGCAGGTTTGGCATGGGCAAGGTCGGCGACTGTTCGCGCGTTAGCGAAACTGGCTTCATCGATGGATGTGCCGGAGCGTCTCTCCAGTTCCATCAGAAGCTGAATGCGGTCGAGCGAACTGAGCCCGAGATCGTCGAGCGTGCTGGCGGAGGTCACCTGGCGGCCACCGGCAAACTTCCGGATGATGTCCTCGACGGAACCTTCGTTCACCGGAGCAGTCGCGGACCCGCTTCCAGCTACCCACGCAGCAACCTCACCGCGCTTGAGCTTGCCAGTTCCCGAAGTTCGCGGCAAGGCGTCGCCAGGCCATCGCGACCAGGCCCGGATTCGCTGATGGCTTTCCAGATTCCCATTTGCCTGACTGACGATCGCCTCCGGATCGGCGTGGTTGCTGGTGATAAGTACGGCGTGAACCAACTCGCGCGAGCCCTGCTTCTCGGCAACCACGGCCGATTCGCGAACGCCCGGAGTCGCATTCAAGACACGCTCCACATCTTCCGGGTAAACATTCAGCCCGTCGGGTGAAACGATCAGTTCCTTCTTGCGGCCGAGAATGCTGAGCCGGCCTTCAGGATCGAGAGCGCCAATGTCTCCGGTGTGCAGAAAGCCTTCGGCGTCGCGCATATTGGCGGCGGGCTGGCCGAAGTAACCGGGGGTAATGTTGTCGCCGCGAAGCAGCACTTCGCCATCGGGTGCAATGCGGATTTCGACGCCCGCGATGGGTTTGCCGACCGAGCCTTTGCGCGTTTCAAACGGATGGTTTAGTGTGGCGACCGGCGCGGTTTCCGTGAGGCCGTAGCCCTGAATGACGACGTAGCCCAGTTTGCGCCAGAACTCTTCCAGTTCGGGATCAAGCGGGGCGGCGCCTACTACAAAGCTCCAGAACTTCCAGCCGAACAGGCGGCGAACCTTTCGATACTGCCACCAGCGTCCATACCACTTACCGGAGCGTGCGGGCTGCGCGGCTGACGGCACAGCCTGAAGGACATAATCGCGCAGCAGTTCGAGCATTTGGGGGACACAGACCAGCACAGAGATACGGCGGCGGTGGATGAGATGAGCGGCCGCGCGCGGACTGGAGCCGGGCATGAAGAAGACCTGGCCTTCGATCATGGCCGGGATGAAAGCCGCCATGGATTGCCCGAACATGTGACTCAGCGGCAGCAGATTCAGGAAGCGAATCGGCTGGAAAGGCCCCATGTAGCGGCGATATTTCTCGATGCCGTGATCGATCGGTTTCAGGTTTGCGAGGATGTTGCGATGCGTGATGGTCACGCCTTTCGGCTCGCCTGTCGCCCCGGAGGTAAACAGGACTTCGGCAATGTCATCGGGCGGTGCAGGTTGAAAAGTTTGCGGCGGGTTGGTGGAGCGTTCAGTAATTCCGCGCATGGTCCAGACCGGACAAGACAGAGCTTCCGGTGGAGTGAGGCCTTCGCCGATCAGAAGGGCTTTTGCATCCACAATCGCGGCGATTCGCTGCACGACAGTGGACGAAGATCGGAAATCAATCGGGACGGCAATGACGCCTTCGAGGAGGCAAGCCCAGAGTGCGACTATCCATTCCGGTCGATTTTCGCACCAGAACAGAACGCGATCACCGTGGCGGATGCCCGCGTTTCGCAGGCGCGCAGCGAAAGCATTTGCGCCGGAGGCAGCTTCCGCATAGGTCAGGTGGACGGGGCCGATATCGCCTTCATAGCGAAGAAATTCCGCGGGGCTTTGGCTCCAGAGAGAAAAGAAGGCGGCCAGAGATGGAGGGTTACCGATCACGAGAGAGGCAGTGCCTTCACAATAACAACGTGGCCACGCTCGCGGGATTTTCTTATGGGATGTTGGAAATGTCTGCGCCTTCAGCCCCGCGGATTCAGTATGGAGACACGTATCCCACGAAGCGTGGGGATAAATTTTCAATTTTCAAATAACAGTGACATCCTTTTTCGAACGCCTTGCGGCGAGGAAAAAGAACGTCGTTGCGGCGGGTCGGTTGCCCATGTCGTTGCAAGCCCCGTGTTACCCGCCGCCAATGAATTGAGCGGCGTCTGTAGCGCGGCGGACTAACGCCGCGCCGGTCAAT
>JAICJH010000150.1 GCA_025928545.1 Bryobacteraceae bacterium | reverse complement strand
CCACTCATCGTTCCACCGGCGGCCTTGACAGCGGCGACGGCAGCCGCCATGTCCTTCACCGCAAAAAACACGTGTGGTATGGGGTCCTTCACGTCGTCCGAATCGCGGTGAAAGAGTATCATCAACGGGTTCTTGTTTGCCTTGGCGGCTTCAACCGTGGCGCCGAAGTTCACGAAGACCTCAGTGCCTCCCGGGTTTACCACCCGATTCACCTCCTGCATACCGAACACCGCCTGATAGAACTTCGCCAACGTGACAGTGTCTTTGGCGGCAATGCGCACCGAGTCGAGGGATGCCTGAGCGTGCGCGGCGCCGGCTAATAGCAGCACCGCGGATATGGCTATCACAGTCGTATAGAGTCGATTCATAAGAACCTCCGCTGGCAAATCTAACTATGATAAATGGTTCTACCGGCCAATGACTTCTTAAGCGCCGCCGGCATCGCCCTGCGCTGGCCCTATCCCTGGGCTCTCGAAGTGATCGCGCTTTAGAACTGGAAGCGCGCGACGAGAGTTCCCTGCCGAGGCGATGCGAATGTAACCGCCCCGGTTCCGGGGTTCGTGATGATCGCGCCGAAGCCGCCCGATGTATTTCCATTCGGGCCGCGACTCGGGGTTGCGAAGGCGTTTGAGGCGGTCGGGTTGTTCGGCTCCGTCCGGTTGAAAATGTTGGTGAACTCGGCGCGGAGCTGAATATTCATCCGTTCTTTGAAGCGGAAATTTCGCGCCAGGCTGACGCTTTCGGTCGGCCGGCGCTGGTAACGATAATCGTCGTAGTAAGCCGCGGCCGTTCCGAACTGCCCGGCCGGAGGATTGGACCACGCAGCCGGATTCAATACGAACTTCGTGTTCGGATCGAAGCAGTGGCAATTCAGGTCTTGAGTGAATAACGGCACCCCAGGAACACGATTCACAAACGTGGTTTGCCCCGTGTAGGTAGCGAGGTTAGTGGTAGCGGCGGGCACCTGAATGGGCAGGCCGCTGCCATAGCGAAGCACTGCGCCGACCTGCCAGTCGCGGGCCACAACTGACACCGCCTTGCTGCCCGCCCATCCGCCGTTTACACGCGGCGTCGTGTAATTTACAGCGACCACGGACAGGAGCGGTTGATCGTAACCGGAGAGGTACTTGTTCACCCCGCGATTGAAAACGTTGTTCGTCGCTGGCGCGATAAAGCCGAAGTAGTTATAGTCCTGCTCCGAGCCGATTACCTCCTGCTTGGACCACGTCAGCGAGTAAGTCGCCTGCAGGCCGCGAGATAGCCTCTTAGACGCCTTGACCTGCAGGGCGTTATACCAGGTGTCGCCCAGCGGCGGCCAGGTATTCACTGGATTGGTGTACTCGGGCATCAGCCTCAGAGATTGCATCACGGTGGCGGTTACCGGGAATGTTGGATAAGGCTGATGATTGAAGCCGCGCGAAGCCGCCAGCGCGGAGTTCAGTGGCGATGCCAATAACTGCAAATCCGCGGGATTATTGAGGCTCAGCCCGAAGGTGTTGAGACGCTCCTCGGTCATCGCGTTCACGGCGCGCATCGTGTTGGCTTGCCACCACACGCCGCGGTTACCGATGTAGGTAGCCTCGACGACCAGATTCTTATTCAATTCGCGCTGCAGCCCAACGCTCCATTGCAGGATGCGGGCAGGACGGCCGGCATTCTGATCGATGAGATTGGTCGGATTGCCGATAGTGCCGGGAAGCGGCAACTGACCGGGATCGAAGTTGGGAAACGAGACCTTGTAGGGAATTCCATCCTGCATGGTAAATGCGGGATCACCGTAGCTCGCCGAGGCGTACGGGTTCGAGGAGCCTGCGTTGTTCGTCTTGCCGTTCAGCGAATTCTGGCGGCCGTAGGAAATGCCTACGCCGGCCCGCAGCACCGTCCTGGAAGTGATCTGGTAAGCGCCACCGAGGCGAGGACCCCACGCGTACGGATAGTTGTGCGCGAACGAGCAATTGCACTTGCCGGGACCGGTTCCCTCGAATATGATGCCGCCGGGAAAATTGCCGGCGCTCGGATTCGGCGTCGAAAGCGACGCGTTCGGCATCAGCCCTCCGTGCTCTTTCAGATAGGACTCGAAATCGTAGCGCAAACCGTAGTCGAGCGTGAAGCGGCGCGTGATCTTCCAGCTGTCCTGGGCATATCCGGAATAGGCGTGTGCTCCGAGCCGGACCGTCGACGGCACGCTGAAGTAGCCACTGTTCACGCGCCCGAGCAGGAAGCTGGCAAAGGGGAAACCCACATTCCCGCCGTTGAGGTTCTGTCCGTTGAGTGCCGGCAGACCGGTCTCGGTGAATCCGAAGTACATCCACGACTGCGCGTAGGTCTGCAGGTGAGCGAGGTAGCCTTCAAAAACGGCTTCTCCGCCGAACTTGAATGTGTGGTTGTTGTGCACCCAGGTCAGGCTCGCTGTGGTCGTTGGCTTTGGATTCTGCAGATTGGCTAGCGACCCGGTACCGATCGGGCTCATGCCGCCCTGCGTCGGGGGACCAGCCGTGAGACCGCCGGCGGGGAGCGTCGAAATCAGTGGAAACAGCTTCGTGTTCGCGCCTTTGAAGCCAATGGTGGACGGATCGAAGCCGGCGCTGGTCGTTTGCGTGGTGTAAAGCAGTCCGCCGCCCACGTGCAGAAGAACTGTTGGGCGAATCGTGTAGTCGATATTGATGCGCGTCGTCTGGGCCGTTGTAGTAGTGGGAATCGCTGTAGTGATGGGGTATGGCAGTCCATCGTTATTCGGATTCGTAGTGGAGGTGCGCGACCAGTAGCCGGAGAGCTTCAAATTAGAGCTGAGCGAATGGTCGATCTTAACGGAAGGGATGCCGGTGATCCGCTGATTGGAATATACGGGCAGGAAGTTATTTAGCAGGGCATTGTTTGTTGGTGCCGGAACGTATTTGAGCACGGCGAGCGCTACGGGATCGATACGCGTCGTGGGGATTACGTTTCCGGGGAAGGGATCACGCTCGCGGAGCCCGTCCACCAGGCGGTCCGTGTCCGGATCGTAGACCGTGTTCTCCAGAATGGAGCGTCCGAATGGATCCGTACCGAGAGTTCGCTTCGTCAGCGCGGCGCCGAGATCGCCGGTGCGATACGCAGCGGTAGGCACGGTGAGGGCGCGATTGTTCGTAATCGTGGTTTCACGGAACTGCTCCCAATTGAAAAAGAAGAATGTCTTGTCGCGGCCATTGTAAACTTTCGGAAGGTAAACCGGCCCACCGAGACTGAAGCCATAATCATTGCGGCGCTGGCGCGGACGCAACAAATGACCTTTGCCGTCATTGGTGAAGGGAATCCCTGCATTCAGCGCTTCATTCACAAAGTAGTCATAGGCGCTGCCGTGATATTGGTTCGTGCCCGAGCGCATGGTCACGTTGAACACACCGCCGCCAGCCTGGCCGAATTCCGCGGCGTAATTGGAAGTCTGAATTGCGAATTCCTCGATCGCTTCGATACTGGGCTGCGTTTGCGACTGCGTTCCGGAAGCGATGCCGTTCGTGGAATCCTGCCCTTCGAGCCGCAGTGCCTGTGAATTGCTGGGCATCCCGTTTACTCGAATGCTCGCGT
>JAICJH010000033.1 GCA_025928545.1 Bryobacteraceae bacterium | reverse complement strand
CGGCCGCGAGCGCGAGCGGCGCACCAGCGGCAACACGAATTCACGTGACGGCTCCCGGGGCGGCAAAAGCACCCGGCGCCAGCAAATCGACAACATCGACAAAGAAGTAGGGGCTAGTTGAAAGGCGGGCCGTCTACTCGATGAGGTCCGCCCGTGAACGCAGATCCTGGGTAAACATCATGACGCTTTTTCCGTTCCAGGAGACCTCCACCAGCCGGTCACCATCGAGTGGTCCCGAGCGCAGTTCGACGATCGCACCCGCGGCAACCGTGTATGCAACTCCAGGCCCTTCGTCCCGCGACATGGCGATCGTGGATTCCCTGACCCGATAACGTGCGGCAGACATCGGCTCCCTCCCATCTTTTTCGTGCGGGCTCAGACGACGGCATCCAAATGGCGCCGTTTCGCTTTTGTTACCTCCGGCTTCGTCGAAACAGCCTGTCCCTGACCAGTACCAAGCAAATCGATTACCTTTTTAAACCCAATCAATTCAGCGTTTGAGACAGGGAAATTTTTCCGCTGTCACGCAATTCCTTCGCACGCGATCCAGGGCCGCGAGAGCCGGCGCGCGGAAGAAAAAATTCCTTGGGAACTGCGTCGCGAAACTACTTCGGACGTGTCCGCTACAATGGTGTTTTGCCGAAAGTTACTTTCTTACCCGCCAACGAAACCTTTGAATTTGAGTCAGGCAAGCTGCCTTACAAGAGTCACGGCAAGCCCGAGTCATTGCTCGATGTTGCCATGAATTTTGGTTTCCATCTGGAGCACGCCTGCGGCGGAAGCTGCGCCTGCACTACGTGTCACGTAGTTGTGAAGCAGGGAACCGACAATCTGTCTGAGATGGAAGACGATGAGTTCGATCGCGTCGAACAGGCTTCCGACTTCCAGCTCAATTCACGGCTAGGCTGTCAGGCGGTCGTGAAGGGCGATGTGACCGTCCATATTCCAGCCTGGAACCGGAACTACGTGAGCGAAGGCCATTGATACAGGCCCTTCATTTCGCCGCGACGGAAATCGTTGCGCCGAGCTGGCTTCCCGAACTACCCACAATCAATTGAACGGGCACAGGCCCTCCGCCGATTACCTCCGCGGGTATTCTGACGTTGACCTGCAGCGCCCCGTTCACGAGGAAAGGCGCTGTTCCCGCATAAAGAACGGTGCCGGCGAGCTTACCGAAGCGAACGTAAACCGGGGCGGTCGGTCGCCCGAGATCCACACCCATCTTCACGCCATCGGCAAATGTCTTGTCGAAAGTGCCGGCGCCTGTCGCATACAGCACCACGATTGAGCCGGGGGCTGCCGGATTCGTGGGGGAGTTGACCGTGTAGTCTTCGTTAATAGCCGCAACTTCCCCCGAACCGGAGCCATCGTAGGCAAACAACGCCGGGGCCGTCGCGGTGATGGCGACGGTGGTGGAAATGGCCGCCGTGCTGCTGGCAATTTTCAGGAGCGAGGTGGCCTTGCCAGCCACCGCGTAGGGCACAATCGCGTCGATCTGGGTGGCCGAAACATAAAGCAGCGGAGCCGGCACACCATCGAACGTCACAGTGGTCCCGCCTAAGGTCAGCGGCATCTTGCCATCTGCGCCGAAGTCTCCAAACAGTCCGGATACCGGCCCGAAAGTACTGCCGAAAACAGCGAGTATTTCGCCCGGGGCCACAACAGTGTTGGGCGCCCCGACATCCGGAGTTGACAAAAAACTGGCCGCGTTGAGGATTCTCAGACTCAGCGCGCTGCCGAAGTATGCAGTCGCGTCTCTCTGCTGATCCATTTTGACGGAAGATGTTACTGAACCCCCTGTCACGTCGCCAAGCCAGAACCGGAGCGTCTGCCCCGCGTTCGGCCCCGCCGTCAGCTGCACAGTCGTCCCTGTGTCGTAAAAGCCATCGGCCGACGGAGGCGCCGCCGTGACTGTACCTGCCCCCGACGTCTCATAAGTCAGCAAGAATTGTTGGTTAAAGGTCGCCAGATAGGTTGTGGATGTTTGACCGGCCGTCACCGTGCGCGCTCCCGGCGATCCGGTTTCCCAGTTCAAAAACTGGAGCCGCATTGTGTTGTTGCCATAATTCTGCGTCGCAACATAATTCAAAGTATGCGTCGAGCCCGGCGTCCAGTTGAAATTAGCGGGTGTGAAGTACGAGCCTCCGTCCACGATAACCACCGCGCCCCTTGGTTGCGAGTCAACTGTCGTCAATGCCGCCGTGGAGAAGACCGCCTGGTAGCTGGTGGGGCCATTTTGCGTCTCCACGTCGGCCGGGTTGGAGGAGACACCGTGGCCACTGGCAGAAAGCGCGGTGCTCCCCACCCATCTGACAAACTGATATCCCGGCGCGGCGGTCGCGGTAATTCTCAGCGGAACGCGCTCGTTCACGTAATTATCGACGGGAGCCGGAAATACAGATACGGAGCCCTGCCCCGAAGAAACGCCCGCGGCGAACGTATGCTGCCGGACGAACTGAGCACTGAAGGCCGTGACCGCCGCCGACGCCGTGATGTCATGCGATAAACCGCCTCCGTCACTCCAGAAGGCGAACTGATATCGCGGTTCAATTCCCTGTGTCACTGCCACGGTCACCGTGTGCTGTGTCCCGGGTGTCCAGTTATAGGTCTGCGGAGATACCGCGCTGACGCCATCTACCGTGATCGTCAGGCCAGGCGGCGTGGTGGTGACAACCGTGGATGTCGCGATGCCGTAAAGCCGGCTCACACCGTCGATGTCTCCCGGCGACAAAGCATTGCGCTGTCCGATCGGAATGCCGGGCGGAACGGATTCCAGCGAATCCAGAAAATTTCGCGAGAAGCCGGTGGCGGGGTAGTGCATGATGGAATCGAAGTCGTAGTAGCCTCGGTTGAGGGCCGTGGGCGCCTCGGGAAACTGCCCGACGAAGCGCTTGTCGATGTTTTCATACAGCACGGTCATGTACCCATCGCGATCCGTGCGCTGCTGCTCATGATAGAGGCCAAATGCGTGGCCTAACTCGTGAATCACGCTGCCTGTCGGACAATTGTTCGTCACCCCCAGCGCCTGTTCGCCGCCCACCATCCCGAGATATGAATTGCAGGCGGCGTCGATATTAATATGCGTGAAGCGCACATAATTTGCCTCGTTCGTGCGAGGCAGAACCTTGAGCGATGTGTGGGTGTTCCAGTGCGCGATGCCGTCGAGCACGAATTGCTGATTGGGGACATCCGCGTCGATCGTGTAATAGATCGTCCCGTTCGGCCAGAGTTTAGACGAAGTACTGGTGGGAACAATGGTGAGGGAATGTGCTTCCATACCGGCCGACCCACTTTCCTGGGCGATGCGGCGGGCCTCGATTTCCGCCGCGGGACCAAGGATGATGTCGCCCTCGGCAATGGCAAAACCTCCTTCCACCACGTAATGAACCGTTCCCCGATCCGTCTCCAGCGAGTGCACAGGTGAAGCCGGTTGCCCGAAAGCAACCGACGCCGAGAGGAAGATCGTGAAAGCGAATGGCCGCATAGAGGTTTAACTATAGCCTGACATTCTGGATCACGCCACGCTAGTTGCCCGGCAGCGCGAAAGCCACGTAAACGCCGCCCGAGGGTGCTCCCCGTCCGGCCTTGCCGCCCGTCGCGTAAATCAGCACATATTGTTTTCCATTCAGTTCATACGTAATGGGAGTGGCATTTCCGGACATCGGCAGTGTCGCTTCCCAAAGCAATTTTCCGCTGCGCTTGTCGAACGCCCGGAGCTTACGGTCGAAGTTTGTTGCGGCAATGAAGACCAGTCCTCCCGCCGTTACGATTGGTCCTCCGTAGTTCTCGGAGCCAGTGTCTCTGATTCCCTTCGCAGCCAGTTCCGGATACTCGCCCAGGGGAATCTTCCAGGCATAATTTCCGTTGTTCAGGTTGATCGCGTTCAGCGTTCCCCACGGCGGAGCGGTCGCGGGATAGCCGTCCGGATCGAGCCATTTGTGATAGCCGGTGAAACGGAAGGTCTGGTTGATTCGTGGATCGGTTGCGGGCCCCGCGGCCGGCAACTCCTTGTTATCGCCCGTGAGAACAAACTGAGCGAGGGCTGTCAACTCCGCTGCACTCAGCCCTGGAAATGATGGCATTCGTCCGCCGCCCTGCCGGATCGAGGCCATGACCTGCGGCTCCGTACGCTTGCCGCGAAGCTCCAGCAAAGAGGGAAACTGCGGCGATTGTCCGGCAAAGTCGTCGCGATGACAGGCTGCGCAGTTCGTTGCGTAAATCTGGCGGGCCGATGTGCCGCCGCTGCTTCCCGAAGCTCCGCGGCCGTTGGCTACGGCTTCACTCAAGCTCGATGTCCACGCCAGATCGTTCGCGTTCACATAATAAATTCCGGTTTCAGGGTCGAACGCCGACCCGCCCCATTCCGCGCCTCCGTCAAATCCCGGAAACACAACTGTCTCCTGTCCGATTGTGAAGGGCACAAACTGTCCCGCACTCTGAAACCGGGCAAACTCCGCAACCGCCCACCGATGAGCTTCCGGAGTCCGATTGGTCAGCAAATCCGCCGTCAGCACTTGTCTCGCGAACGGGTCCGGCCTGGTTGGCAGCGGCTGGGTCTCCGCCGTCACTTCGCCGGGTACGGTACTGGCGGGATACTTCCTGTATTCAATCGGAAACAGCGGCGCGCCATTCGCTCGATCGAACAGATAGAGCCACCCCTGCTTACTTGCCTGCGCGACTGCGTCGATTGTTTTGCCCCCGCGCTTCACCGTGACCAGAGTCGGAGGCGACGGGAAATCCCGGTCCCACAGGTCATGCCTCACGGCTTGAAAATGCCAGATTCGCTCGCCGGTATCCGCCTTCAGGGCGAGCAACGTGTTGGCAAACAAGTTGTCGCCTATCCGGTCCGCTCCGTAGAAATCTGTCGCCGCAGAGCCCGTGGGAATGTAGACGATGCCGCGAGCCTGATCAACCGCCATACCGGGCCAGCTGTTGGCGGCGCCGCTGTATTGCCAGGCATCCTTCGGCCAGGTTTCATAACCGAATTCGCCGGGGTGCGGGATCGTGTGGAACTGCCAGCGAAGTTTCCCGGTACGCACGTCGTATGCGCGGATGCCGCCGGGTGGTGCGGGCAACGCTTCCGGATTTCGCCCACCCACGATCAGCAGATCCCTGTAGATAATTCCAGGGCTCGTCAGTACCCACGACTGTTTCGACGGGTCGCGTCCCAGATCTTCGCGCAGGTCGATCCGGCCGGACTTGCCGAAATCCTTCAGCACTTCGCCCGTCCGCGCATCGAGCGCATAGATGAAACTCTGGACGGAACCGAATATCCGCTGGTCGTCGCCCGCGCTCCAGTACACGACCGAACGGTTGGGCCCGCGTCCGCGCACTCCGGAATCGAACTGCCATTTCCGTTTCCCGCTCGCCGCGTCAATCGCCACGATCTTGTGGCCCGGCGTCACGCCGAAAACTGTGCCGTTCACCATGATGGGCTGGGTTTGCGTATCGCCCGCTCCATCCTGCGTGTCATAGGTCCACGCGATCTGCAGCTTTTTCACATTGCCGGTATTGATCTGTTTCAGCGGAGAGTAGCGATTGTCCAGAGGACCACCCCCGTAAGCGGGCCACGCCTGCTCACGCTTTGGCGCGGTCGACGCCGCATAGGCAGCCAGCAGCGATATCCCCGCAATCACGAACCGGATCTTCACCCAGAAAGCATACTACCGGGCTGGCACAAAACAAAAAAACGCCTGCCCTTCGCAGAGCAGGCGCGTCGATTCGAAATTTCCAAAATCTATTTCTTGTGGATCAGAATATTTCCGTTCATGGTCTGGAACGTATATTCCGGCCCTCCGCCATTGATCGTCCCGGTCACGTTGCGGTCCACGGAAATCCTGTATTTTCCGTTCTTGCTCCGCGTATCTTCCACCACGGTCTTGCTCGCGTCCGGCTCCAGCTTGACGTCGAAATCGCTGAAGATCGAGCCATTATCCGATTTCAGCCGAAGCCGGGCCTTGGTATCGGCCGGCAACGTGACATCCACTTTGCCATTCATCGAAGTGAACGACATCGGCTTGTTCCCCGTGATGCGATCGAGCGAAGCCGTCACGCCGCCGTTCAGTGTGTGCGCCACTACCGAGCCCGATACATTCGTCAGCCTGATGGAGCCGTTGGTATTCTCGATCTCGTGATCGCCATTGACGCCGGTGATCTCAATCGTGGAACCATTTACGGTCTTGAGCTGCAGATTGGTGTTCACCGGCGTTTCGATCACCAGGTTGCCGCCTCCGCCGTTCATTCCGCCGGCGGAAATCGTCACCACGTTGTGATCTTCCTCTATATCGAACCCCGCGCGGCCCCCGATCCTTGTCATTCCCGGAGGGGCCGACTCGCGACTCCTGCGGCCCGTCTGACCGTCGTCGCTGGTGATCGTCAGTTCTCGTCCGGTTCCGGCCGTTACTTTGATGCTGCCCTGCATCACCGTCGCTTTAATCGTGACGGGCTGCGAGGGGTTCGTCAGCGGCACCGTGACTTTGTCCTGCGCCGCCGCGCCCAGGGCGCACAGGAATGAAATGACTGCAATGTTGCCGATTCGCATATATTGATTTCCCTTTTACTTTTTCTACTTCGCTTTCCTGATCTGAATGCCGCCATTGACGGTATCGAGCTTGATCAGCGGACCGCCCGATCCCACCCGAATTCTCGACGTGCCGCGCATCTTGTAAACGAACTTGCCGTTCTCTTTCCCCGCCGATCCCGCCGATGCCAGAGCCGTTGACTCGAAATCCGTGAACATGCCGCCGTTCACCGTGTGCAGCTCGAAATCGGCGGAGAGGTTGGGCTGAAAGGTCAATTCGATCTTCCCGTTCACCGAACTAAAGGTGCTGTCCGATTTCGGGTTCTCGCGGAACGTTACCGTATTCGCCCCGTTCACTGCGCTCGCCGTGCCCGATCCCGCCATATTCGACATCGCGATCGCGCCATTGACGCTGCGCACATCGAACGCGCCGGTCGTATCCTGTGCCGAGACGCCTCCGTTCACGCTTCGCAGGTGCAGCGCCGTCTCGCGCGGTACGTGCACCGTCAGGTTCCAGTCGACCTCATAATGCCGCTCGGAAGTGTCGTGGAAACCGTGATCGTCGCTCGAATGCCCGTTATTATTATTTCGGAAGGGTCCGTTTTCGTAGACCTGGGCCACGCCGTCCTTCTCATTCATGTCGAGAACGTCGTCCTTTTTAGCCCGCGCCATCTGGTCCTGCGTGTCGGCATGAATCACTCGCTCACCAGTGACGCGCATGCTGTTGCCGCCATCGCCGATGATGGTGATGGAACCCCCGATGAGATCCACGTCGATCTTCTTATCGCCGGTAAACGTGTGGCTGACCGGCGAGCGGTCTTCCAGCTTGTAGTCTCCGCGGGAGGCAGCGTTCAGCAGCATAGCCGTGCCGATAAAAGCCCAACACAATTTGTTAGTCATATATTGCAATCTCCTGAAAAATTTTTCCGAACTACTGAGCCAATCGCTGCACCGCGTAAGTCCCGCGCTCGCGTACCGTGGGGTTCACGTCGGGCCGCGCCACCAGATCCCGGATCGTGCCCACCGCGCTCCTGTCGTGCGCGTCCACCAGATAATCGATCAGCGCCGCCTGCACCATCGGCGAATCCTGCTGCGGCAGTGCCTGCTGCATGGACGCCCTCACACCTCTGTCGCCCGCCACTTTAGTCAGCGCGTCAATTGCAGCCAGCCGCACATTCACGTTGGAATCCCGATTCACCGCCTGAATCAGAGCCGCAATCACCTGCGGTTCCATCGATGGCATGCGGGCGCTGTAATCCACGCCGCGAAGCCGCTCAGTTGCCGATTGCTGCTGTAACAGCGAAACCGCGACCATCTCCTTCGTGTTCGCAATTTCGCTCCGCAGCCGGGCCACTTCATCGCGCTCCGCGGAGCCGCGCTGGAGGAAGGCGCCCGCACCCAGGCCCGCCGCGAGGCAAAGGCCCGCAATCGCCATCTGCCAGGCCGGATTCGCCGGCCAGATATTCCGCCACCACGGATCCCGCCGGGGCTGAATCGCAGCCTGCGCGATTTGCAGAGATTCCAGCGTCTGCTCCCAGCGCACCCGCATTCCGAGACTCGGCTCGGGGATGGGGAGATCGCCCAGCTTCTCCCACAAGCCGCCCAGCCTGTCCATCTCAGCCCTGCATTCCGCGCAGCCATCCAGATGTTGCCGCAGTTCCGCCGGTACAGTTTCCGCCGTTGTACTCTGAGCCAGCCACGCCTCCGGCATAATGGCTCTGGCCTGTTCGCAGGAGTAATTCGTCATGATGCTTTCTCCCGGCGCAGGTCATGGAAAACCTGCCCCATTTCCTTCATGGCGCGAAACACCCGCACCTTCACGGTCCCGGCTTCGCAGCCCGTGATCTTCCCAATTTCTTCGTAAGTCAATCCCTGATACCGGCTCAGCACGATCAGTTCGCGTTTTTCATCCGGCAATTCCCGCAGAGCGCGATGCAGCAGCGCCAGATCCTGCTGCTTCACCGCGGAATCGAGCGGCGTAGGCCGCCCGCTCTCCACCAGTTCCATCTGGCCTTCGGCAGTGGGAATTTCCAGCCGGTGCTTCTTTGTGTGATCCGCGAATACGTTCCGCGCAATCCGGTACATCCACGCCTCGAACAGGTCGCCCGCCTGATACGTATGCCGGTACCGGATCATCCGCAGGAAGACTTCGTGAGTCAGATCTTCCGCCGGCGCCTGCCTGCCGATCAGCCGGAAGAAGAACCGGAATAAGGCTTTATGCCGATGATCGTAGATGTCACTCATGCCCGCCAGATCTCCGCGCGCCACCGCCACCATCAGTTCGTGGTCCGTGTTCTTATTCACCGTTCTCATCTAAGCTAACCGGAGACCTGAACAAAGGTTACAGTGAAAGATTGCCAGCCCCGTTCACTTTTATCGACTTGTTCGCCGGCATTGGCGGCTTTCGCGTGGCGCTCGAAAAACTGGGAGGTAAGTGCCGCTTTTCGTGCGAATGGGACAAGTACTCCCGCAAGACGTACGAAGCATGGTTCAACGAATTGCCCCACGGCGATATCCGGGATCTCGACCTGACAGCCATCCCGGATCACGACCTCCTCGCCGCGGGTTTCCCCTGCCAGCCATTCTCTCTCGCAGGTGTGTCCAAAAAGAACAGCCTGGGACGCGAACACGGCTTTCGCGACAAGACCCAGGGGTCGCTGTTCTTTGAACTTGCCGCGATTATCGAAGCCAAGCGCCCGGCCGCCATCCTGCTCGAAAACGTCAAGAATCTGCGTTCTCACGATAAGGGACGAACCTGGCGGATCGTACGCGAAACGCTCGAAGAACTGGACTATTGGGTCTTTTCAGAAGTGATCGACGCCGCGGGCTGGGTTCCGCAGCATCGCGAACGCGTCTATATCGCTGGTTTCGACCGGCGCCGCTTTCCCGTGGCGCCTTCGTTCGGCTTTCCGTCGCCGCCATCCCGCCGGCCGGCGTTCGGGAGCATCCTCGAATCGGCGCCCGATCCCAAATATACGCTCAGTGAGCATCTCTGGGGCTATCTCCAGAAATATGCGGAAAAGCACCGCGCGAAGGGCAACGGCTTCGGTTTCGGCATCGCGGATCCGCAGGGCATTTCCCGCACTCTGAGCGCGCGCTATCACAAAGACGGCGCCGAGATTCTGATCGCGCAAAATCACGGCCGTCCGCCACGACGCCTCACCCCCGGCGAATGTGCGCGCCTCATGGGCTTTGACGTGACTCACACCAGAAAGATCGTCGTTTCCGATACTCAGGCTTACCGCCAGTTCGGCAATGCCGTGGTGCCCAAAGTCGTCGAAGCGATCGCAAAGGAGATGATCGTCTTTCTGTGACCGACGTCCACACTCCGCAACAGCGCAGCCACAACATGTCGCGGATCAAAGGCCGCGACACTCAGCCGGAAATGCGCGTTCGAAAACTGCTGCACGGCATGGGATTCCGCTATCGTCTTCACGTCGCCGATCTGCCGGGTAAGCCCGACCTCGTATTTCCTCGCGCCCAGGCCGTCCTGTTT
Organism: Bryobacteraceae bacterium; assembly: GCA_025928545.1. Classification (GTDB taxonomy): domain Bacteria; phylum Acidobacteriota; class Terriglobia; order Bryobacterales; family Bryobacteraceae; genus BOG-234. The sequence goes on along the minus strand of JAICJH010000033.1, from coordinate 60,419 downwards.
GTCCACGGTTGCTTCTGGCACATGCACAGTTGCAAATATGGCAAGCCTGCCCCTGTAACCAACAAGTCGTTCTGGGCGGAGAAGCGCCGCTCCAACGTGGATCGCGACAAGCGCAACCGGCGTCGGCTTCGCGCCGATGGCTGGAAGGTCTTCGAAATCTGGGAATGCCAGACGCGGGGCAACGACGCTCTGTTATCCCGCCTGGCTCCCGTTATCGCAGAGCTTCAAACGCGCGCCAGTACTTCCTCGTAATACTTCTCATATTGCGGAATCAGCCTGTCGGTGCAGAAGCGATTGCCCGCGGTTTTGCGGGCTGCCGCGGCCATTTTCTCGTGCAGTTCCGCGTTTGTGAGAAGTTCCACCGCCCTTGCCGCCAGGCGGCCAATATCGCCAACCGATTCCAGGCACCCGTCCAGACCATCCGTGATCAGTTCCGGAACGCCGCCCACGTTGGTCCCGATGGGCACGACACCACATGCCATGGCTTCCAGAGCGGCCAGTCCAAACGATTCCATTTCGCTCGGCATCAGCAATACATGCGCCTTGCGGATCAGGCGTTCAACATGATTCTGCTTGCCCACGAATTCCACATTGTCGCTGACTCCCAGCTGATTCGCCAGATGCTGTGCGGGTCCCCGTTCCGGCCCGTCGCCCACCATGAGCAGCCGCGCATTCACCGTCTTGCGAACTTCGGCTAGAATCCGAATGCAATCCAGCACACGCTTCACCGGGCGGAAATTCGACAGATGGATGAGCAGCGGCTGAGTGCTGCGTTCCTGTAAAACCGGCTTGTACGTATCGCAGTTGACGAAGTTGTGGATCACCCGGATTTCGTTACTCACTCCGAACGTCCGAATGGTGTTTTCGCGCAGATCGTGGCTGATCGCGGTCACGCCGTCCGATTGTTCGATCGAAAACTTCGTGATCGCGAAGTACGAAGGGTCCGCACCCACCAGCGTAATATCCGTTCCGTGCAGCGTCGTGATGAACGGCAACCGGCGTCGGGCGGCCACCATTTGCTTGGCCAGCAAGGCAGCTATCGAATGCGGAATCGCATAGTGAACGTGCAACAGATCCAGCTTGTAATCGGCCGCTACTTCCGCCATGCGCGACGCCAGCGCCAGCGAATAAGGCGGGTACTGGAATAACGGATAGTTGGAAACTTCCACCTCGTGATAGTGGATGCGCGGCACATTCGGATCGAGGCGGATCGGATTCGCGTAGGTGATGAAATGAATCTCATGGCCGCGATTGGCCAGCTCGAGCCCGAGTTCCGTGGCGACAATGCCGCTGCCACCGAACGTGGGATAACAGGTGATGCCGATTTTCATTTGGGTTTCGCTCAACTCATCTGATGTAGACGAAGAGCGTATGGCTTCGGCCAGTTCCGTCGTCGGCTATGGTAATTTCCTTCGTCACTTTCCAGGAGCCCATCAGAAAGTCGTGCGAAACGACCCGCGCTCCCTTCTTCAGCTGTAGTTCCAGCAGTTGCGTGACTTTTTTATTGGCTTCCGGAAGCAGATAAACGGTGATCAGATCGGCCGAAGAATAATCCTGCTTCATCAGGTCGCCCTGAATGATGCGGGCCGATTTCTCCAGGCCGAGCTCCGCAATCTTCTGAGTACTCTTCGCCACGAGCGCATCGTCGAGTTCCACCCCGATCGCATTCGCTTTGAATTTCTGCGCCGCGGCGATCACGATGCGGCCATCACCGGAGCCGAGGTCGAACATGGTTTCGCCGGCCTTCAGATTGCCCGCCTCCAGCATCTGAGTCACAATGCTGGCTGGCGTCGGAAGATACGGAGCCAGACTGTCGGGCGCAATAGCCGCCGTCTTCTGCCCGGCAACCATCACCGCGCTGAGAATCATCAAGTACAAGAGGCGCCGCATATATTCTTATTCCAACACGCTTATTCCATCACTGAAGACCAGCCGCGCCGATTCAGATCCCAGTAGATGAACCATCCGGCGGCAATGGCGATGGCCAGAAAAAGCGTGCCCAGTGCGAAATCGTTCAGGATCACCTTGCCGATCCCGAACAATGCGCCATAAACCAGCGCACAGCCCGCCAGCCAATCGAGCAGGTTCCAGCCCAGATCATTCGACGCCGGGATTTCAGGCGCGAGTTGCTGAATGCGCCGCCAGCCCGCGGGCGAGGGACGCACTTTGCGATAAAACCTGAGCAGCGTCGTGTCCGATTCCGGCGCGGTCAGCAACGTTGTCGCCACCCAAACCACCGTCGTGACAGCGACCGTGATCAGAATCAGATACGCGAACTGGACCGGATTATCGCTGTCGAGATGAAACGCGGTCTGAAGCGTCACCGACACCAGAAACGCCGCCGCCATCGCGGACACTTCGCTCCACGCGTTGATGCGCCACCAGTACCAACGCAGGATCAGCACCGTGCCCGTACCCGCGCCGGTCACGATCAACAACTTCCATGCCCCGGCAATCGAATCCATGTAATGTGTGACGATGGCCGAAATGACCGTGAGCAGCACGGTGGCAACCTGGGAAGCGTTCACGTAGTGGCGCTCCGGCCGGTCCCGCTGTAGAAAGCGGCGATAGAAATCGTTTACCAGATAGCTCGCGCCCCAGTTCAGCTGAGTCCCCACTGTCGACATGAACGCGGCGGCGAACGCTGCTACCATCAGGCCCCGCAGCGATGCCGGCAGGTAATCGATCATCACGCGCACATAACCGGTCTCCGGATCCGGCAAATGCGGATAAAGAATCACCGACGCCATCCCGACGATCACCCATGGCCACGGCCGCAACGCGTAGTGAGCCACGTTGAACCAGAGCGTCGCCAGCAGCGAATGCTTTTCATCCTTCGCGCTGAACATGCGCTGCGCCACATAGCCGCCACCGCCTGGCTCCGCCCCCGGATACCAGGTGGCCCACCAGTTGACACCGATGTACACGCAGAAGGTGACCGCCGGCATCCAGACCGAATGAAGATCGGGCACAAAACTCAGGAACGGGCTGTCTGCCCCGCCCAGCTTTGCCTTCATCGTCTCAATCCCACCCGCCGCGTGAACCGCGGCGACCCCCAGCACAATCACCATCCCCATCTTGATCGCGAACTGGAACATGTCCGTCACCAGCACGCCCCACAGGCCCGACATAGTCGAGATCAGCGACGTCAGCGCAATGATGGCGATCACCAGCCAGAGTGCCTGATCTTTGCCAAGGCCCAGCACCAGCATCAGAATCTTGACCATCGCCAGATTCACCCAGCCCAGAATGATGCAGTTCATCACTACGCCGAGGTAAACCGAGCGAAAGCCTCTCAGGAACGCAGCCGGTTTGCCCGAGTAACGCAGCTCGGCGAGTTCGATATCGGTGGTGACGCCGGACCGCCGCCACAGTCTTGCAAACAGGAACACGGTGAGCATGCCGCTGGCGACCATGTTCCACCAGAGCCAGTTTCCCGCAATCCCGTTGCGCGCCACCAGGCCGGTAACCACCAGCGGCGTGTCGGCCGCGAAAGTTGTCGCCACCATCGACGTGCCCGCCAGCCACCAAGGCACATTCCGCCCCGACAGAAAGAACTCGTTGGTGTTCGAGCCCGCCCTGGACTTGTAATACAGACCGATGCCAATGTTAAAGAGAAAATAAGCAACGATGATCGCCCAATCGACCGTCGTGAGCTTCACGCGCCGCACCCGCGGCAGAGCGAATATGAGTTTTCATCGGGCGCTGTGGAGAAGCTTGTGGAAAACCTCGTTTTGACACTCAATATAGGCCGATAACTAACCCATTTGAAACAGAGTGCTGCGACCTTCAGCAGTTCTCTCCAGTGATCCGTAAACTCTAGTGTTTGCAATCCCATGACAATCCGTTACATCTTTTTTTGCCCGTTTATACCCATACTTTTTGAAGGGGGATTCCACTCCCGCAGGCGTCGCAGCATGCCGCATCGGCGTCGTACCCGGCTTCCATCCGTGCGAGATAGTACAAAGGCAGTCCCTCGAACTTCTCTACATTGGGATAGGGCTCGTAAACGATCACAGCCACGGCGACAACCTGCGCTCCGGCCTCCTCCAGCATCCTCCGCAGCGCCGCAAGGCGGCTGCCCGACCGAATGATGTCGTCCACAAGAACCACAGGTTCGCCCTTGTCCGGTTGAATGAATTGCCGGAAGCGGCTTGGTTTGCCATCCGGGCCGTTCTCGGCCCAATAAACCTGTTTTGCGCGCAATGCTTCGCAGATCCCGAAAGCGACAGGCAGGCCGCCGGGTGCCGGCGACACAATCGACAGATCCGGAATCATGGCGCGAATCTCGGAGTGAGCGCGCAGCAGGCGGCTCAAGCCGACGCTCAGAGTCTTGGCGTGCTGGTAGTAGCGCATCGCCAGAGGTACCTGCAGATATTGAGTCGAGTGGAGGCCGTTGGGGTATTCGAAATGGCCCTCCCGCAGGGCGCCGGTGTCTCGGAGAATCTTGGTGACGTCGTCCTGGCTGGGTAGAAGCTGCATAAGGTCTCGCCCTTCAGCATAGATGAAAGCCCTGTGCGCCTGCACCCGCTGAATACCGCCGCGCGCCTCAGTCAGCCCGCACCCGTTTCATATAATGACTACTTGAATTCCCCCCAACTCCCTTACCTCCTGGCTTGCCACCATGTTTGCCACCGGCCGGCGAAACATTCGTGAAACTGCTCTTCATTGGCGACATCTTCGGCCACGCCGGCCGGCGAATCGTTGCCGACCATGTGGCCGATATCCGCTCGTCGCAATCGATTGACGTCGTTATCGCGAACTGCGAGAACTCGGCCGCCGGCTTTGGCGTGACTCCCAACATTGCCGACGATTTGTTTCGCCTCGGCATCGACGTCATGACAACCGGGAATCACATCTGGGATAAACGCGATATTTACGATTACCTCGGGCGAAATCCCCGCCTGATCCGGCCCGCGAATTATCCTCCGGGAACTCCAGGCTCCGGCCTCTATATCCACACGACGGCATCGGGCGCGCGGTGCGCCGTCATGAACCTCCAGGGCCGCGTGTACATGCCCCAGACCGACTGTCCGTTTCGCAAAGCGGACGAACTTCTGGCGTCGCTCCCGGAAGATGTCAAAGTCCGCTTCATCGATTTCCATGCGGAAGTGACCAGCGAAAAAATGGCCTTCGGCTGGTATATGGATGGCCGCGTTTCCGCGGTCGTCGGCACCCATACCCACATTCCGACCGCCGACACCAGGGTCTTGCCGCAGGGCACCGCCTACCAGACGGATTGCGGCATGACCGGGCCCTACGATTCGGTAATCGGCGTGGAAAAGGAACCGGTGTTGAACAAATTTCTGACCGCCATGCCGATCAAAATGGAGCCCTCGAAACTAGCCGCCGAACTCCATTCGGTGATCGTCGATGTGGACGATGCCTCGGGCAAAGCAATCTCGATCCGCCGCCATACCGTAGGCGGAGGTTAAGAAAAGCGGGCACACGCTTTCCTTTAAGGCGCAGGTTGGTCTGGCCCACACGCAGGATCGCGAACGCGTTACGGTCATTTAGGAGCTCAACAATGAGGGAGAGTATTCTGTCGCTGTTCTTCCAGGGGCAGGCAACTGCACTTGATCTTGCGAATGATCTCTCCGGGTCTCGGAAGCAGATATCTGAGATTGAAACGATAATTCAAATCGAAGACATGCAGGAACGGCTTGTCGTTACGCGAGAAATGGCCGTAGCCCTCTGCGATGCCGTTCTGCACGAAAACCTGCCCGCGGAGTCACTCTCGCTTATCGGATTCGCGCTGATGGCTTCTGATAGTTTTGAATACGACGGAGACGACGTTCTCGGAGATATCATTGCTGACTGGTCAGCTCCTGAAATCAACTACGCCCTGAATACAGAAAATGTGCGGAAGTTTCGCGCCTGGCTACTGGACTTAGAGGAGTATCCGACCAGGCCGGCAATCGGTAAAACTGGATCGCAGGTCATCTCAATCTGGCGAAAGAACTCACCAGAACATTGAGAGGTAGCCATTGCGGCACTTGACGAAAGGACGAAAATGGATCTCGACGGCAAAACGGGAGCGGAAACGACGATTGAGGACGGTGCACTTGTGTTGCGCCGGCCCGCAAAACCACCTCGCGCCGGCTGGGCAGATGCCGCCAGGAGAATCGCTGAAGCTGGCGACGACGAACTCGTCATGGGCGAATTCGGCAATGCGGCGGCTTCGGAGTTGGTTTGGTAACCCGTCGAGATGCAACCCACCACACTTCAGGAAGCCATTGTATTCTTTAGCGACGCCGACAATTGCCGCGAGTGGGTCCTGTCCCGCCGTTGGCCCGATGGTGTGACGTGCCCGCGCTGCGGTGGCAGGAATGTCAAGTTCCTCGAAAACTACAACCGCTGGCAGTGCGGCGCGCGTCACTCCAGCCGCCAGTTCACTGTTAAAACGGGAACGATCTTCGAAGATTCTCCACTCGGGATCGACAAGTGGTTGATGGCAATGTGGCAGGTTGTGAACGACCGCAACGGATCCAGTTCCTACGAAATGGCCCGCATGATCGGAGTGAGCCAGAAGTCCGCATGGTTCATGGATCACAGAATCCGCCACGCGCTGAACCGTGGATCGTTTGAAACGAAGAAACCATAATTAACCGCGAGTCAGCAGATGAGGAAAAAGCCCCAGATCCCCAAACCCCAGGGCAACACGCCCATGGAGCGCATGGACTGGGCATTCCGAACGGTCCTGAAGGTCTCTAAAGCGGACACGTTGAAGGACAACGCCAGGAACCCCAGAAACCGTTCCATCGTCGAAGAGATGGACCAACAGTACGGGCCGCTGCCGCACAGCCCCCCTCACCGCCAAGGCCGCCAATTCGATGCTCCGCGCCGATGAAGGTATTTCCGACTACCTCTGCGCAACGCCGTGTTTCCGTTGGTGCTGTCGGTATCGCTCCATAGCTCGTTGGCGTTCCGACGCCCAGAAGTCAGCGTGTCTTGTCAGGGCAGATATTTCGGTCTCGGGTGCCTCTTTCTGCACCGCCAGGTCACGAGCGGAGATGGCCTCGAGTTGTTTTTTGGAGACCTCGCTTATTTTCTCGAAGAAAATAAGACAGTCAGCACAATCCCCGATAGACATGAAGGCCGATTACCCGCAGTTCGAGCACCAAACCCCTAGTAAAACTACTAGTGTTTCCATACTATAGCGGGAAACCGTGAAATGTGATTTGTCAAGTTAATAATAAAATCTTTTTTAAGCTTATTTTCAATAACATAGCCATCCTATCATTTCCGCTCTGTGGTATTTCCTTGGTTGCGGGGGTACCCCTGCGCAAGGAGCCATCATGGCATCGCAGAAACAAATAGAAGCAAATCGTCTCAACGCCCTAAAATCCACCGGACCGCGCACCGAAGAAGGAAAAGCCGAGTCCCGCCAAAACGCAAAGCGCGACGGCATCACCGGCCAGGTCATCACTCTCTCAGCCGAAGATCTCCCCATCTTCGAAAAGCTCAAAGCCGAGCTCGTCGCCGACCTCGCCCCCCAAACCGTCATGGAAACCCGGCTCGCCAGTTCCATCGCCTGGGACACCTGGCGTCTCGACCATCTCCGCTCCATCGAAATGAACATCTACGCGCTCGGCGCCGCAAACCCCGCGATCGACCTCGAATGTGACCAGCCTGAACTATTCACCGCCATGTCCGATGCCATTACTTTCCAGGATGAATCGAAGCGCCTCGCCCTCATGAGCATTTATGAGAATCGCCTGAATCGTTCCATCCATAAGAACCTGGCCACGCTCCGCGAGCTCCAGGCCGAGCGCAAACGCAATTACGACCGCGACCTCACCGAGGAAGTCACCGTCGCTTTAGCCAATGATGTCAAAGGCTTACCCTACACTGCTCCCACCCGCCCCAGCCAAAACGGGTTTGTTTTTTCAACTTCCCAGGTTCTGGCCGCAGCCAACCGCGATACCATCCTGTTCCGCGCCCGGGTCGAAGGCGAATCCGTACCTTCGAAGGTCCGTTTCGCCGGTGCATGGCAAAATGAGGATCCGAACCGCCCGCACTCGGGCCTCAAAGTCGCCGCCGCCGCCTGACATGCTGACGAAAAAGCCCGTTCTTGCCCCGCATGCGCCCGTGCTCCGTATTAACAGGCAAACGCCTGGCGGGCGTGCCTCGGCGCCCATTGGTTTATTCCAGAATCCGGCCTGGCTTGCATACATCGCGGTTGCTTTGATATCCTTCCGTGGTACCGGTTCCAGCCCGCGAGGCCCGCAGTATGAAACGGCCGCAAAACACATGGCAAAGAACGGGAAAGACTCCATGACAACGAATTTCAAGACCCCACTACTCCTGCTGTGCGCCGCCCTCGGCTGCGCTGCGCTCGCCCTGGCACAGGGCGGAGGCGGACGCGGTGGACGCGGCGCCGCCCCCGGCGCCGGCGGCCCACCCCCCGTCCAACTGATTGGCGGGCGCTTCAAAGCTTACCCGCAGGACGCCGTTTCGCGCGGTCTCACCGGTTACAACACGTCATGCGGCTATTGCCACGGCGCGCGCGGCAAGGGCGGCAACGCCGGGCCGGATCTGATCACTTCGGACGTCACTCTCCACGATGAAGATGGCGTGGGTATGGCTGAATTCCTCAAGGGCGCGGCCCACCAGAAGGCGGTAAAGCTGGAGCTTGCTCAACCCGCCATATTCGACATCGCCGCTTATCTCCATTCGCGCGTGATCGTGGCCGCGGTCACCCGCGAAGAGGCTCATCCCGATGAAGTGCTCAAGGCGGGTGATGCGAAAGCCGGTGAAGCGTATTTCAATGGCGCCGGCGGTTGCGCGAAATGCCATCAGGTTGACGGCAATCTCAAAGGCATCGGCGCTAAATACGATCCGATCACGCTGCAGGACAGGATCGTCAGCCCGCGCGCGGGTGGCCGTGGTGGTCGCGGCGCCCCCGCCGCAAGGGATCCCAACGCGATCACCGCCACCGTTACGCTTCCCGGCGGCAAAACCGTTACGGGACTTCCAATCCGCATTACCGATTTCGATGTAACGCTGCGTCTTGATGATGGTTCCACCCAAACCTGGGCGCGTGAAAACGGCATCCCGAAGGTGGAACGGCACGATCCGCTCCAGGCGCATGTTGACATCATGACCAAACTGAAAGACTCCGATATGCACAATCTCACCGCGTATCTGGCGACTTTGAAATAACCGGGGACATCAAAATGAGACTCATCGCGAAATCAATTCTGCTTTCCCTGCCGGCCATTCTCCTGATGGCCCAGCAACTTCCGCAGGCGGATATCACAAAGCCGAAGCCCGACAGCTGGCCCACGTTCAACGGCGATTATTCCGGCCGCCGCTACAGTCCCCTCAAACAGATCAATACGGAGACGGTGAAGGGCCTCACTTTGGCCTGGATGGCCCGCGTCAACATGCAGTCCCCGCCCACCTTCTCGGGCGGGACCGGCACTGTGGCACAGGGCACCACCGCCAACAATCGCGGCACACCGCTGCTGGTCAATGGCGTTCTCTATATGACGGAGCCGAACGCCATGTTTGCCATCGACGCGCGCACCGGGCGCGAAATATGGCATTACGCCTGGAAAGGAATTCCGGCCGAAAGCCTCGGCAACCGCGGCGCAGGCATTTACGGCGACTGGGTCTATTTCGAAACTCCCGATTGCCATCTGATCTCCCTCGACATGAAGACCGGCAAGGAGCGCTTCAATCAGGTCATTGCGGATGTGAAGCAGGATCACTGGTGCTCGGATTCTCCGCTCATCATCAAGAATCACGTCATCGTCGGCATCGGCGGCGACTTCCTCGACATGGCGAACTACGTGGAATCGCGCGATCCGGAAACCGGCGCGCTCCAGTGGCACTTCTGGACCACCGCCCACGAAGGCGACCCCGGCTTCAGCACATGGCCGAATAAAAAGGCTGCCGAGCATGGCGGAGGCGGCGTCTGGACTCCCCCCACTTACGATCCCGATCTCAATCTTCTCTACATCGGCACGGGCAACGTGGAACCCACCTTTGTGGGCCAAAGCCGCCCCGGCGATAATCTCTATACCTGTTCGGTCGTCGCCCTCAATGCCGACACCGGCAAGATGGCCTGGTACTTCCAGATGTCGCCTCACGACACGCACGATTGGGATGCGTCGCAGATCCCCGTGCTGGCCGATGGCGTCATCAACGGTCAATCCCGCAAGCTTCTGCTCCAGGCCTACCGTGGCGGGTTGTTCTTTGTTCTCGATCGCGTCACCGGCAAGAATATTTCCACCACGCCTTTTGTCGAAAACCTGAACTGGTACACCGGGATCAAGCCGAACGGTCAGCCCATTCCGGACGTGAGCAAGGAGCCGTCCATGGCCGGTACTCTCACCTCGCCGCCTTCCGGTGGCGCGACTGGTTATCCCAGCCCCGCCTTCAATCCGGATCTTGGACTGTTCTACGTCGGAACTTCACAGCAGTTCACCATCTTCTACAAACTGGATAACGATCCGCAGCCGGAAGGTTACGGCGCAGCCGAGCACGGAGCCGGGAACGTTGCCAGCGAGCTTCGCGCGATTGATTATAAGACCGGCAAAATCGCCTGGAAGCATCCCACGGGCACCGGCGCGCAGAACCTGATGACCACTGCCGGCGGTCTGGTTTTCGGCGGCGATGGCTACAGCAACTTCATCGCGTTCGATGGCAAGACGGGCAATCCCCTCTGGCACTCCACGCTGCTGGCCAATCCCGCTAATGCGCCGATCACCTACATGCTGGATGGTCGTCAATACGTCCTCGTCACCGCCGGAGAGAATTTCTACGCGTTCTCCCTCCAGGGCCCCGTAAAGTAGAAAACGTAAAGCAACGAAACAGAACGGGAGAAATCGCTATTCCTATCCTTGGCATTGACGTCGGCACCGGCGGTTCACGAGCCGTTATGGTGGCAGAAGACGGCACGGTACTGGCGTCTTCCATCAGTGAGCACGGGCCGTTTGCCTCGCCTGAAACCGCATGGGCTGAGCAGGATCCGGCCGATTGGTGGCGCGCTTCCCAGACGGCAATTCGCGCCGTTATCGAAGCGAGCGGAGTCGATCCGAAACAAATCCGCGGTGTTGGATTAATCGGCCAAATGCACGGCGCGGTTTTGCTCGATGAGCACGGCGCGGTCCTGCGCCCCTCCATCATCTGGTGCGACCAGCGCACCGATGAACAGTGCCAGTGGATAACAAACACAGTCGGCGCAAAAAAACTTCTGGAACTCACCTGCAATCCGGCTCTTACGAATTTCACGCTGACGAAGCTCCTGTGGGTCCGGCAGCATGAGCCGGAAATCTGGAAGAAGGTCCGTCACGTCCTGCTGCCCAAGGACTACGTCCGTTTCCGCCTGAGCGGCGAATACGCCATCGACGTGGCAGATGCTTCTGGCACTCTGATGCTCGACGTCACGCATCGCCGCTGGTCGGATGAATTGCTCGGGCTCGTCGGCATCGATAAAGCGATCCTTCCCCCCGTATTTGAATCTCCGGAAGTTTGTGCGCGCATTTCCTCCCAGGCCGAAGGTCTCACCGGGATTCCGGCAGGCACTCCGATAGTTGCCGGCGCGGGCGATCAGGCTGCGGGCGCGGTCGGCATGGGCATCACACGTCCCGGTGCGGTCAGCGTCACTCTCGGAACCTCCGGCGTCGTCTTCGCCGCCACCGAGCGTCCGTCGCTCGATCCCGGTGGCCGCCTTCACACGTTTTGCCACGCGATTCCCGGTCGTTGGCACGTCATGGGCGTAACACAGGCGGCAGGACTTTCGCTGCGCTGGATCCGCGATCAATTCTGCGAGCCCGGTTATGACTACCCGGAGCTTTCGAAAGAGGCCGCGGGCGTTCCGCCCGGCTGCGATGGCGTTCTGTGGGCCCCCTACCTCATGGGAGAGCGGACGCCTCACCTCGATTCGTCCGTCCGCGCCGCCCTCATCGGTCTTGCGGCGAGCCACACTCGCGGCCACGTGGCGCGCGCGGTAATGGAAGGCGTCGCTTTCAGCCAGCGCGACAGCTTTACCATCTTTGCCGAACTGGGCGTTCCGGTCAAGAAGATCCGCGTCAGCGGCGGTGCCGCGCGTTCTACACTATGGAAACAGGTACAGGCAGACGTTTATGGCCATGCCGTTGAAACCATTGCCGCCGACGAAGGTGGCGCTTATGGTGCGGCGATTCTGGCCGGTGTCGGTACGGGCGTTTGGCCGAGCGTCGATGACGCTTGTGACCGCTGCGTCAAAACGGCCGAAGTCGTTGAACCCCTTCCGGCCAATATTGCGGTGATGAACAGGCAGTACAAGAGATACAGCCGGATTTATCCGGCACTGAAAGCAATCTACCAATCCACATGAGCGATCAATTCACCCCACTCCCCGAACACAAATTCTCCTTTGGTCTCTGGACCGTTGCCAATCAGGGTCGCGATCCTTTCGGCGCCGCCGTGCGGCCGCCGCTGCCGCCCAACGACGCGGTGGCCATGCTGGGTGAAGCCGGTGCGTGGGGAGTCAACCTGCACGATAACGATCTGGTGCCGATCGATGCGACGCCTGCCGAGCGCGATGCCATCGTCAGCAGCTTTAAGAAGGCATGCCGGGCGAATAAGATCGTGGTCCCCATGGCGACCGTGAATCTGTTCTACGATCCCATCTTCCGCGATGGCGCGTTCACCTCGAACGATGCGCGCGTGCGGGCATACGCGGTTCGCAAAACGATGAGCGCGATGGATCTGGGCGCCGAACTGGGCGCGAAGGTGTTCGTTCTCTGGGGCGGTCGCGAAGGCACCGAAACCGATGCCTGCCGCCGTGCCGATGACGCGGTCAAGCGTCTGCGCGAAGCAATCAATTTCCTCTGCGAGTATTCGCTCGACAAAAAATACGGCTACAAGTTCGCCATGGAAGCCAAGCCGAACGAACCTCGCGGCGATATTTACATGGCGACCACCGGCAACTATCTCGGCCTGATTCCCACCCTCGCCCATCCGGAAATGGTTGGCGTGAATCCGGAAGTAGCCCATGAAACCATGGCGGGACTCAACTTCGTCCATGCCGTGGCACAGGCCTGGGATGCGGGCAAACTCTTCCACATCGATCTCAACGATCAGGTGCCTGGCCGCTACGATCAGGATTTCCGCTTTGGCGCCGCCAATCCGCGGGGCGCGTTTTTCCTCGTCAAGTTCCTTGAGGATGTTGGCTACAAGGGCTCACGCCACTTCGACGCCCATGCGTATCGCACCGAAGATTACGCGGGCGTGAAGGAATTCGCCAGGGGCTGCATGCGGACGTACCTGATCCTGAAGGCTGCCGCAAAACGCTGGAATGCCGACAAGGAAATCCAGGCGCTCCTGGCTGAGAATATCGCCGCGGGCAAGGGTGCACCGCCGGTGAACCGTTATTCGCAGGCAAGTGTGAAAGCTCTGATGGGCGCTTCGCTCGATCGCGAAGTAATCGCCACCCGAGGCCTGGCCTACGAGAAACTCGACCAGCTGACCACCGAAGTTCTGCTGGGCGTCCGCTAGGATTTCGAAGGAATTCGGAAAGTGGTTCACAGCGAAGTGAAAATTATTTCGTCGTCCGCATCCCGCTGACGAATGAACCGGTTACGCGATCTACACCCGAAACGGGGCCGTTCCAGTGCCCCTATTTCTTGACACGCCGTGCTACTTTTCAGCTGAGAGGCCGTCCCCGCCAAGGGGCTCCGGCCCATAGATCTTTTTCAGCTGAATATTTCTTTTGCGCGGTGCGGATGACGGTCAGTTCCGCGAAGGCGCCGCGGTGCTTTCGCGAACGACCAGGTCGACGGGATAAACCAGCACTTGCTGCTCCCCGGGATCGGCAATTGCTTCGAACAGCTTTTGGCATGCCGCTCGCCCCATGTCGCGAGTCGGCTGAGCAATGGTCGTCAGGCCCGGCCACAACAAAGCGCCTTCCGGAATATTGTCGAACCCGACCACCGAAATCCTCTCCGGAATTCGGATGCCGTGCTGCTGTGCAATCCGCATGAAGCCGAGCGCCAGCGCGTCATTACCCGTTACCAGCGCGGTGAAATCAAAATTTGTCTTCAATACCTCGCTGGCGAACTGGCAACCGGCATCCGCCTCGTAGCTGGCGCAAAACGAGATGCGTCTCGGATCCAGCCGGATCCCCCGCTCCTCCAGACCCTCGCGTAAGCCGGTCAGGCGCTGCCGGGTATCCACCGAATGTTCCGGCCCGCCTGCAAAAGCAATCCGCTTATGCCCCAGGTTCGCCAAATGATGCGCCACCGCCGCCCCCGCCGCCCGGTTATCGCACCGCACCACATGGACGTGCGCCACCGCTTCATCCGGCGCCACCATTACGGTCGGCAACTGCGCTTCCGTGCACTCATGCACCAGCGCCCGTTCGCGTCGCTGCGATTTGACCAGGATCACCCCGTCCACACGCCGTTCGCGAATCCACTGCTGAACAATCCGCGGATCGTAGCGGCCGCTCAGTTCCAGACTGGCGAGCATCAGGCTGGTGTCGCGGGTCGAAAGCTCTTCTTCAATACCGGCCAGCAACTGCGTAAACCAGAGATCCTGGCTGGAATCGACCACCACCCCAACGCAGCCGCGCAGCCCGAGGCTCAGGTTGCGTGCGGTCCAGGAACGCACGTAGCCCAGTTCTTCGATGACCTCCGCCAGCCGCGCGCGCGCTTTCTTGCTGACATAGTGGCCATTCAGAAAGCGCGAGACGGTACTCACCGCAACGCCCGCGTGTTGCGCGACAGTCGCGATGGTGGGCTTGCGTGGGCCGGGTCCGTTTCCGTTAGGCAAAATCGAATCTCATTATAAATGAGTCATGTAGACTAATGAGGCGACAAGTATGAAACTCCGATTCTTACCTGCCTTTGCCGCGATCGGTCTGGCAGTCGCGCAGGCCCCGCCGAACCCCCCAGCCTCCCCGACGGTAAAGAAGCACCTTCTTGCAATCGGCGATGTCCGCAGCGGTTTTCAGCACGATTCGGTCTCGCACGCTCTCGCCGTGATCGATCGCCTCGGCTACGAATCGGGCGTCTATGTAACTTATATCCGCACCGATTCCCAGTTGCTCACCAAAGGCAAAATCGAGCGGCACGATCCGCGAACACCCGATCTCGGAGCCAATATCAACGCGAAGAACCTGGATTATTTCGACGCTATCTTTTTCATGGGCACGGGCGAGAACGATTTATCCGACCAGCAAAAGAAAGACCTGCTCGCCTTCGTTCACGACGACGGCAAAGGCTTCGTAGCCGCCCACACTGGCGACGATGCATTTTTCACCTGGCCGGAATTCGGTGAAATGGTCGGCGGCTATTTCGACAACCATCCCTGGGGCCAGTTCGATGCACCTGTGATTGTGGAGGATCCGGCCTTCCCCGCGATGAAAGCATTTCCTCTCCGGTTTACCATCCACGACGAGATCTACGTGCACAAGGCCCCGTATTCCCGAGACAAGGTTCACGTCCTCGCCAGTCTGGATGCCGATAAGCTCGATTACGCCAAAGCCCAGCAGCTACACAGGAGGGACAAAGATTTTCCTGTGGCCTGGTCGAAGAACTACGGTAAAGGACGAGTCTTCTACTCCACCTTCGGGCATGCCGCGGAAACCTGGGACGACCCCCGGGTGCAGAAGATGTACCTCGAAGCGATCAAGTGGTCGCTCGGGCTGACCACCGGCGATACGACGCCCCATCCCAAACCCGCCACCCGTTAATTGTCAGCTCAGTACTGAAACCCGTGCTTCGCCCGCCGGATTGAAACCAGTCCGCGTCACGTGCTCCAGCCGCACAACCATCAGCGTCTGGTCGTCGTGTGGCGGCGTATCGCCCAGAAACGCCCGCACATCGGAGAGGATCCCGTCGCAGACGCCGCCCGCCGGTTTCTGCCATTCGCGCTTCACGGATTCAATGATGCCCTCTTCGCCGAATTCGTCGCCGGTGGCGTTCGTCGCTTCCGAAACGCCATCGGAAAATACAATCAGCAAATCACCAGGCTCGATATCGACCTCGGCCTGCTTGTACCGCGCTCCAGGCAAAACGCCCAGCACCGGACCGCCGCCCTGCTCGAGCCGCCACACGTCGGCCCGCCCAAACCTCTCGCGTACCAAAAGCGCAGGGAGATGTCCGGCGTTGATGTAGCTGAGACGGCTGCCTTCCGGATTGAGATAGCACCAAAACAGACTGACAAACCGTTCACGCGCCGTCTTCATGCAGAGCAGATGATTCAGACGTTCCGCCGCATATTCATGGTGCTCAGCCAGCCCGGCATCGCTCGACGTACGGACCGCACCCTGCACCACTCCCATCAGCAGCGCGGCCGAAAGCCCTTTGCCCGAGACATCGCCCAGCACCATGGCGACACCGCCGTCGTCGGTTTCGAAAATATCGTACAGGTCGCCGCCCACTTGTCGCGATGGAATGAAGCGCGCAGCGAATTCCAGATTTCCAGTTGGTATGCCATCGCGTGGAAAAAGGTCGTTTTGTACCCGCCGGGCAAGTGCGAGCTCTTCTTCATACTGTTTGCCGGCAATGTAGTGGGGGAAGCGCAGACCAATGATGATAACCGCGGCCAGCAGCGCTATCGCCGCAGTCGATCCTACACCGAGTGGCAGCAGCAGTGGCGAAAAGCTGACGGATACGCCATCCAGGTAGATCGCAGTTTCGACGTAGGGGCCTCCTGGACCGCGCCCGCGTCCCGGCTGACCGGAACCGCCCCGGGGGCCCTGCGGCGTGTTGGGGGCGTCCCTCTGTTGCGGGACAAATGCGAAGGGCGTTGGTGGCTGATCGCGATTGCCGTTGTCCGGCGGCCCGCCTGGCCCGCGGCCAAACCTGTTGAGCGGGCTGACGTTGATAAGTACATCGCCGGCCTCCGTGGGTCGAACATCCGGGCGCGCTCCGCGCCCCCCCGCCGCTGTTCGCAACGATTCCGCAGTCCACTGCGGCGCATTCTTCAGGTTTCCGCCCGATGCCAGAACTTTGCCATCGGTGCCGAGAATTCTCATCCACGCGATCTTCTCGGGTGATTCCTTGATCTGTTCTTCGATCGCGGTCCCCAGTGACACCGGGTCGCGTGAGTTCATCAGCCGCATCGCGCGCGGCATGGATTGTGTTCGCCGGTCGGCCTCATTTTGCGCTTCCTGGCGAACCATGCTGCGGGAAACGTAGCGGTAGGTTCCGACGGTCTGAGCCAGCAGCAGGAGGCCCAGTATCAAGCCCACACCGATTGAAACCTTAACCCAGAAGTAACCCGCGACTTTTGCTCCGCCAGCCATAATAAAGCCTTGTCTTCCGCTCCCCTGCGGTTCCCGTTCGATTACACTCGACAGGTACAGCGTATCGCACTCACGTTCGGTTACCTGCAAACAGCGCGATTCAAAGACATTTACAACCTCCGGGCAGGAAATGCGGTACACTCAGGCCCATGAGTCGATCCGTTTTGTTGGTCCTTTTTTCATGCGCCAGTCTCGCATTCGCGCAGGGTCCGCCACCCGGAGGTCCGGGCGGTGGCAGCGGCGGTGGCCGCGGGCGAGGCCCCGCGCCGAAGAATCTACAGGTGCTTTCGCCGCAGGAAGTCGGCATGGGAATGCAGATGGCTGTTCAGGGCCTTGGGCTCGGCGCCAACTGCCTTTACTGCCATGTCAGCAATGAAGCGCGCGATCTGGATGACAAGCCCGAAAAAGTGACCGCGCGGAAGATGTTCGCGATGGTGAAGAACATCAACGCAACCATGTTCAATGGCGAAAACAAGGTCGTCTGCTGGACGTGCCATCGTGGCGAAGCCAAACCTGCGGCACCGCCTCCGCCTCCGGCACGCGGCGGTTTTGGTGGACGCGGCGGCAGCGGCGGCTTTGGTCCCGGTGGCCCTGGTGGTCCCGGTGGTCCTCCCCCTGGCGGCCCGCGCCCCCCGCAATAGTTCGCGCGTTTGACCGCATCGCAATCCAGCCCGCGGATGCTCATGTAACATCGAGCTGCCGCGGGTTTTTTGTTTGCCCGCTTCCTTATCCGGCCTGACAGAGTAGAATTCTCTTCATGTCCCTTTCCATACGGGTTCGCCTCTGCATGATGATGTTCCTGAACTACGTCATCTGGGGCTCGTGGTACGTGACCATCACCACCTACCTGACGACTACGCTCCACTTCACTGGCACGCAGGCGGGGGCGGTCTTCGGTACGGCATCCATCGCCGCGATGATTTCTCCGTTCTTCGTCGGCCTGGTTGCCGACCGTTTCTTTGCCACCGAGCGAGTCCTCTCCGTTCTGTATTTACTCGGGGCGGTCCTGATGTATGCCGTCACGACTGCGACCACGTTTCCAGCCGTGTATGGCCTTATGCTTCTCTATTGCCTCAGCTACTTCCCGACCATCGCTCTTACGAACTCCCTGCTGCTGCAGCACGTGAGGAATGCGGGTCAGGATTTCCCGCTGATCCGCGTTTTCGGAACCCTGGGGTGGATCGTCATTGGCCTTGTTGTTGGCGCGATGGCTGTCGAGAAGACGACGGGTCAGTTCTTTCTCGGCGCAGGCGTTTCGGTCGCGATGGGGCTTTTCAGTCTGGTTCTGCCCCACACTCCGCCGCCGGCGAAAGGCGAAAAGCTCAGTGTCCGCAAGGTTCTCGGCCTGGACGCCCTGGAGATGCTGAAAGACAAATCGTTTCTGGCGTTTTCGATTGCTTCCGTGCTGGCCTGCATTCCACTGACGTTCTATTTTTCCTTCACCAACAACTATCTGAACGATGTCCACGTCGCGAATGCGGCGGGCAAGATGACGCTCGGGCAGGCATCGGAAGTCATCATGATGCTGGTGATGCCGTTCGTGCTGCGCCGCCTGAGCGTAAAGGGGATTCTCGTGATGGGACTGGCCGCCTGGGCGGTCCGGTACACGCTGCTGGCGTTTGGCGATGCCGGTCCCGGCGTCTGGATGTTCTACCTGGCCATCATTCTGCATGGCGTCTGCTATGACTTCTTCTTCATGACAGGCCAGTTGTATACGGATCAGCAGGCACCCGCGCATCTGCGCAGCGCGGCGCAGGGCTTCATCACATTCCTGACTTACGGCATCGGCATGTACGCGGGCTCGATTCTATCCGGCAGCGCGCTCGATTTCTTCACCACCGGCTCAGGCGATACGGCGGTTCGCGACTGGAAGCCATTCTGGCTTTGCTCCGCGGCGGGGGCGTTCGTCATTCTTTTGCTGATCGTCGTGATGTTCCGCAGCAAGGCGAAGATCGAATCCACTCCGGCGACGACGTAAGCGGCCCTTTCGTGGGACAATTGCGGAATGATTTTGCGCATCCCGCTGTTCCTGGCCGCCTTCTGCTGCACTGTTTCCGCCGCAACCCTCGCGCCACAGGCCGAGCAGAAACTCGCTCACGATATCTATAAGGAACTGGTCGAGATTAAGTCCGGCTACACCACAGGATCCACGACGCTCGTGGCCGATGCGGTCGCGGCCCGCCTGCGTGCCGCCGGGTTTCCTGCGGCCGATATTTTCGAAGGCGGACCGTCACCGAAGAAGTTCAACGTCGTAGTCCGCTATCACGGCACCGGTGCGCGGAAGCCCATCCTGCTGCTGGCTCACGAGGATGTCGTCGAAGCCAAACGTGAAGACTGGACGACCGACCCGTTCCAGTTCATCGAAAAGGACGGCTACTACTATGGGCGCGGCACGGCCGACGATAAAGCCCAGGCTGCACTCTGGATCGCGAATCTGATCCGCTATAAACGCGAAGGTTTCAAACCCGACCGCGACATCATTGTGGCTCTCACGGCGGATGAGGAAGGCGGCGGACCTTTCAGCGGCATCCAGTGGCTGATCAAGAATCACAAGAACCTGATCGACGCCGAGTTCTGTCTCAACGAGGGCGGGATGGTCGAAATGGTCGGCGATAAGAACGTTTCGAACGATCTCCAGGTCAGCGAAAAATGGTATGTGGATTTCCGGCTCGAAGTACACAACAAAGGCGGCCATAGTTCGATGCCGGTGCCGGATAACGCGATCTACCACCTGGCCGGCGCACTCGACCGCCTGGGGCATTTCGCCTTTCCGCTCAAGACGGATGAGGTGACGAAAGCGTATTTTGTCGAGATGGCGAAGCTCGAAACCGGCGCAATGAAGCCGCAGCTTGCCGCGATCGCGAGCGGTTCGCGGGCGGCCATGCAGAAGGTCGCGGAATCGTCCGCCATGTGGAATTCCATGTTGCGGACCACCTGCGTGGCGACGCAGATCGATGGCGGCCATGCCCGCAACGCTCTGCCGCAGCTGGCAGGCGCGAATGTCAATTGCCGCGTTCTGCCTGGAGATACGCTCGACTATGTCCAGTCGACGCTGAAGAAGGTGTTCGCAGACGATCAGGTGTCGATCAAGGTGGATGGCGATGTGGATCAGGCGGCGGGTTCGCCGATGCGCCCGGACATTCTGAAGGCGGTCAACAGGGTCACCGATTCGTTATGGCCGGGTTTGCCGGTGGTTCCCATGATGCTCACCGGAGCCACCGACGGCCGGTACTTACGAGTGGCCGGAATTCCGACTTATGGAATTCAGGGGCTCGGGCTGGACCGCGACGACAAGCGCATGCACGGCCGCGACGAGCGCATGCCGGTGAAATCCTTCTATGAAGGCCAGACTTTCCTGTACGAACTGGTCAAAGTACTGTCGAGCCCGCAGTAGCGGAAGGCGGACAGGTTAATTGTCCGATGGATTTTCTTCCATGTGATCGATGACCAGCACCTGCTGCGGATGCTTGTGCACATCGAGTTTCAAGCCGAGCTGTTTCTGGATCGCATCGCGGAAAGAAACAGAGCCGGAGGGATCGGGCGCCTGCCCTTCGGCCGGCGCCGCTGCCGCGCCGCCGAGTCGAAATCCCCGCGCTGCAAAAGCCGCGAGGGGATCGTAATCGATAGCGAAATCCCACGCGCCGTCGAGCCCAGTTTCATTCAGCACCGGATAAAACATCTCGGAGTCGAAGGCCTGGATTTGTTCCGCGAACTGCGCCATGGTCATGTTCTGGCAAACGAGATGCGTGTAGCGGGCGCCGTCCGAGCGCGTTTGCGGCTGGCGCGTACATCCCGTACGGCTCGCCGGATCGGCTTTGTTCAGTTTCGGCTTGACCGCCACGAGCGAGTCGGTATCCATGGGCCGCTCTTCGAAATGGAAACTCATCTTGTAGCGATCGATCAACAGTGCACGGAGCATGGCGTTGAGATGGTCCTGATCCGTTGCGACGCCCGCCGGCGCTTTGGCGATGATCGAGACGTTATGTGCGACGCCATTGCCCCACGATTTTGGCGTCCCAACAGGCTGAAGGTAGGACACCTGATCGAACGCCTGGGCGACCAGACTACCGGGAGGCATGCCGTCCGCGACAATGCGTCCGCCCGGTTCCGTCCGAAGCGGTCTGGTGCCGCCCTCGCCACCGCTCAGCTTGATCGAAGCAACCTCGAATTCAGGCGCGGGCAGAGGTGGGAGCGCCTGTGACACGCCTGGCGGATTCGGCGTTGGCTGCTGGACGGCGCTTTCCACGGAGAGCATGGGTTGCGGAACCTTGCCGTCCTCGAGCCTCAGGCCGATCTTTTCCAGGGCGTCGATGATGGGACTGGGGCCGGGAGCCGCATTCATGTTTACCGGAGGATACTGCACTTCGAAATCCCATGCTCCTTCGATGGCAGTGGAATCCAGTACGGGCTTCGAAACGGGGCCTTTCAGCCAGGCCGCGAATTCAGACATCGTCATATTGCTGCATTGAACGGCGATCAGGCGGAGGGTGCCCTCGAAGACAGGGTTATTCCGGCACCCCCCCGGACCGGCATCGGCGGCGGCCGCTTTCCATTTCCTGTCGCCCTTAGTCGCTGTGAGAACGTACCCGGGAATCGGCTGTGTGTCGAGCTTGACGACGAGATGAAAACGCTCCGCGAGCAGGGCCTGGAGCATCAGCTTCAGGTCGGCTGGTTTCGTGCCTGGCTTGGTTTTCGCGACGATTTCGAAGCGATCATAGTCAAGCCAACTCGGCCCTCCGAGGATCTTATCCGCATCGACCCCGTATGCCGTCCGGATCAGGTCGAGCAGCGTGGCGCGCCGGATCTCATAGCGATTGCCGGCGAGGAGACCGCCGTCCATGCGATGGAGCTGATTCTTGACCCAATCGGCGCGCGGGCTGGTATGGACATCCGCGATATCGAATGCCGGGCCTGGCTGGCAAAAGACGGCGGCAGGGAAGATGAACAACGCAAGCAGGACCGGTCGCAGCATATTCCATGGATCATATGCTAATTAGTTAGTAGGGTCAAGCCCCGCCGTCTTACAGGCCTGCCGCGGACCGGAGCACTATCCAGAGTTTTTCAGCCGGCGGCAGTGAGATGCGACGTCTCAGAACCTCGGAAGGCGATTCCGCTATTCGCTCCAACAGCGCCGAATAGATCGCAATCAAAGCGCGCAGCGATTTGCGCGAATCGCTGTCGACCATTTCCACCAGCGGCTCCGATTCCCGATAGTACGCCCGTGCGCGGCCAAGTTCGAAGTCCATCAGGCGGTCGAAGGCTTCGTTTCTTCGCGCCTGGCTGAGGTCCTCGGCCGATACGCCGAATCGAACCAGGTCTTCGGATGGCAAATAGACGCGGCCAAGGCCGGCATCCTCGCGAATGTCGCGGAGAATGTTCGTCAGTTGAAAGGCGATTCCGCATTTCTCGGCAAGCGGCAGCGCATCGGGTGAGTGGAAGCCGAAGATGTGAATGATGGTCAAGCCAACGACCGATGCGACGCGATAGCAGTATTGGTACAACTCATCGAACGTCTGAAACGTATGGACCACAAGATCCGAGGCCACACCTTCGATCATGTCGTAGAAATACTCATGCGGAATCTGATAGCGTGTCACCGCATCCAGAAAAGCGGGCCACACGGGGCTATCGTCCGGCCGTCCGGACAGCGCCGACGTCAGCGCTTCGCGCCACTTATCCATGGCTGTCTGCGTGGCCCCGGGCTCATCGCTGAGATCGTCGCAGTAGCGCATGAACGCGTAAATTGCGCACATCGCATTTTTCTTTTCGGGCGAAAGCAGGACGAAGGAATAATAGAAATTCTTGGCGCGGCTCTTCGCTACAGCCCGGCAGTGCGCCTGAGAGCCGGCCAAAGAAGTTGCCGAACTCATGCGGCGCGCTTGAACGCAGCGCGCACAAGTGTTCCGGCGAGAAGCCGTACGCGTTCCACTTTCGAGATCGACGGGCGCCGTGAAAGCACGTCATAGCCCTGATGGCTGATTTTTTCGAGAATGCACATGCCGCCGCGGCTGAATAAATCCAAATCCACCGCCAGCCGCCGGTTCACCATTCTGATGAGGGGCAGACCTTTGAGGAAAAGGTCGTGGGTTCCTTTTACGGCTTCACGCATCAGATCCCGAAAGCGATCGTCGAACTTATGGGCAAATAGCTCTTCCACGGTGTAGTTGTGGCGCGCCAGAAGATCGAGCGGCAGATAAACGCGATCCTTCTCCTGATCGACAATCACGTCCTGCCAGAAGTTAGCCAGTTGCAGAGCGGTGCAGGTTGCATCCGACAGAGCTTGCCGCTCGGGATCGGAATAGCCGCAGAGGTACAAGACGAGATGACCTACAGGATTCGCCGAGCCTTCGCAATAGGCGAACAACTCATCCCAATTCTGGTAGCGGGTCACCGTCTGATCCTGAATGAAGGCGCGGATCAACTCGGAGAAAGGCCGTTGCGGAATCGAATGTCTTTTTACGGTGCCGCGCAAAGCGACGAACACGGGATGCTGCGTTTCCCCGGCATACATGCGGTCAAGCTCTTGGGACCACCAGTCGAGCAACTCAAGACTGCGGACCGGGTCGCCGATTTCATCCGCGAGATCGTCCGCCCAACGGCAGTAGGCGTAGACGTTATAGAAATCCTGGTGCAGTTCCTTTGGCAGCAGAAAACTGACAACGTGGAAATTTTCGTAATGGTGAGTAGCCAGCCAGCGCGTGTACTGTTCGGCTTCGGTCAGGGCCCAGATCCGCGTCAAAGCCTCCGGGCTGGATACAAAATCGAGGGGCAGCAGCATGACCGCGCCTGGCGGCGTTGCCGCAATCATGGAATAATCGCGGTCTTGAACGCCGTGCCGCCCTCGGCAAGACGGAACATCACGCGCGAGAGATTTTCGAGCGATTCTTCCGCTTCCACGAAATCGCGCGCGCGCACACCGCCGCTGGAAATGATATCCAGCGCTTCCTGCATTGAGGTGGGGGTGTGGTGAAAGCTGGCCTTGCAGGTAATTTCTGAGTAGTGCAGGAGGTTCGTGTCCAGATCCACGTGCGTACCGGAAGGCGGACCACCGAAGAAGTTAACGGTGCCGCCGCGGCGCAGCATTTCGACGGACATGTTCCAGGTTTCGGGTTTGCCAACCGCTTCGATGACAATATCCGCTCCACGGCCGCCGGTCAGTTCGCGAACCCGGGCAATCGGGTTGCCAACATCTTCAGAAGCCACGATGCGATCCGCGCCCAGACGCGCGACACGTTCGAGACGAGCCTTGGTTCGCCCGACGGCGATGACGCGCGCGCCACGAAGTTTCGCGAGGCGCACAAACATGGAGCCGATGGGCCCCGCGCCAATGACAGCGACGGTATCGCCAGCCTTCATCTCGACGTCTTCCACTCCCTTCACGACGCAGGCCAGGGGCTCAGCAAGGGCGGCATCGCGGTAATCGAGATGCGGTGGAATGACGTAAGTGTTGACGCGAACGATGCGCGCGGGAATACGAATGTATTCGGCGTACGCTCCATTGTTGAAAAGGAGATCTTCGCAAAGATTGACGCGGCCGCGACTGCAATAGAAGCAGCGATGGCAGGGAGCGGAATTTGCCGCCACCACGCGCTGGCCAATCTCAAACCCTTTCACGCGTTCGCCTACGGCAATCACGTCGCCGGCGAGCTCATGTCCGAAAAGCGCAGGGGGCACAATCATCCGGGCGTGATAGCCGCGGCGATAAACTTTCACGTCAGTACCACAGGTCAGAGCAGTCCTGACGCGGACGAGCAGGTCTCCGGGCCCGATCTCGGGTACCGGCACGCGTTCCATCTGGACATGTTCCTTACCGTACAGGACAGCGGCAAGCATCGTGTCGTTTATAGCGCGCAACTTGCAAGCTCCTGTGGTCGGACGATAATTTTCAACGGGTTCTCCCCCGGAAACTCGCCGGGGTGCGTGGCGAGCCGAAACGCAAATTCAATCTTATCAAGGGGTACGCGGTGAGATATCAACAGGTTCACAGGCAGGTCGCCGCTAAATACTAAGCGTGCAGATTCTGCCTGTAACTCAACTGAAGCGCTATAGGAACCAAGCAGCGACCTTTCGCCGACACAGATACTGGCGCCGGAGAGCTCAATTCTTTCTTTATCCGATGTCTGCGCGAACAACATGATCCTGGCTCCAGGGCGCGTGGACCGTATCGCCTCTTCGGCCAAGCCTTTGGCTGCTGTGGCCACAAATACCATATCAGCCCCGCGTCCGCCGGTCAGGCTGCGAAGGCGCGCGGCAACATCCTCCACCCGGGGATCGAGCGCAAACGACGCTCCACATTGGATAGACAAGGCACGTCGGGAGGCAATTGTATCGGTTGTTACAACTGTGCAGCCTCGCAGTTTGAGGAGCATCGTGAAGATCAAACCGATCGGCCCCTGACCCTGCACCAGCACAACGTCATGTGGCTGGGGATCACATTGCTCGACCGCTTTGAGGCAGGTATTGACCGGCTCAACAAAGGAGGCTACTTCGAAAGAGACGCCTTCCGGGATCTTTTCGACTCCGCGCGCGGCGATCCAATCCATAACCCGCACGTACTGGGCAAACCCGCCTCCGGCCGGCTCGAAGCCTGCCGTAACCCCAACCTTCTTGTAAACCGGACATTGGGCGTAGAGTTTCCGTTCGCAGTAGAAACAGGTGCCGCAGGGGATGTGATGAAAAACAATGACCCGGTCACCGGGTTGATATCGGGTGACGGCTGAACCTACCGCGGCAACAGTGCCGGCGGTTTCATGGCCGAAGATGCGCGGTGGATCGAGCAAGTTGTACTCGATCTTTTTCAGGTCGGTGTGGCAAACACCGCAGGCTTCCACTTTGATCAGAATTTCGCCGGGACCAATTGCCGGGGTATGAACTTCGTCGACAGTGACGACGCTTGCGCCACGGTAAACGGCGGCGCGCATATTATCGGGAACAGGATCAGTCATTTTAAAAATCGCAAGTGGCCAGAAAATTCCCCAGCTGTTTGGCGGCAGCGGAAGTTCGCCGCTGTAGTCTAAGCAGTTCTGAAAAATCTCTGACAGGGTGCGCTAATGCGTTCATCATTAAGCTTGGCACGTTGAACCGTCCGTCCGGCGTAAGGAATTGCTCAAAATCGATATTAAATGTCTCATTTGCCCCATCACTAACGACGCGAATGCAGTAGAAAGGTACGGCCAATTCCTTCGCGGCGTGAGCTAACCCCGCCGCTTCCATTTCTACTATGATGGCCCCTCCGCTGCCAAGATTCTTTTTTTCGTTGGCGGTGCGGGCAATATGAGGGCTAGTGCGGACGAGTCCGGAGCGGGCGGCTGCTCCGTGGGGATCGAGGGCGGGCCAGGTTGTGACGCCATCGGTTACGGCGGAGGCCACAACGATTTCGGCGATCGCGAGGGATGGGTCGAGCGCCCCGGCAGTGCCGATGCTACAGATTCCGGCGAATTCCGGCGCGAGGGTGCGGGCAGTCTGGACAGCGGCGGCTGCACGGGGGGCTCCGACGCCATTGGCGAGGGCGATTACACCGCGATCACGCCATGTGCCTGTGCGCGCCCAATGGACAGCGGCGTTGGAAGGGGCGGCGTGGTTCCAATGAGCAACCCAGGGTTCGAGCTCGCGGCGATCGGAGGCGATAAACAGCAGGGGTCGCATTAATGGCCGCCGATTCACGCCGACTCACGCCGATAGGAGCGATTCCGTGAGAGTGTTCCAGGGAAGTGAATGATTTCTTGATTTTAGCGCGGGTGGCGGACATGGCAAGCGCTTTGTTGCCGTCGCGGGTGAGAATGAACTGCTATCGCCCGTCGGACACTCGCTTTTTGAGTGCTTTTGTGAGCTTGTCGCCCGCGTAAACCTGGATATTTTCCGTGATGTCGGCGAGTTCATCCGTATCCATGCCTGGCCGGAATTGATTCACGATCTCAGGGTCGCCAGCGATCATCCTGTATTTACCCGGCGGAACCGCGGCGAACTTGTATGCGCCATCGGCGGCAGACATGGTGGCGACCGGGAGACGCCCGCCGCTGCCCTCCCCGATCAAGACAACTCGCACACCCGCCGCGGGCCCGATCGAATCGGTCACCACTCCGGAGACTTCGCCCGTCACGGACGCAACCGTTATCGTGACGTCGCCGGCGGGCCCGTTGCGGAGATCGAGGATGTCGCCTTCCGTTTCCCTGCCGGCGACTCTCACCGATTTTATGTATGGGCCCCACGTCGAGTTCAACCGGTATCGGCCGGGCTGGAGCCTCTCCAGGGTAAACGAATCGTCGTCGCCAATTTCGACGCTCTGGAACATGGACGGACTGTTGATGAAGGTTTGTCCTTCCGGCCGCAGAATCATGCGGCGCGGGGCCGGCGGCTGCTGTCCCTGTCCCCTGGGAGTCTGAATGGCCGGGCGTTCGCGCGCTTTTGCATCTTCAAAACCAAGTCTGGCGGTGAGGTCAAATGGCTGAATCATGCGGAGTTCGATATTCCGGATGTCCGCACCTGCCACGTCAATTTCCACCGGCACCGATTGCAGGCCTTGCTGTGAGCCCCCACCCGACGGCGAGCTCATCGCGACGACAGTGTATTTCCCGGGATCGAGTTGCCAGATCTGGAACGAACCGTCCGCCTTCACGTTGTTCGCCTGCTGAACGACGCCGCCGGCTGCCGCGCTCGCCATCGCGCGCACCAAAATCTTACCGCCCGCGGGCCCATCCAGCACTTTGCCGCTCAGCGTGACGATCGGGGTGCGGACCAGGCGGACGTCGATGCCTTTCACCTCCGAGCCGGCCACCACCTCCACGCGTTGGCCGGCCTTTACGGTGAGCGCATCGGGATAGTAAGTGCGGGCGTAGTGGACCTCCTCGGTGCCATCGGTCCGGATCTCCGGCGGGAATGGCATTACGGCCGGATTGGCCAGCACCCGATACCGCCCCGGCGGCACGCCAGTGATTCGGAACTGCCCCTTCTCATCGGTGGTCGCGGGGTTGATACCAAATGGAGCGCCATCCAGCGAGACAATCGCTCCCTGTACTTCTCCGCCACCGGCATTGAGTACGCGTCCGGAGATTGCCCCGGTGGGGGTGAGCGTCAGCTTCACATCCTCTTTCTTCTCATCCGGGCGCAGCTGCGAATCGGACAGGCGGTTACCGTTCGGCGGCGCCACAAAGCCGGCGCGGTCCACATTGACGATGAACCGGCCCGGCGGCAGCTTCCCGATGGCGAATTTACCCTCGGCATCGGTCAGCGCGGCGAAAGATTGTGCGCTCGTATTACTCAGGACGATCACGGAAACATGCACGCGCGGCAAAGGCACACCCGTAACTGAATTGGAGACCGAGCCGGATATCGAACCATTTCCGGCGGGAGGCGACTGCGGTTGAGGCTGAGGCTGGGCGACAACGACCGCGGCGGCGGCCAGACTTAGTACCTGTATGCGAACGAGTATGCGTGCGAGCTGTTTATTATTTGGGCCGGACATTGATGTCCTCCTTCGCGACCACCTTCAGATCTTTCACCATCCGGACGCCTTCTGCGACCTCAATCTCCTCGGCGGCGGGCAGCAACGCTTTCGCGAACTCATCCGGGTCGCTGGCCCCGGCCAGATTCGTGAAGTCGAATGCATCCACTGCCAGCAGCCGGTATTTTCCAGGGCGCAAGTCCCTGAGGGTGTACCGGCTGCCTGCCACGGCGTTGTAATCGGGCCGGACCTGTTTGGCATCCTTCCAGACCAGCACGGCCGCAAGCGGACTCTTCAGCGGCGCGCCATCACGGTCCAGCACATTACCGGACACCTGAATGGCGTTGCGGCTGACGACGATTTTCAGCCGGGTGGAGGCGCCGCCCTGCGACAAGTCGAAGCCGGTATCGTCCACCGCGGCACCGTCCAGAGTCACGGAGCGGAGGAAGGCTCCGTCGGGCAGTGGCTCGACGCGGAGACGATAGCGGCCGGGGAAAACGGCAGGAATGCGGAAGGATCCGTCCTTTCCCACCTGGGCCGCGGTCGTCTCCTGAGTGCTCTGATCGCCGGGCTCGGTCGATTCCAGTTTTACTGAGAATTTGGGGGCCGGAGCGACGTTCCCTGCGGCCCCGACGACCTCAAGAGAGCCCGCAAGATCTTCACCCGGCACCAGATTCAGTTGCAGGTTGCTTAGGTCGGCGCCTGTAAGTTGTACGTCGAGCGTTTGGCTGCGGAGTTTTCCGGGCTGGTACACGGCAAATAACCGGTAAGCTCCCGGCGGCAAACCACGCATTACAAATTTGCCGGTTGGATCCACCGAAGCCCCCCGAAAGGCCTGCATCGTACCGAGGTTTGTGCGGCCGAGCAAAGTGACGACGGCGGGCCCCCGATTGAGATTCCCGGCGGCTGAACCACCAAGTCCCGTCAATAAGCCACTGATCGACAACGTCGGTGCGGTGGCGCCGAGCGCGGAGGGCCGGGAGTGCGTCAGCCGAATCTCGAGTGTTACGTCGACACCCGGTTTCACCTCGACCGCCGACGCCTGGGCTTGACTGTCGGCGCTCGGGTACCAGGTGGCGACATATGGCCCGGCTGGCCCCGGCGCGCCGAAGTTGCGCGGCATCGCCTGTAAAAAGTAGTTACCGGGAGGAACCACAATGTGAAATCCGCCGCGATCGTCGGTATAGTTAGGCAGCGGAATTGCGAAGGGATTTACAAAGTCGGTGTCGGGCGGTGCTGCCCGAAGCTGAAGGGAAGCTCCGGGGACGGGATCTCCGGCATCGTCGACGACGTGCCCGGAAACGAAACCGACAGGCGTCATTTCCACTTTCAGACCAGTCATTTTCTGGCCCGCCCTGAGCGCCAGGACCGTTGCGGGTATAGGCCCGGCGGAGCGCATGAAAACGAAGCCGGTGCGTTCCGGCACAACCAGATACAGCCCCGGGGTCACAGCGGAAACGGAGAAATGCCCGGTGCGGTCGCTCGTTGCACCATAGACGCGTTCCACGCTGACAGTGGCGATATCGCCCGTAAGAACACGCACGTGGACGTCGCTCAGCGGCTGGCCGGTCAGATGATTGACCACCACACCTTCCACACTCGCTGTCTGAGCGGCGAGCGCGCCGGTAAGCGACAGGAAAGCTATTAATAATTTCGACGGAAGCACAAGTGTACTATGAACCTTGTTACACTTGGTGTCAAGCAATATTTATTGCCGCCGATTCACGGCGATTCATGCCGATAAGAGCGATTCCGCGAGAGTCGCGGTTCGGAATTGCTATCGCCCGTCGGATTGCAGGTTCGTGAACCAGCGCACCGCGTCTGCCAGCGCATCGCGCGCGGGACCGGGCTTGTAGCCGAGTTCACGGGACGCTTTTTCGTGCGATACCCACATCTTTTTGCGGGCCATCCGGACGGATTCGAGGGAAGCTCGGGGCGGTTTTCCCGTTACCTGAGCTATTGCGGTTCCCACGGCTCCGGCCAGCCAGGCTACGAAGTACGGCAACTCCACGGTAGGGGCCTTGCGGCCACTGACCGATGCCAACTGCTCGAGAATCTGGCGAAGCGTGAGATTTTCCGAGCCCAGAATATAGCGCTCGCCGGGCTTGCCGCGCTCGCAGGCCAGCAGGTGTCCCGACGCTACGTCCTTCACGTTCACTACGTTCAGGCCGGTATCGATAAAGGCCGGCATGGCGCCGCGGAGGAAATCGACCACGATTTGTCCGGTGGGCGTAGGCTTGAAATCGTGATCGCCCATGGGGGCGGTCGGGTTGACGATCACTACGGGAAAGCCGCCGCGGGCAAACTCCAGCGCCACCTGTTCGCCGAGAAATTTCGAACGCTTGTAATCGCCCGCCATTTCCTGCAACGCACAGGGCTGGTTCTCATCTCCGATTCCGCCGTGAGGTACGCCGATGCATCCGACAGTACTCGTGTAAACGACGCGCTCGACTCCCGCCGAGCGGGCCGCTGTCAGCATATTGCGGACGCCATCCACATTCGCCGCATACATCTCCCGGGAATCCTTCGCCCAGAGCCGGTAATCAGCTGCGACGTGAAACACGAGTCCGCAGCCCGCGGCGGCGCGTTCGAGGGAGGCGGGGTCACGCAGGTCACCGGAGACAGTTTCAACGTCGAGTTCGGGAACCGAGCCGGGCCGGCGCACAAGAGCGCGGACTTTGTGACCGCGTTCCGTCAGCAAACGCGCCACATGCCAGCCGACGAATCCGGACGCGCCGGTAACGAGTGCGGGTTTCAAGGAAGCTAGCGGTCGGCTTCAGCGACTTTCACGAAAGTAGCGAGGGCCATCAGCGGAAAGTAGAGCCGGTAGTAGTGGTAGTTGAGATAGAAGACTTTGGGGAAGCCAGTGCCGGTGGCGAGTTCTTCCAGCCAGTTGCCATCTTCCTGCTGGGTCTTCAACAGGTATTGAAGGCCGTTCTGAACGCTGGAGCTGTAAGTGTCACCGCCTGCCATCAGGCCCATGAGCGCCCACGCGGTCTGGCTGGGGGTGCTTTCAGCGGCCACATAGCCGTCGCGATCATAACTGGCGCAGCTTTCGCCCCAGCCACCATCCGCATTCTGAAGAGCGCGAATCCACTCATTGGCGCGCTGGATATGGGGTTCGTGGTCGTCTTCGCCCATGGCGCGCAGGCCGCGCAAGGCAAAGCAGGTGCCATAGAGATAGGCGACGCCCCACCGGCCATACCAACTACCGTCAGCTTCCTGTTTAGCAATCAGATAATCGATGGCCCGCCGACAGGCGGGATGGGTGCGATCCAGGCCGTTCGCAGCCAACGCTTCGAGGACGCGGCCGGTGATATCGGCACAGGTTGGATCGAGCATGGCGTTGTGGTCGGCAAAGGGGACGTGCCTGAGGATCTCCCAGTTGTTATCCACGTCGAACGCCGCCCAGCCGCCGTCTTTCGACTGCATGGCCAGCAGCCAGTCGAGAGCGCGCATCCGGGTGGCTTCCTGAGCGCGCCGGTCGGTTGCGGGCAGGTACTGCATTGCGAGCAGCACCATGGCGGTATCGTCGATATCCGGATACCAGTCGTTTTCGAATTCAAAGGCCCAGCCGGAAGGTTCGACATCGGGGCGTTTTACGGACCAGTCGCCTTTGCGCCGGATCTCACGAGCCTGAATCCAATCCGCCGCGCGGCCCATGGCTGTGTGGGCCACTGTTTTGCCGACCGCTGTGGGGCTCGCGGAGCGCGCCTCGCCCAGAGCGAAGGCTCCGATCGCGGTATCCCAGACCGGCGAGAAGCAGGGCTGATAGAACAGCTTTTCGCCATCATCCACCATCAGGCTGTCAAACTGCCGGATGGCTTCGACACGCACGGGATGATCTTTGGCGTAGCCGAGAACGTCGAGGGCCATGATGGAGTACTGCATCGGCGGATAGATGGCGCCGAGGCCTTCGGAATGCTTCATGCGCTCGAGCATCCAGTGCTCGCATTTGCGAATGGCATCGCGGCGGATACGCGCGAAGCCGTAGCGCTCCCAAAGTTTCAGGATGCGGTCGGAATGGACAAAGGTTTTGCGCCAGCTGAGCCAGGCGTCGGTGTTTTCGAAGCCGACAGGCTTGCCTGGGATGAAGAGTTCCTGGAGAGTGAAGCCGGCGGGGACGGGGCGTTTGGGATCGTGCGCGTGAACGATGGCGAGCGCGACGATAATAGCGCGGGTCCACGACGACATTTGGTAGAGGGCTTTGCCGGGAATCAGCAGAATTTCCGGTGGAATGCTGGGCGTGCCTTCGCGGGGGTAAAGGTCGAAAAGGCTGAGATTGACCTTGGTGTAGCTGTTGGCGGCCTGAATGCCGCCGAGGGTAAGGATGCGCTCGAGGAGACGTGCTAACGGCGCATCGATCTCGCCCGCAGGCATGAGACGAGCGGCGAGTTTCAGGGCGAAATAAGCCTTCACGGAAGCGCTGATTTCGCTGGGGCCTTTGGTGTAGATGGGGAAGCCGCCATCGGCATTCTGCTGGCGCAGGATGTGTTGGGCGGCTCGAACGACCTTGCCCCGGCTCTGCGGATTCCAGGAGCCGTCGGGCTCGGGTGCGTGCAGCCAGAGCTGGAGCAGAATATAGTCGGATTCGAGGGTGGTATCGGCGGTGAGCAGCGCGCACCAGTAGCCATCGGGGTGCTGGAGTGAAAGAAACTTCGCCGCAGCGCGATCGATAGCTTGTCGCGAAGGCGCCAGGAGGCGATTGCCGACGAGTTGGGTTACAGTCGTCATCGGGTAATGCTGAGCAATTGCGCGCCTGAATTGCCCAGTTCGGAAGGCAGAGAGAAACGAACGTCTTCCTCCACCATTTCCACTTCTTCCATCTCGCCAAAGCCGTGAGCTTTGAGTTCCATCACGATTGCTTCGACCAGATGTTCGGGAGCGGAGGCGCCAGCCGTCACGCCGACGTTATTGACGCCTTCCAGCCACTCGGATTTGACTTCTTCCCAATCGTTGACAAGATAGGACTTGACGGCATAGTTCTGGCCGACTTCGACCAGGCGCTTGGAGTTCGAACTATTGGCGGAGCCGACGACCAGAAGGAGATCGCAGAATTGCGCGACACCCTTGACGGCCATCTGGCGGTTTTCGGTGGCGTAGCAGATATCCTGAGATTTCGGGCCACGAATCAACGGGAATCGCTCCTTCAGGCGCGCGACAATGTCGGTGGTTTCGTCGAGACTGAGGGTGGTCTGGGTCAGGTAGGCAACACGGGAGGGATCGGGGAGATCCAGGGAATCGACGTCTTCCACGGACTCGACCAGAACCATTTTCGACGGCGCCTCGCCCAGAGTTCCGATGACTTCATCGTGATTCTTGTGGCCGATCAGGACGATGGTGTCGCCTTCGCGCGCGAACTTGACGGCTTCCAGATGGACCTTGGTGACCAGCGGGCAAGTAGCGTCGATAATTTCGAGTTTTCGTTCTTTGCCTTCCTGCCGGACCGCCGGAGAAACGCCGTGGGCACTGAAAATGGCCCTGCCGCCCGGGGGAACTTCGGACAATTCTTCGACGAAAATGGCGCCGAGGTCGCGGAGTTCGTCGACTACGTGCTTGTTGTGAACGATTTCCTTGCGAACGTAGATGGGGGCGCCATAAAGATCGAGCGCAATTTTCACGACGTCGATCGCACGCACTACACCGGCACAGAAACCACGCGGCTTGAGGAGGTAAATCTTCTTCTCGCCGGTGAGATTGGGGCGTATGGATTTTAATGACGGCATGGCTGGAGTGGGGGTAATCACTCAGTATATCATCGAAAATTGGCAGGGAAATAAACGCAGGATCAGGATTACAACCCTATGAGAGCATGGCGTTTTAGTAAGAACTTCGGACCGGAGAATCTTGAATCGATTGAAGTTCCGGATCCGACGCCGGGTGCGGGCGAGGCCGTGGTGCGGGTGCGGGCCTGCTCGCTCAACTACCGCGATCTGGTGGTTTCCAAAGGGGGGTACGGGCGCGCGGTGAAGCCGCCGCTGATTCCACTGTCGGACGGCGCCGGCGAGGTGGTTGAGGTGGGGCCCGGGGTTACGCGCGTGAAGCCTGGGGACCGGGTGGCCGGGATCTTCATGCAGGGCTGGCTCGATGGACCGCCGGACGATGCCACGGCGGCGACGGCGCTGGGGGGCTCGATTGACGGAATGCTCGCCCAGCAGGTATGCCTCAGTGCGGAGGGACTGGTCCGGATTCCGGAGCATCTCAGTTTTGAAGAGGCGGCCACGCTGCCTTGTGCCGCGGTCACGGCCTGGCACGCTCTGTTCGAATCCGGAGGGCTGTTGCCAGGGCAAACGGTGCTGGTGCAGGGGAGCGGCGGAGTATCGATTTTCGCCCTTCAGTTCGCCAAACGGGCCGGCGCCAAGGTGATCGCGACGACTTCGGGGCGCGACGGGAAAGAGGAACGGCTGCGGGTGATGGGGGCCGATGCGGTTGTGAACTATCGAACCACACCGGAGTGGGACAAGGCCGCGCGCGAGTTTACGGGCGGGGCTGGGGTGGACCACGTTGTGGAGGTAGGCGGGGCCGGAACGTTGCCGGTATCGCTGAAGGCGATCCGGCGCGGGGGACATATCGCACTGATTGGGGTGCTGAGCGGGAGCGGGGAGGTGGATCCGCGGTTTATTTTCCTCAAACAGGCGAGAATACAGGGGATTTACGTGGGGTCGCGGAGGATGTTCGAAGACATGAACCGGGCGCTGGCTGCGTCGGGGATGCACCCGGTGGTGGATCGTGTTTTCGGGTTCGATGAGGTGCATGCGGCCATGGCGTATCTGGAAAGCGGGGCTCATTTCGGGAAAGTGTGTATTCGGGTCTGACTGGCGGTGGCGGAGATTTTTTCGGTGTGAAACCGGAATGACAGCCGTGACGTAACTTAGACAGATGCGCATTTCGTTGTCCAAATGCGCGGTATACTAATGTACAAAGCAGGAGACCGCCTTTTATGAACGCGTTTTTCGGGTCCAATTCCAGCGGCGTTGCCAACCGGCGGCTGACGTCGGTTTTGGCTGTGGCGACACTTGTGTTGCCAAGTTTCCTTGTTTCGCCGGCGATGGCCGCGGACAAGAAGAAAGATCCGGACCAGATCGGAAACCGCGACGTTGGCAAGGGTCTTAACTTCTACTCGATCGAAAAAGAGATCGCCATCGGGAAGCAGATGGCTCAGGAAGTGGAGCGCCAGGCGAAGATTGTCGACGATCCGATTACCGCGGAGTATGTGAATCGCGTCGGGCAGAATTTGGTGCGAAATTCGGACGCGAAGGTTCCTTTCACGATCAAAGTGATAGACGCGGAAGAGATTAACGCTTTTGCGCTGCCGGGCGGATTCTTCTTTGTCAACACCGGGGTTTTGACTGCCGCCGACAATGAAGCCGAGATGGCGGGCGTGATGGCGCACGAAATCGCTCACGTGGCTGCGCGCCACGGCATGAAGCAGCAGACTAAAGGCGACCTCATCAACTACGCCAGCATCCCGATGATGATTTTCCTGGGTGGCTGGACGGGTTATGCCATCCGGCAGGGCGCGCAGCTTGCGATTCCGCTGGGATTCCTGACTTTCTCGCGCGCGGATGAGGCCGAGGCGGACATGCTCGGTCTGCAGTACATGTACAAGACCGGCTACGATCCGAACTCTTTCGTCGATTTCTTCGAAAAGGTGCAGTCGCAGGAAAAGCGCAAGCCGGGTTCCATGTCAAAAGTGTTCTCATCTCACCCGCCGACACCGGACCGCATCAAGAACGCGCAGACCAATATCGACAAGTACCTGAAGGAGCGGCCGGAATACGTCGTCAGCACCAGTGAGTTTAACGACGTGAAGGCCCGCGTCATGGGAATGCACGGAAAAAAACCGGCGTCCACCGATCCGAAAGCCGATCCGGGTAAGCCGACATTGCGCCGCAATCCGAACGGCACGATTGACGCTAATGGACAGGAAACTGCGCCCGCACCGGACGCGCAGGACCGCCCGACGCTGAAACGCCGCGACGACCAATAGACGTATCGGCGTTGGCTAAGATGGTCCCGTGCCAACCACGCTACCCCGTTTGCGGGGCGATCTCGACATCATGCC
This sequence comes from Bryobacteraceae bacterium, assembly GCA_025928545.1. GTDB lineage: Bacteria > Acidobacteriota > Terriglobia > Bryobacterales > Bryobacteraceae > BOG-234. Next base: position 23,669 of record JAICJH010000033.1, on the reverse strand, counting down.
CTCGCCGGTGGAAGATCGGCCGGGTTTGCTGTTGCGCGATTCGCTGCACTACTCAGATACGGTTCTGATTATTCCGCCCGACCTGATCCAGTGCCTGACATTCTTCGACGGCGAGAAGACTGAACGCGAACTGCACGAGATGTTGTATCGCGCGTCGGGCGATCTGCGGGCGGGTGAGATCGGGGATCAGATGGCAGCCGCTCTCTCACGGAGCGGTTTTCTGGAAGACGAGTGCTTCGCGGAGCTTCGGGAGGCCCGGCATCGGGAATTTGCGGAAGCCCCGGTTCGGCTGGCCGCTCATTCGGGTTCCGGGTATCCGGACAATGAGCCGGAACTCACTGCTGTCGTGAATCACTGGATGGAGCGGGGGCCGACTGAGGCCGAAGGGCGGGGGGCGCAGGCGGGCAAGCTGATTGGTATCGCGGCCCCGCATGTCAGCCCGGAAGGCGGTTTCGAGTCTTACCGCGCGGCGTATGGCCACCTGGGTCCGGAACTACGGGATAAGACATTTGTCATCCTGGGGACTTCACACTACGGCGAGCCGGATCGTTTTGGGCTGACACGCAAGTGTTACGCGACGCCGTTCGGCGAAGCCAGGACCGATACCGCGCTTGTGGATGAGTTGATGCGGACGGCCCCAGACGCCATCGGCATGGAAGATTATTGCCACGCGGTGGAGCATTCGATTGAATTTCAGGTGGTGTTTCTGCAATCGCTTTTCGGCGCGGACGTGAAGGTTCTGCCGATCCTCTGCGGTTCGTATTTCCCCAGCATTTACGGCGGCGGCATGCCGGAGGAGGACGACACGGTCAAGCGTTTTCTGGGTTCGCTTGGGGAGATCGCGGCGCGTGAGGAGAGTCGTCTGTGCTGGGTGCTGGGCGTCGACATGGCCCATATGGGCGTGCGTTACGGGGACGAGTTCGAGGCCAGGGCGGATGCCGATGAAATGCTGGAAGTCGCGGCACGGGACCGCCAGCGGATGGAGCGGATTTCGCAGAGCGACCCGCACGGATTCTGGGAACTGGTGCGGGAGAATCGCGACGAGCTCAAGTGGTGCGGTTCATCGCCGTTTTACACGTTCATGAAGGTTCGTCCGGATGTGCGGGGAACGGTGGACCGGTACCAGCAGTGGAATATCGATGCGCAGAGCGTGGTTAGCTTTGCGGGGATGTCTTTCCGGTAGGCGCTGTTCCGAAGGGCAGGCTGACCAGGCCCGGTTGTGATATCGTTTCCAAAGCACCCAACCGAGGAGTTACAAGCATGAAATTTCTGAAGAACGCGAGCCTGACGGTTCGCATGATCATCGTCGCCGCGACTATGGCGTTGTTGCTGGGCGCGTATGCGAAGCAGCAGTCGGCGTCCATCATGACGATTGCCGCGAAGAACTTCATCAATTCACTGGAGCCGTGGCAAAAGACCGCCGTCACTTTCAAAATGGAGGACGAGGAGCGCTCCAACTGGTTTTATACGCCGGTGCCGCGCAAGGGCCTGGCCCTCCACGATATGAAACCGTACCAGCGCCAATTGGCTATGGCGATGCTGGGCGCAGGGCTGAGCCAGCGCGGTTTCATTAAGGCCGTGACGATTATGAGCCTGGATGAGATTCTGCTCGTCGTGGAGCCCACACCGCGCCGGGACCCCGACAATTACTACGTCAGCATTTTCGGTGAGCCGTCGGAAACTGGTGACTGGGGCTATCGCTTCGAAGGGCATCATGTCAGTCAGAATTTCACGCTTGTGAACGGGAAACTGCAGGGCGCGCCGAGTTTCTTCGGCAGCAATCCGGCGGAAGTCAAGGATGGCCCGCGCAAGGGTCTTCGCGTGCTAGCCAATGAGGAAGACCTGGCTCTGGCGGTGGTCAATTCTTTGACTCCCGATGAGCGGAAGGTGGCGATTTACGATGCGAAGGCCCCGGGCGATATCCTGACGACCAATACACGAGAAGCCGCGCTGAAGGGCCAGCCGAACGGGCTTTCGGCGTCCGCCATGACACCTGCACAGCGCACCAAACTACAGGATCTGCTGGAAGAGTATTGCTCGAATATGCCGGAAGAGGTGGCTGCACTGCGCGAGGCCCAGATCAAGAAAGCCGGCACGAACATCTGGTTTGCGTGGGCCGGGGGGACGGAACGCGACCAGCCCAATTACTATCGTGTGCAGACCGCGGATTTTCTTGTCGAATTCGATAAAACGCAGAGCAACGGCAATCATGTGCATTCGGTTTGGCGTGATCTCGCGGGCGATTTCGGCAGGGATCTTCTGAAGGAGCACTACGCGGCAAGCCATCCGGCCGCAAAGTAGTGGCAGCGCCAATATCGGGAAAGGCATGGCTCGAAGATGTTGGCCTGAAGTGGCTCTACGCGACCGAGGGTAATACGAACCTGCCCGCTGTTACGCAGGCGCGGTTGGGCTACTGTTGGGCACATCTTGCGCAGTTATTTCCGAGCCGGGCTGAATTCGCGCGAGCGGCGGAAAAGAGCTTCCACTCACAGCCGCCAGTTGAGGGCGAGTTCAGGGTCTACGATCACAGCTTTTACCTGCTGTTCATGGCCTGGTACTTCGGGCTGACCGGCGAGTCCATGGCGATGGATTTGTTGCGACGCCGCTATGGGCTGATTGAGCAGCATCTGGATGATGCGGGCGTCGGGGGGTTTGGTCCGCAACCGGCCGGCATCCGCAGTCACAATCCGTACATGCATTTGCTCGAAGCGCTGCTGGCGGCTTTCCGGAATACGGGCGACGATTACTGGCGCAGGCAGGCCGGGCGAATCGAGGAGCTCTTCTTCGCCCGCCTGCTGGATCGGGAGACCGGACTCGTTTTCGAATTTCTGAACGCCGACTGGACGCCCACGGAGGAACGGCGAATCGAGATCGGTCATCAGTTCGAGTGGTCCACGCTTCTGTTCGAACTGGGGCACATCAGTGCGGCCGAGCGGCTCCAGGAGTTCGCGGTCAGTCACGGTTTCGACGACGGGCTCGCGATCAACACGCCCACGGACAAAGCCAAGCTGCTTTGGGTGCAGACGGAAGCGGTCAAGCGCGGAGCGTTGAGCTGGGATATCGTCCGCCAGCGCTTCTTCCGGGCCGACGGATGGAGTTGGTACAACCGCCTCAATGCCGACGGCACGCCCGTTGAGGAGGCGGCCAATCCGAGACTGCTCTATCACGTGGTGGCGGCAGCGGTCACTACATAATTACCGCGGGCGGGGCGGGATCTTCCGGCCTTCCGGCGTTGCGCAGCGGCACCTGGACGAGGATCACTCCGAGCACTACCATCACTACCAGGCCAACGGTGTAGGACGGATCCTTGAAAACCACCGGGAGCGGCCAGTTGAAGAAACTGAAGGTGGCGGTTACAAGCCCCATGAGCGCTTCGCCCGCGATCATGCCGGATGCGGCGAGGACACCCACACTTTCGATGCGAGTTTTCTGCGCTTCGTTCATGCCGCGTTTTTTTGCCAGGGTGTCGGTAATCCAGCGGACGATTCCGCCGATGAAGATCGCGAATGTCGTCCCGACCGGCAAATACATGCCGATGGCCACGAGCATCGGGCTCTTGACCCCGATCATGATCATCGAGATTCCCATGAGGATGCCGGCGACGATTAAGGGCCAGGCCATATCCCCACCGACGATTCCCTGTGCCAGCGAGGCCATGAGACCAGCCTGGGGGGCAGCCAGATGGCGATCGCCAAAGCCAATGCCGCCCGCATTGATATTGCCCTGGTGCAGGACAAGCAACGGGAAATACATGACTGCGCTCGCCAGCACGACGGCCATCAGCTCCACAATCTGGATGCTGCGCGGTGTACCGCCGAGGATGTAGCCGACTTTGAAATCCTGAAGCAATTCACCGGCGACGGCGCTGGAGACGCAAACGACAGCAGCTACGCCCAAAACCGCGATGACGCCGCTGGCCCCTCGCACGCCGAGGGCGACCATCAGCAGGGCCGCGATGATCAGGGTGGAAAGCGTCAGTCCGGAAATCGGATTGTTCGAGGAGCCGATTACGCCGACCAGATATCCCGAGACCGTTGCGAAGCAGAATCCGACAATCAGCATCACGACCGCGGCTGTGACACCTGCGACCAGTCCATTGGCCAGATAGGAATAGAGGACGATCATCAGCGAAAACACGACGAAGATTCCAAACAGAACGACGCGAGAGCTCATATAGCGTTCGGTACGAGCCGTGGTGGCTTCGGCAGCCGCGCCCGCTTTCATTTCTTTGAATGCGCGCGCGAGCCCGGTGCCGAGCGACTTGCGCATCTTGTACAAGGTATAAGTCGCGCCGGTCAACATTCCGCCCACGGCGACAGGCCGCACAATGTAACGCCAGACGGCATTGGCGATACCAAGCCAGGACTCATCGCCCGTGGAGTTGGGCGGCAGAAAGGCGTGGAGTTGCGGCCCGAGGAAGTAGATGAGAAGCGGAATCATCAGGCCCCAGGCGAGCACGCTTCCGGAAAAATTCAAAGAAGCGAGGGTTGGCCCGATTACATAGCCGACCCCGATGTAGGCAGGGCTGATGGTGGGTCCTGAAAACACTGTGACGCCGCCGGTGGCCAGACGGTTGTTAGTTCCCAACGGGCCGAGGCGCAGCGAACTCGTGCCCAGCGAGCCCATGGCGAAGAACCAGTCCTTATCGGGAGCGAAAACATTGAAGGCGCTGGCAAGCAGGACGATGGCGCCGGTGGCCATGTTGTAAAAAAGGTGCTTTGCCGCCTCCGCGCCCATCTGGCCGGCTTTGTGAATCTGAGATGCGGCGACCGATTCCGGAAATGGCAAGTCGGGGTCTTCAACCAGGACTCGGCGGACCAGAGATACAAACAGAACGCCAAGGATACTGCCGATCATCATCAAAGCCGTGGACTTCCAGTAAGCGACGCCGGGTGAGAAATCCATCCACGAATGGGAAATTACAAACGCGGGGATTGTGAAAACCGCTCCCGCAGCTACGGATTCACCGATCGACCCGGCGGTTCGGGCGATGTTTTCTTCGAGGATGGTGGCGTCCTTAAAGAGACGCAATACCGCCATGCCGATTACGGCAGCGGGGTACGTAGCGGCAATGGTCTGGCCGGCCTTGAGGCCGAGATAGGCATTCGCCGCGCCAAGAACGACGCACATCACAAGCCCCAGCAGGACGGCGCGGAGCGTGAATTCCTTCATCTGAACCGACGGCGGAACAAACGGCTTGTTTTGGCTCATGAGAGTTTCGCTTTCACTTTTTCGCTGAGTAGCTTACCATCGACCGTCTTGCCGGTGAGGCGGGACTGGGCGGCTTTCATCACGAGTCCCATTTGTTTGGCGGTGGTGGCGCCTGTTTCGGCGATGGCGGCATCTACGGCCGCCTGAATATCTTCATCACTCGCCGAGGCGGGGAGATATTCCTCGATAATCCGGCGTTGGGACTCTTCCTTGAGGGCCGCATCTTCACGGCCGCCTTTACGAAACATTTCCGCCGCGTCCGTCCGCTGTTTTACGAGAATCTTCAGAACCAGAAGGTCCGCAGCGTCGTCTAATGTTTTTGGCGCCGCGTCCACATGTGCTTTCTGAAGAGCCGATTTCATCATCCGGACGGTGCTCAGGCGTTCCTCGTCACGGGCCTTCATCGCGGTGACGATATCTTTGGCTAATTGTTCAAGTAAAGGCATGTGTTTGATATTCTAAAGAATCTACCCTTTCCATGCATCTTCGCAAGTCGTCCTTATATTATGCGTGGCGCGTGGTTCTGTCGCTCTGACCAGCTCTGCCTCTGAACGTATTGCGGCGTGCCCGGTTGCGCCGCATCTCGATAGAAACCGTTATAGATACCGATTTTGTACGGAGAATAAATACACATGAACGTCGTTATCGCCGAACCCATGGCTCAGGCCGGCATCGAACTCTTTCAGGCCCAGGTAGGCTGGAATGTCATTGTTTCGAACCCTAAGGAATATGCAAAACACCTTTCCGACGCCGACGCATTGGTAGTGCGAAGCGCGGTGCAGGTCACCCCGGCTGTCCTCGAACAGGCTCCGAAGCTTCGCGTGATCGGGCGGGCAGGGGTGGGAGTGGATAACGTAGATTTGCCCGCGGCTACTGCCGCCGGCGTTCTCGTGATGAATACGCCAGGGGGCAACGCGGTCTCCGTGGCCGAGCACGTCATGGGGTTCATGCTCTCGATGGCGCGTTCAATTCCGCAGGCCAGTGCTTCCACGAAGGCCGGCAAATGGGAAAAGAAAAAGTTTCTGGGCAACGAATTGCGCGGCAAGACGCTCGGAATTGTCGGGCTGGGCAGCATCGGCCGTGAGGTTGTCAAACGGGCGCGGGCTTTCGAAATGCGCATTTTGGCGAGCGATCCGTTTGTGACGCCGCGGATCGCGGCCGATCTGGGTGTGGATCTTGTGTCGCTTCCTGAACTTTACCGTCAGAGCGACTATCTGACATTCCACGTTTCCCTGACGCCCGATACAGAGAAAATGCTCAATGCCGAGGCGTTCGCCCAGATGAAGCAGGGTGTTCGCATCGTCAACTGCGCGCGCGGGGAACTGGTGGATGAATGCGCGCTCAAGGCCGCGATCGAATCCGGGAAAGTGGCGGGTGCGTGCCTCGACGTATTTGCGAAAGAGCCGACCGATGCCAACTATCCGCTGTTCGGGCTGGATGCAGTACTGGCGACCCCGCACATCGGCGGTTCGACCGAGGAAGCCCAGGAAATCGTAGGCGTGCGCATCGCCGAGCAGATGGTGGAATATCTGCAGAATGGCGTCGCGATCAATGCCGTCAATATGCCGGCGTTATCGCCGGAGCAGTACAAGGCAGCGTCTCCGTTCATCGACCTCGCCCAGCGTTTGGGTAATTTCGCTTCCCATCTGGCGACCGGCAATCCGACGACAATCCGGCTGACTTATTCGGGCCGCATCGCGGAGATGAATACGAGCCTGCTGCGTAACGCGGGCCTGGCCGGGGTGCTGGGCCGTTCGACTGCGTCGAAAGCCAACGTGATCAATGCGATGCCGATTGCCGCCGAGCGTGGCTGGAATGTCGCTGAAGTTCACGATAAGCGCAGTGCTCATATGGATTCGATTCGTCTGGAAGTCGAAACGGATTCCAGCATCACTACGGTAGAAGGCGCTGTCGTCCTCGGTAAGCCCCGCCTGATGCAGGTGGATGGAATTTATTGCGAGGCGGCGTTGACCGGCCATGTTGTCTGCATGAAGAACCTGGATGTTCCGGGCGTGATTGGCCACGTTGGGTCGGTGCTCGGTACCAACCGCATCAATATCGCCAATTTTTCGCTGGGGCGCCGCGATTCCGGTGAGCCGCTCGAAGCGATTGCCGTGGTTTCCACGGACACTCTGGTGCCGCAAAACGTTCTGGATCAGTTGATGTCGAACCCGGCGGTGAAACTGGCCCGTTCGGTGGCTATCAGCGAGGCTTGATCCTGAAAAACGTTGAATGGCCGCCGATGCACGCTGATTCACGCCGATAAGATTTTTGCTACTTGCCGGCGGCTGGATAGCAGCCCAGGACTCTCCACATATCGGCCAGTTCCGCCAGGTGACCGAGTGCATGCGCGGTGGCCGGGTCGGCGGTGTGGCCGATGAAGTCCACGTAGAAGAGGTAATCCCAGGGCTTGCCTCTGAGGGGCCGGGATTCGATTTTCGTCATGTTGAGATCGCGTAATGCAAAAGCGCTCAGCGCGCGGAACAGCGCCCCTGGTATATTTCGAACGGTAAACACTACGCTCGTCTTGTAACGGATGCCTGCAACTGGTCTGGCGGCTTTTCGGGTTTGTGGCCGTTTCAGAAGAAAGAAGCGGGTATAGTTTTCCCGGTCGTCTTCGATTGATTTTTGTAAAATCCGGGCCCCGTAGATCCCAGCTGCTGTAGCGGAGGCGATTGCGCCAGCGTCCGTCAGCCCGTCTTCCATCAGCATCTTGACGCTGCCCGCTGTGTCATAGAACGGAGTTTTCTCGAAGCCCGGATTGGCTTCAAAGAAATGACGGCACTGATTCAGGGCGACAGGATGAGAATAAACGCGTTTGATCTGCGCGCGTTTCACTCCTGGCGGAGCGATGAGGTTGTGGACGATGCGGACGAACGTTTCTCCATGGATCGTGAGATCGTATTTCAGGAGATGATCGTAGTTTTCGTGAACGGAACCGTGCAGCGTGTTCTCGATCGGAATCACGGCGACGTCCAGATTTCCTTTTGCGACTGCCTCAAAAACCTGATCGAATGCATTCAGAGGAAACGGTGAATAATCGGGGGCGAGCTGGCTGGCAGCTACCTGGCTGAAGGCGCCCAGTTCACCCTGGAAAGCCACACTGCGTTTCATGCAAATCTCCTTCCGAGCTCTCTATCAGTATCCGCCGACTCGGACGCCAGACTGGCTTCGATGCCGGATTCGTATGAGGGATACTTCAGTTCCACGCCGAGTAACTCTCTGATTCTTTTTGCATCGACACTTCTTCCCGACACCGGGAAGCGGGGCCCTGCCTCATTGGGAATTTGCAGTCCCATACGGTTTGCACACCACGCTACAACTTCTTCGCTGGCCGCGGGGCAATCGTCCGCAACCGACCAGGCTCCATCGATAGAGGCGTCGATACCGGCTTCCAGAATTGCGGCAAGGTCATCGACATGGATGCGGCTGACAACGCCGCCGGTGCCCCGCGGTAGTTTTCCTTCGCGGAGCCGGACATGAACACCGCGACCGGGGCCGTAGATAGCGGCGCTGCGCAGGATCAGCACGCTCTGAGCACGAGACGACAGCCACGATTCTTCTTCCAGGCGGAGGCGACCCTTCTCCTCATCGGGCGCGGCCGGCGTGCGCTCGTTCACGTGGGTCTGTGCGCCATAGACGCCGGTAGAGGAAATGTACAGAATGCGACGCGGAGCCAGATCCACGATCCGAGTCCGGATGGAGGACTGATCCGGCTCCCGCAGTGGAGGCACGGAATGAACCAGCACCGAGTTCTCCGGGAAATCTGCGAACCGGACTCCCATTTTGGCCAGATCCGCAAAACGTTCAGCCCCCCTGACCGCGGCGTAGACCGGTGTGTGTCGTTGCAGAAGCCGGCGAGCCAGCCTCTGCGTCGTGAAGCCAAGGCCGAGAATAACGACAGGACCGGACATGCTCAGATGAGGCGCTGGAGAGAGCGCAGAATACCATCCGGCTCGCGAATGCCTTCGGCAACGATCGCGTCGGCGCGCGCCTGGCTATCGGCGGTCCCGTAGATTCGCAGTTCATCGGCATTCCCGGAGGGTCTGATGTGGGCAACATCGTTGTTGCTGAAAGAAATTCGAACGCCGTCCGTGTAATCGATGCGAGCCACCGAGGTGAAGCCTCGTGCCCGAGTGAAGACGCGGGCGAGATCGGTTGCAATTTGCGCGGGATCTGCACCGCCGGCCGAGGGGCGATTGGTTAAACGATCCACAACGCGCAGGCCGTCGGCGCGGGGAAAGTCCTTCAGCAGCCCGGCTTTACTGAAGCGTTTTGGCAGCTCCGCGAACACCTCCGCAACGGCAACGTTCCGTTCAGCGGCAGCGAAAAGAACGCCGAGAACGGGCAGGAAGGCATCACGCGTGGCGAGGGCGGTGAGTGTCTTCCCGTTGCGGGCAACGTCAGAGCCCAGAAGGAATCCACCGTTGGCTTCCCAGCCACAGACTGTTCGCCGGCCCTTTTCCGCGGCAGTTGCCATTCCTGCAATCACGAAGGGCGAGCCGATGCGCGTCTTTGGCTCAAGAACGACGGATAGCGGACTTCTGTCGATGGCGTCATTACAGCTGATGGGTACGACGACAGCGTCCGCATTCAGGTACTGCGCTACGACCATGCCAACGAGGTCGCCTCCGTGGAATTTCACGCGGTTCGTCGTGGAATCCACCGAGAGGATCAATGGCCGATCGCTGTCACCGTCGGTTGAGACCACAGCCCACAGTCCAGGGTTTCCATCGACTAATTCCTGGATCGCGTCGAGTTGGGCGGGTTCGATGTTCTCTGTGTCGATGGGAACAAACTGGTCGCTCCTGCCGGCGGCGATCACGTCCGCGCCGATGCTGCTGAGAACATCCACCAGGAGATCTCTGCCGACTGCGGAATGCTGATACACAAGTATTTTTTTGCACGCGAGGCTAGCCTGTTGGCCTGAAAAGAAATCCAGATAGCGTGCGGCATAGGCGTCCTGCCCCGCGGGGGATACCGGCAGATGCGGCGCTTTTACGCGCAGCGTCCCACTGGCATCGAATTTCGATTCAACGAATTCCTGCGAGTAGATTCTTTGCCGAACTTCCGCCACCTTCGCGCCGATTGGAGACTCGTGATTCTTCAGCAACTCTCCACGGGACGTGTTGAGTTTGTATCCGTTGCGATCGAACGGAATGTGGCTGCCCGTCACCATGATGCTTCCGCAATTGCGGGTCAGCGCATAATGCGTGAGTGCCGGGGTGGGAATTTTGCCCAGATTGATCGCGCGCATCCCGAAATCAACGAGAGCCTGTTCGACGGCCTCACAAAGCACGGGTGAACTCGGGCGCAGATCGAGGGCATAGTAAAAATCGTCGCCTTTTGCAATTCCTCCCAGCTCAGCGGGGAGCCTTTGAAGATACTCCAACTCGGCGGTGACATTGATGTAGATCTCGAGCTGAGTCAAATCGACAATGAGCCCCCTGCGTCCGCTTGTGCCGAAGGCGAGATTTCTCGGCGTATGGTTGAGTTGGTCGCGCAGAGTCGCCATGGTTTTAGGGTTTGCGCAGGGACTGCGCGAAATCGGCGCCGCTGGCGAACTCATCCGCGAAGTTGGTACGGATCTGCTGGAGCTTCGCGATGTACGCATCCAGCGCCGCGGTAATTTCGGTGCTGTTCGTATCGAGAATGTCACGCCACAAGTCGTAAGAACTGAGGGCCAGGCGAGTCATATCGGTGAGTCCGGGGCCGGCAACGGTTGCGGCCATCGGCTGCCGATCGTGTAGCGCCGCAGCCAGTGCGGTGGAAGCCAGTTGAGGCAGATGGGAGCTCCATGCGACGAGCCGGTCATGAGTTGCGGCATCCAGCACCTTGATCCGCGCGCCGATCTTCTCCAGCCAATCGCGAAATACCACTTCAACAGGATGATCGCCCTTCGAAGTCAATATCCAGGGACGGTCGCGGAACAGGTCCGCATCCGCCGCTTCCGCGCCGCGTTGTTCTTTGCCGGCCATCGGATGTCCGCCGATAAAGACATATTCACGCAGGCTCGGCCCGGCGGCATTCATGATTGCGAGTTTTGTGCTGCCGGCGTCCGTCACGACAATCCGACGTGTAATCAGCCCTTCGAGCTGTTTCACGGTCTGGATAATGCCGGAAATCGGCTGGGAGAGAAAGATCAGATCCGCAGAGGCCGCGGCTTCTTCGAGGCAGATGCCGATGTCGATTGCCCCCCGTTCGCAGGCGGCGGCAATGCTCCGTGGCGAACTGACGCCTGCAATTTCACCACTGAACCCCGCCTTCCGCAGCGCCAGGCCGAACGACGCTCCGATCAGGCCCACGCCGGCAATCGCAACCCGTTGCATCAGATGGAGCGCCCGACGGCTACGGCAATTAAGCGCAACTGTTTCATTAATTCGAAGTATTGCTCCGGATTCAGCGATTGGGCGCCGTCGCTCAGGGCATGATCGGGATCGTGGTGCACTTCCATCAGGAGTGCATCGGCACCCGCGGCGACGGCGGCACGCGCCATGGGCGGCACCTGATCGCGGCGGCCGGTGCCGTGCGAAGGATCTCCAACCATCGGCAGATGAGACAGCTTCTTTACGACAGGAATTGCGGAGACGTCAAACGTGTTGCGCGTATACGTTTCAAAGGTACGGATACCGCGCTCGCAGAGCATCACGTCATAATTTCCGCCGGAAAGGATGTACTCGGCGGAGAGCAGAAGTTCCTCAATGGTGGCCGACAAGCCGCGCTTCAGCAGAATCGGTATTCGCGCCTTGCCAATTTCACGCAGCAGCGTGTAGTTCTGCATATTGCGTGCGCCAATTTGAAGAATATCGGCATACTGGAGCATGACGGGAAGCTGGACAGCGTCCATCACTTCACTGATCACAAGCAGGCCACGGCGGTCGGCTGCGTGGCGGAGGAGTTGAAGCCCCTCCTCGCCCATTCCCTGAAAGCTGTACGGAGAGGACCGCGGTTTGAAAGCACCGCCGCGTATGACTTTGGCGCCACCCTCAGCCACGATGTCGGCTGCCCGTTCAATCTGGTCGCGGCTCTCAACGCTGCAGGGGCCAGCCATGATCACGACATTGTTGCCGCCTATTTCTACATCTTTAATCCGGATAACGGTGCCCTGCGGGCGGAAGCCACGACTTGCAAGCTTGTAAGGCGAGCCGATGCGATGGACCTCCTTAACGCCTTCCAGCACTTCAAAAACGGCAATGTCGAAATCCGTGTTGCGGCCCACTCCGCCGAGTACGGTGTAGAGCGCACCGGTAGAGCGATGCACGTCAAAGCCATCGTGGATCATGCGATCCATCACCCGCTGCACCTGCTCGGGGGACGCATTCTCCTGCATCACAACTAACATGTCGGCAAGCTCATTTCAATTTCGCTCATTTCGCAACCATCCGGTCTTTTTGAATCTTCCGCATCTCATCAATGATTCGCTCGAAGATGCGTTGTACGGCGTCGTCGGGCAGCGGCCCCGCGTTGCCAGCCCTGATGTTCGCGTACACAGCGTCTTCCCGCTTCGGCTCATATACCGGAAGTTGGGCTTCCTTCTTTACGCGGCCGATTTGTTCGACGACAGCCGTACGCTCGTTGAGGAGCGCAACCAGGCGGCGGTCGAGTTCATCAATCTGGTCGCGGCAAACAGCGAGTTGGGCTTCGGGAGTATCGGTCTTTGAAGACATTCTTGCGGCTCCAGGGTCTCGTCTACGCAGTCGTCAGCGGCAAAGCGGCCGGACAAAACCCTACGATATCGCAGCCTTCACCAGCGGACTGGTGAGGCCACGCATCATGGCTTCCAGACCCGCAGGATCTTTCCCGATCTGGCGCACAATCGCGCTTCCCACAACTACCGCGTCGGCGTGTTCCGCAATCGCGGCTACCTGGCCGGGAGTTGAAATTCCAAAACCCATGGCGAGCGGTAAATCCGTCAGAGCGCGCATCCGCTCAATGAAAGGCAAAGCCGTCTCGGACAAGGACTCTTGTTCTCCCGTGATTCCAGTCCGCGAGACCAGATAGACAAAGCCACTGGAGTATGCGGCGACAAGTTTCAGGCGGTGATCTGTGCTGGTGGGGGCGGCCACAAAAACGGTATCGATCCCCGCATCGCGCATGACTTTGACGTAATCTCCCGCTTCTTCCACGCTGACATCGATGAGCAGGCAGCCATCGATTCCCGCCGCTTTGGCGTCGGCCGCGAGCCGTGCGAAACCGTATCGCAGGGCGGGATTCAGATAGGTAAACAGCAGCAGTGGTATCTGGGATTGCTCGCGAATCTTCGTCGCAATCTTCAGTACACCGGCGAGCGTCATGCCCGCCTTGATAGCCCGGTCTCCGGCCACCTGGATGATGGGACCGTCCGCTATGGGGTCGGAAAAAGGCACGCCGAGTTCGATGAGATCCGCACCACCGCGTTCGAGAGCAGCTACCAGGCCGGGTGTGGCTTCCGGGGTAGGATCGCCCGCCGTGAGATAAGCGACCATTCCACGCCGCTTCTCGCGGCGAAGTGTTTCAAACAGCTTCCCGATTCGCGTCATGCCTGATCCATTTCCTTCAGGTTTTCGCGGTAGATGTCGATATCCTTGTCGCCGCGGCCCGAAAGGTTCACGATCAGAATACTGCCGGGAGTCATGGTATGGGCAATTCGAATTGCTTCCGCCACGGCGTGTGCCGACTCAAGCGCCGGAATAATGCCTTCGGTCCGACTCAGGACGGTTGCCGCTTCAATCGCCGCCGCATCGTCACAGGAGCGATATTCGGCGCGAGCCATGTCGTGAAGCATGGCGTGTTCAGGGCCGACCGACGCATAATCCAGTCCAGCCGAAACAGAGTGAGTCAGCGCGATCTGGCCATCGTCATCCTGCAGCAGATAGCTGTAAGTGCCCTGGAGAACGCCGGGCGAGCCGCCGGCAAAACGCGCCGCGTGATCCCCAAGCTTCGGACCGCGTCCACCGGCTTCCACTCCGATGAGTTGCACTCCTGCGTCTTCGAGAAACGGATGAAAGATACCGATTGCGTTGCTACCGCCGCCCACACAGGCGATCACGGTATCGGGCAGGCGGCCTTCGACCTTCAGTATTTGCGCTCGCGCCTCGACTCCGATTACACGATGAAAATCGCGCACCATCATCGGGTAAGGATGCGCGCCGAGGGCGGAGCCGAGGAGATAGTGCGTCGTCGAAACGTTCGTTACCCAATCACGCATGGCTTCGCTGATGGCGTCTTTCAGAGTGCGGCTGCCGGAAGTCACAGGTACGACCTTCGCCCCGAGCAGGCGCATGCGGAAGACATTCAGGCGCTGCCGCCGCATGTCTTCTTCGCCCATATAGACAGTGCAATCGAAGCCGAAAAGCGCGCAAACTGTTGCCGTTGCGACACCGTGCTGACCCGCGCCGGTTTCGGCGATGACGCGCTTCTTGCCCATGCGGCGCGCGAGGAGCGCCTGGCCCAGGCAGTTGTTGATCTTGTGCGCGCCGGTGTGCAGAAGGTCTTCACGCTTGATGTAGATCTTCGCTCCTCCAAGCTGTTCACTCAGACGGCGGGCATAGTAAAGCGGCGTCGGCCTGCCCGCGTATGTGGTGAGCAACATGTCGAGCTCGGCGTGAAAGGCCGGGTCGGCTTTGGCTTCCAGGTACGTGTTTTGGAGCTCTTCGAGCGGCGACATCAGCACTTCAGGGACGAACCTTCCGCCATAAGCGCCAAAGTGGCCGCCTGGGTCTGGTTGGGAAATCATGATTCGAGTGCCGCCTGGATAAACTTTTTCATACGTACATGGTCCTTTCGACCGGGAGCGGCTTCGATGCGAGAACTGACGTCGACACCCCAGGGATGCGCGCGCTCAACAGCCTGGCGCACGTTGGTCTCATCGAGCCCGCCCGCCACGATCAGATTGCCCGGGAAATTCGCGCCCAGAGACCAATCGAAGGCGTTGCCGGAGGAGGGCCCGTCGAGAAGGATCGCTTCGGCGGGATAATTCGAATCCGGAATGCCGCCGCCGTTTACGCGAAAAGCCTTCCAGACGCGAAGGCCCGCGGGATGCTGTGCCGGCGTCTCGGTCCCGTGCAACTGGGCCACATCGAGACCAAGCTGCGCGCCGATTTCCTCAATCCGGGCCGGTGATTCGTTGACGAACACTCCCACTTTCCAGATGTCTTTCGGAATGTCGGCAACGAAACTCCCGATCTGCGCGGCGGTGACGGCGCGAGGGCTCTTTTCGTAGAAGATGAAACCCAGCGCGCGAGCACCGGCATCCACTGCCGCCAGCGCGTCCTCGCGATTGGTGATACCGCAGATCTTGACAAACATCAGGCCACCAGTTCCCGCAGCGCCTGGGTGGCGTTGCCCGACTTGACGAGATGTTCACCCACAAGGAAGGCGTCGAAACCCGCGTCCATCAGGCGGTGGATGTCAGCCGCACTGAAAATGCCGCTCTCACTTACCTTCATGACACCGGGCGGGATGTTTTTTACCAGGTCGACAGACGTCTCCAGCGACACGCGGAAGGTATTCAGATCGCGGTTGTTGATTCCGATAATCTTCGCCTCGGAAAGAACCGCGCGCTCAAGTTCCTGCGCGCTGTGCGCTTCCACCAGCGCAGCCATACCGAAGTCGGCGGCCATTTGCCGCAGGCTGCGGAGTTCGGCATCGTCGAGAATCGCAACAATCAGGAGGATGGCATCCGCGCCCACAGCAGCCGCCTCGAGGACGTGGTATTCGGTCAGCGTGAAATCCTTGCGGATGACAGGCAGGGTGCAAGCAGCGCGGGCGCTGCGGAGGTCATCGAGCGAACCCTGAAAAAACTCGCGGTCGGTCAGGACAGAGAGCGCCGCAGCGCCACCCTGTTCATACTGGCGGGCCAATTCAGCCGGGCGAAAGTTCTCGACCAGGACGCCCTTACTCGGGGATGCCTTTTTGATTTCAGAAATAATGGCGGGACGTTTCGCCTGCAGCGCTGCCGCGAAGTCGCGGCGATGAGCGCGGCGGGATTCCGCGGCATGGCGCAGATCGGCTACCGGAACCGCGGCGGAGCGCAGTTCTTCCCGCTTGTGGGACACAATTCGAGCCAGAATGCCGGTCGGTTGGGGTGCCAAATTTTATGGTATCGCGTGAGTCGTTCTATGTGGCGCGCGCATCGGATAGAAGCGCCCGCTGCTGCTCGCGGGCGGCAAACTTTTTTTCGAGGGAAAAAATAAAGATGGCAACACAGTACGAAAGTGCACGAATCATTCTTGAGCTCTACAATCTCCGACGTGAAGAGAAGATGCGCGAAGCCCGCAACTTCTGGATCACGTTTAGTCCGGAAACAATGGACGATCTGATGGCGGGGATGGCCGGTCCGAACGGCGCCTACATCCGGATGGTAATCAGCTATTGGGATATGGCGTGCTCGCTGGTGGTCAATGGCGCGATTGATCCGAAGATGTTTAACGACGCGAATGGCGAGCATCTGGTGGTCTTCGGAAAGGTTGAGGCCATCATTCCGAAGTTCCGCGAGACGATGGGCGACCCCAACGCGTGGAAGAATCTGGAGACCGTGGCGCTCGCAACCCCGGATGCACGCACCCGCATCGACGGGATTAAGGCGCGAATCAAAGCTATGCTGGCGGCACGGGCCGCGGCTTCTGCGAAGAGTTAACAGAACGCATCAGGCAGGCGAAACCCGGCCGACCTCAGTTCAGGTCGGCCGGGAATTTACGCGCTGCTTCTCACTAATCCTGATTAAAAAGCTCCGCCCGGTTCAGCCGTTCACCCTTGAACATCACGAATGAGATGGCTTCGGTGGCGTGAATGTCCTGCAATGGGTTTCCATCAACCACCAGCATGGTGGCATCTTTCCCGCTTTCGAGTGATCCGAATCGCGCCCCCGCGCCGAGCGCCCTGGCTGAATTCAGAGTTGCCGCCTTCAACGCCGCTTCCGGCGGAATTCCGGCTTTCACCCAAAGTGCCAATTCGTGCTGCACGCTGGGTCCGTGGAAAACCAGCATGTTGCCAGCATCCGTGCCGGTAATAAGGATGACGCCGGCTTTCCAGGCGCGGAACAGGTTGTCCTTCGCGATCGCCAAGTCCACCGTATCTTCGCCGATCGGTTTCCTTGACGCCTGCGCCCGGCGCGATTCCAGCATTTTCTTCGTGCCGGCCAGCAACTCCTTCGGCACCACCTGCTGGACCAGGGAGCGATTCATCAGTTCGAGTTTGCCTGCGGCGAACTGCGGTAAAGCCTCGGCGACGCTGAGAGTCGGATCGTAAGTCACGCCGTTCTTCACCATCAAAGCGAAGTCAGCGTCGGGAATCCGCTGCCGCAAAGAACCTTGTTCGATGCCGTTGACTCCTGCCGCGAGCGCGTCTTCGATATCCCGCACATCGCCTGTGTGGACGACAATTGGCAAGCCATCGGCCCGCGCCTGAGCCGCGATCGCGTTCAGGATCTGCGGATCAAGCCGATTGTAGAGACGCCCGCCGGCACCGGCGTCCATGATGGCCTTGATTCCATCGACATGCATTCCATGCAACGCTTCTATCTGTTGCTTCGCTTCCACCGGCGACTGGGGCAGCCGGAGAAACTGTGCGTTTACGGAACTTCGGACGTTCTCCGGCAGGCCGCGCATGATCTCGGCGCCAAGCCCGCCTGGCGCGGTGAAAAGGGAACCCACCAGAAAG
Organism: Bryobacteraceae bacterium; assembly: GCA_025928545.1. Classification (GTDB taxonomy): domain Bacteria; phylum Acidobacteriota; class Terriglobia; order Bryobacterales; family Bryobacteraceae; genus BOG-234. The sequence continues at coordinate 5,819 of JAICJH010000033.1, read as the reverse complement.
AATTCAGCCCCCAAACGCTCTCCGCTGTTGACGAAACTACGCACGCCGAGGACGGAATCCAACGGATCGCCGACGCTCTTTACAGCCGTGACGCCGGAGTAAAGATAGGCGGCGAGTGCCCGCGTCATCGCCTTGTTGGCGTCATATTTGCTCCAGTCAGCCAGGAACCCGCCAGGCGAAGCCAGATGGACATGCGAATCGACGAGGCCGGGCAAAACTGTCTTGCCCGCCGCTTCGATCAGTTGCGCATTGACAGTTTTCTCATCCGGAATGTTGCCGTCATAGACAGTGGCGATCTTGCCATTCTTAACCAGCACCGCTCCGTTTTCGATCACCCGTCCATCGCCAATGAAGATGCGCGCATTGCGGATCAGGAATGACCGGGTACGAGACAATTCGCGGTCCACGATCTTCGACTTCCTGACATTGTCGTTGGCGTGTGCCTGCCACGTGCCCAGCAGGGCGAACGGAACCAGGACCGCCAGCACCCAGAACTTAGCCGCGGGCCTCATCTTCTCTTCCTTCTCCCAGCGGAACAATTTGACGCAGAGAAGAAGGCCGATGACCGTGGTCAGGACGAGTGCCCCGACGGCCTGCCAGTTCGCAGCCAGGGATTCGCCCTGCACCAGAATATTCTGCAGTCCGGAAACGATGTGAGTTGCGGGGATGAACTGCGAAACAATCTTCAGCCAGCCTGGGAACATCGCAATAGGAAAAGTCGTTCCGCTGAGAAACAACATGCTCATATAAGCGATTTGAACCAGGATCATGCTCTCCTGGACCGAGTTCACAACGGAAGAAATTATCAGGCCGATGGAACGGATCGCAACCAACCCCACTACGATGAACAGGAACAGGCCGATGGAATTGCCGGGGATCTCCATGCCGTACCGGAAGTGAGCGAGCGCGACGGTAACGAACACCAGCGGCAGATAAACCAGCAGGCCCGTTACGGTGGACGCTAGGAGCAGCGGCAGCGGAGAAATCGGCGCGACTTTGTAGCGGCGCAGAATGTTGTTCTCGCGCTCCTGCACCGCCCGCATCCCGCCCCCGAATAGCCCATTACCGAGAATGCCGATCACCAGCACCATGGTGATGACCTGAATAATGGCGCCGCCGCGTTCCGCGTGGTTGATCTGCGCAAACAGGAAAAAGAATCCGAGCGGCATCATGTAATTGAAAAAGATGACCGCCTTCTGCCGGAAAGCCAGCCGGACGTCGTTGCGGATTAATGCCAGATACGGTTTCATTCGCGGAGCTTCTTTCCTGTCAGTTCGATAAACACATCTTCGAGAGTAGGGCGGCTCAGGTGCGCGTCGTCGAGCTCAATTCCCTGTGCGTCCACCCATTTCACGATTTCGACAAGCGTGCGGGCGGGACGTGACGACTGAATCACCAGGCGGCGGCCACCCTCGCTCAGAATTGAGCTCAGTGCGTCCGGAAAACTCGGGAGTTCGCGGCCGGCGAGAGAGGTGTTGCAGGTAATATCGATCGCGGACTTCGTTACGCTCCGCTCCTGCAGTTCGCGAGGGGTTCCGATCGCAACAACTTTGCCGGAATCCACAATAGCCACGCGATCGCAGAGGCGTTCGGCTTCTTCGATGTAGTGGGTCGTCAACAGAATTGTGCGGTTCTCGCTCTTCAGTTCCTCGATCAAAGCGTGGATTTCGAGGCGGACCTGAGGATCGAGCCCCGTCGTCGGCTCGTCGAGAAAGAGAAGCGCAGGATCATTGATCAGTCCCATGGCGATGGCGAGACGCTGTTTCTGGCCGCCGGAAAGCGTCGAGTAGAAAGCGTCCCTCTTGTCCCAAAGTTGCAGGCGCTTCAAAAGGGTTTCCGAACTCAGCATCCGGCTGTACAGCGCGCCAAACAGCTCAACCGCTTCAAACACCTTGATTTTGTCGGGCAGGTTGGTAGCCTGCAGGCAGACGCCAATCCGGTCTTTCAGCAGGTTCTTCTGTTTATCGGGATCGAAACCGAGCACCTGCACATCGCCGGAGGTTCGCTGACGGATGCCTTCGAGAATTTCGATCGTCGTGGTCTTACCCGCGCCATTCGGCCCGAGCAGGCCGAAGACCTCGCCGGTTCGCACCTCGAAGTCGATGCCACGAACGGCTTCGAAGTCACCGTACCTCTTGTGGAGGTCGCGGACGGATATTGCGGCTTCGTCGGTCATGTGCTCTCCTGTCAGAGAATAACGGAGCGACAGCCGCGCGTGTTCACTTTTCCGACGAATGGTTGAATTGAACGTTCGAATCGGCGTTATTCGACCGATTTGGCGGCGATTTCCGCAGTCAGGATGGCAACAAACTCATCCAGCGGTATAGGTCCGAGATCCCCGCGCTTGCGATGCCGGACCGCTACCTGCCCGGCTTCGGCTTCACGTCCGCCGATCACCAGCATGTAGGGCACTTTCTGCAACTGAGCTTCGCGGATCTTCAGATTGATTTTCTCGTTTCGCGCGTCCACGTGAACGCGTACGCCGGCGGCCTTGAGCACGTGCGCGACGTGTTCCGCGTATTCCGATTGTTTGTCCGTAATCGGCAGGATAGATGCCTGAACCGGCGCCAACCAGGCCGGGAAAGCGCCCGTATAGTGCTCGATCAGGATTCCAAAAAACCGCTCTACAGACCCGAACAGCGCGCGGTGCACCATGACCGGGCGATGCTTCTTTCCATCTTCGGCAGTGTATTCGAGTTCGAAACGCTTTGGCAGCGTGAAATCGAACTGCACGGTCGAAAGCTGCCAGAGGCGACCGATGGCATCGACCAGCTTCATGTCGATCTTGGGGCCATAGAAGGCGGCTTCATCCGCTACAACATTGGCGTTGATATTGAGGCGATCGCAGGCTTTGCGCAGGGCGCCTTCCGCCAGTTCCCAATGGGCTGGGTCGCCATCGTACTTGCCGCTGACGCCACCATCCCAGGTGGAGATCTCAGCTTTATATTCGGTGAAGCCGAACGTGTTCAGTGTGTCGATTGCAAAGTCGAGACAATTGACAATTTCGTCCTCCACCTGTTCCGGCGTACAGAAAATGTGGGCATCGTCCTGGGTAAAGCCGCGCACGCGCAGCAGACCGTGCATGGTGCCCGAACGTTCGTACCGGTAAACCGTCCCTAATTCGCCCAAACGCACCGGCAGGTCGCGATAACTGTGTTGGCCGTCCCGATAGATCAGGATGTGACCGGGACAGTTCATCGGCTTTAGCTGGTACTCCGCGTCGTCCAGTTCCATGGTGGCGAACATGTTGTCGGAGTAGTATCCCGCGTGGCCGGAAGTCTTCCAGAGATCGCGCCGCATCACGTGCGGGGTGTAGACAAGCGAATAACCGCGCTTCAAATACGCGTCGCGCATCCAGTCTTCCAACTGTTTGCGAATGATGCCGCCCTTCGGATGGAAGAAGATCAGGCCGGGACCGGCAAGCTCCTGAATGCTGAACAGATCGAGTTCCTTGCCGATTTTGCGGTGGTCGCGCTTCTTAGCTTCTTCCAGCTTATTGAGGTAGTCGTCCAGGTCCTTTTTGGTAAACCAGACGGTGCCGTAGATGCGCTGGAGCTGCTTGTTCTTTTCGTCCCCTTTCCAGTAGGCGCCGGCGATTGAGGTCAGCTTGAATGCTTTGATTTTCGAAGTGTCGGGAACGTGCGGGCCGCGGCAAAAGTCGATGAACTGGGGTCCGAGCGTGTATTCGGTGAAAGGATCGTCGGCCTTTTCTTCAATGAGCTGAACCTTCATCGGCTCATCCATGGCCCGGTATTTGTCCAGACCGGCAGCCTTGCCGATCAATTTGCGTTCGAAAGTGAGATTCTTCGCCTGCAATTCCCACATCTTGCCCTCGATCTTTTCCAGGTCTTCGGGCGTAAACGGTTCGGGACGGTCGAAGTCGTAATAGAAGCCGGTGTCGATGGGCGGACCGATGCCGAGCTTGGTCTCGGGAAAGAGTTCCAGGACGGCAGCCGCGCAGAGATGGGCCGTGGAATGACGATACACCTCGAGCGCTTCCTGATCTTTCGGAGTCAGAATCTGAACGACGCTGTCCTGTTCGAGAGGGCGCTTCAGATCGTACAAGCTGCCATTCACTTTGGCAACCAGGGCAACATCGGCCAGACGGGGGCTGATGCTCTGCGCGACATCGAACGCGCTGGTTCCGGGGGGAACTTGATGTACACTGCCGTCCGGCAGGGTGACTTGTAAGCTCATAGCGGGAATCTTCAGGTTATCACTCCTGAAATTCGCGTTCCGGCACTCAGGCCGGGTGGTTCCGCTTTAAGAACCCGTGCGGTGCGGGCGTTATTTCCCGATGAAGACCGACACGCCGGCGGGAGTTACCGTGAAATGGTCCATACGGAAACCCAGATCGAACCACTCGTTTATCTTTACTTCCGGGAAGGTGGGACGGAGCCAGTTCTGAATCAGAAAATCGAGCGTCGCGCCTTCGATCGGAACGCCTGAAACTTCGACCCGGTCCACGTCCACACGGGCACGTCTGTTCCGCGATTCGAACCGCGCCTGCACCTTCACCTGCCGTTCGCCGGCAAACAGGTTCTTCATCAGCCAGCCAGGCGCTTCTCCTGTGGCGGCCTGCCGAAGTTTCACAAAATCCAGGAGCATGGAGCCGGTCGCAGCTCCTGTTCCGAGTTCCAGACGAATGTTTCGGGTAGCTCCGGGTGCGTAGATGCCGGCCTCGGTGGTTGCCCACGCACGGAGTTCCGCCGCGCTCAGCAATACCCGAGTTCCGGCGGGAAGTTTGGCGCTTTCGATGCGATCGAACTTTCGTTGCGCGGTACTCGCAACGCCGGGCGCCTGGGCTGGCGCCAGAGTCAGGACACCGGCGATCAGACCCGCAAGTACGGTTTTCGGAAAGCGGAACATGCCTGGTACTATCACACCACGCCGGTGATGCGGGGAAAGGCATATCGGGCGACAATGTTGATTGCCGATTATTTCGATCCGCACCGCTATGGAGAGCGACTATCCGGCAATCGCCCGCATTCAGCAGGCATCGCCCGAAGCCGCGCAGTGGCCGGTGGGCGATTATTCCAACTTCCGCATCCTGATCGCGTTGCTCGCCGGTGAGGGCAAAGGAATTATTGCCGGCTTCTGCGCCTGGCGCCAGTCAGCGCCCGATGAAGCTGAATTGCTGAATGTTGCGGTGAGCCCCGCAAGCCGCCGAATGGGAGTGGCATCGGCTTTGTTGGGAGCGCTGAGGCGAGAGGCGACCGGGAAGATTTATCTGGAAGTGGCTGAGCCAAATCAACCTGCAATCGCGCTCTATGAGCACCACGGCTGGGTGCGTGTTGGAGTGCGTAACGGTTATTACAAGCAAGGAAGCGTAAACGCTATTGTCATGGCAAAGAGTACGTGATACAGTCCGAGTAGACGGCGGATTTTTCTGCCGCACTTCAAACATGAAGTGAAGCTACCCACCGGGCCCGGTAGTCCTGTCAAAGGCTCGGCGAGGCAACTCCACTCTAAGGAGAGATGCCAGAATGGACAAAGCAATTCAGGATGAGCTGAAAGCGCATCTGATGCAGACGAATGAAACCTTTCGTAATCTCATGGACCGGCACCACGAATACGACGTGCTGGTGGAGAGGCTGGAAAGCAAACCGACGCTGACCGCCGAAGAGGAGATCGAGGAGCATCGTCTGAAAAAACTCAAACTGCAGATGAAGGATCAAATGGAGCAGATTGTGAGTGAGTACAGGCTTCAAAACGTCAGTTGAAGCCACATCGGATGCGCTGAAGCAAATACGACTACCGGCCGGTTATCACAACCGGCCGGTTTTTATTTGGAGAGGGCGGGCAGAAGACCAAGGGCG